>NZ_JAWOUS010000014.1:0-148245 GCF_033339495.1 Vibrio sp. 2134-1
GAAGAAGCCCGAATGGGCATCTTCGAATACATCGAGGTATTTTACAATCGCAGAAGAAGACACTCAGCGTTGGGGCACGTCAGCCCAGTTGAGTACGAAAGTATGTAGTTATGTACTGTCTACTTTTTGTGGGGTACACCAGCAAAGGAAGAAAACACAATGAAACTTATAAAGAATGTTGAAATAAGTGAATGTGAAATCGAAGGTGAAGTGTATTTTCGAATGTTCGGTCAGTACATCGCTTTATCCGCTGAAACTGATGACCTTCATTTTGCAGAAATGTGTGCGAATTACTTGGATGGGTTACAAGCCGAGATAGTCGATGAACTTTGTAGAGCATCTATCAGCTATTGTAATAGTTACCTAGAAGCAATAGGTGAACCACTCAAATCATTCTCTAGTCCACACGAAGTTCTCAAACTAATATATCCAAGCGTGTTGTTGGTTCCTTACTCAGAAGTCGGTGAGCCAGTAATTCACATGGAACTTAACTGTGAGTGGGAACCTGAGCATGGTATGGAGTGGATAATTAGAAACGATAAAGTACTATATGTGGGCGCTTTCAACGGTGAAGACCCTGGGTCTAACTTCGACGTAAAAGCCCCGTGGAATTATGCCTAATAAATTGTTTAAGAGTGATTCGGCACGCGTGGCATTTTTTTACTATGCGTTAGTTTTTGTGTTTAAGGTGGTATGCGGAAGCTTTGGTATTGCGCGCCTCACACCTTAACAAGGCGTTAGGCTATTGAGGAGAATTTGAGCTTGAAAACAGTTTGCGTAGCTCTAAGTATGTTGCTTATTTCATCGCTTGCATATGCAGCAGTCTTTCCTGGTTTTCAGGGGCATTATGAGCGGTATAACAATGATCAATTGGATACTGACACTGCCTTTATTGACTTAACTAAGGTGGGTTCGAACACATACGAACTATCTGGTACATCAGTTTGGGTAGGTGACTCTTCTTCTGGCCTTGTAAATTTTGGAGAAATCGACGGAGTTGTAACGTTAAAAGGTTATCAAATAGACTATGACGTTGACGGCTTTACTCTCCAAGTTTTATTAGATCAAGATACCCTCGTAGTTAGCAAAGACAACGGTTGTGGTGGGCTACATGTCACTTTCAATGGGACGTACGTGAGAATCTCAGAGGGTCAATAGCCTAACAAACTGTTCAAGAGGGATTCGCAACGCTTGGCATTTTCACTATGCGTTGGTTTTAGTGTTTAAGGCGGTATGCGGCGGCTCTTGTATTGCGTTGCTCACCCCTTAACAGGGCGTTATGTAATTCAAGTAGTAAGGAGTATCTAATGAGTATCAAAAACGAATTAATAGAGCACTTTGAGGGATTAATGTTGCCTGAGAATTTGTTGCCACTGATTAGTTTTGATGATGAAGTCGCATCAGATGCGTACTTTTCAGAAGGGTTTGAGTTTTCAATCGATCAAGAGAAACTGGGTTTAAAAACGTACTCGGAGAGTAAAGAGTTTCTCAACTCTATTTATGAATTTGCAAGTGCAGATGCAAGTGGATCTTCCTATGGTTTTTGGCTAAAAGACGGTAATAGAAACTTAGAAAATGCGCCAATAGTTGCTTTTGGTAGTGAAGGTGGTTACCACGTAGTAGCTCGTAATTTTAATGAATTACTTCAAATATTAACGTTTGATTGTGAGCCCATGATTGAATGGGATAGCGTGTGCTACTATCGAGATCCCGATGACTATGAGCCTAGTGAACATAGTGGAGAATATTGCACTTGGTTAAAAGTTCGTGGTATCGAGCAAACCGAAGATGCTGATGAAATTGTTAAAGAGGCTCAGCAAGAGTATCAAGAGTCATTCAGTAATTGGTTTTCAAAGTTTTATAGGGAGTAAGTTCGGCTTTGTCGCCGTCACATAACAAACTGTTTAAGAGGGATTCGCAACGCGTGGCATTTTCACAATGCGTTAGTTTAAGTGATTAAGGTGGTATGCGGCGGCTTTGGTATTGCGTTACTCACCCCTTAATAGGGCGTTTGTACGGGGTTGAAATCAAAGGTCATCAGTTTTGGTGTTTATCTGTTTCGGCGCTCGTCTTTACACCTTACAGTTTGTACCTTTCATGTTCTTTCCGGTGGCACTATATGCGGAGTGTTCGCTTTGATTTCTCCGTTTACGGTTTCTAACTCTTAGCCTATTTCTTTGGCGCTTCTTCATTTTCGTGGTGGCTTTTGAGAGAACCTTGATTATTTTTGGTGTGGCTGTTGAAGTACGAGGAAAGAATCCTTTTCTAATTTGAAGCCAGTGAAAGTAGGGCTGTTCAGTGCGTTTTTCTTCTAGCCAACTCACGTTTCTCAATGGCGGTAAAGTTTTGTAGCTGCCCGTCTCACTTCAGTGTTCAAAGCCTTTCATATCATGCCAGTTTTCAATATCTTGGAGCGCATAAATAGAAGTAGCGCATGTACTAACAAATTGCTTAAGAGTGATTCGTAACGCGTGGCATTTTTACTTTGCGGTGGCTTATGTGATTAAGGCGCTGTGCGGTAGCTTTTGTATTGCGTTACTCACACCTTAGCAAGGCGTTAGAATAAATTGGAAGCTTCAGAGATGATATCTAAATATAAGTCGTTCGAACCAAAAATAATTCCTTCAAGTGCTCTCACTAAGTTAGGTTTATCAAGCGTTTTAGATGTGCCAATTCAACCGGAGTCGTTCTCTCAATTGAATTATTGCTATAACAATGTTCAAAAGCATTTAGAAAACAATGCTGGCACGATGGTGTTTGGCTGGGTAACTTCAGTCTGGGGTAATCTTGTTCTAAGACTAACTGCACACGTAGTTGTTCAGAAGCCCGACGGAAAATTAGTCTGTGTATCGCCATCGGCGTTAAATGCGAAAAAAGTAAAGTTCATACCAGACCCTGAAATCTCCGTTCTCATCAAAAATGGTCGTATGCCGATAAAGCATATGGCAATAAAAGAACATGAGCTTGTTCAACAAGTTTTAGACATTGAGGCAGAATTTGAGGCTTTGCATCTTTCAGGTGCTGGAGCAATAACGGCGCAAGTAGCTAACGAGTTCGACTTTAGACGTGCTCTAGCGTATTCAAAGCTTGAAAAACTAGTGCGAGAAGTAACTTCAAAAAATGATCTGTGCTTTTGCGGTTCAACTAAACAGCGGAAAAAGTGCTGTAAATAAATTTATTCTAACAAACTGTTCAATAGCGATTCGCAACGCGTGGCATTTTAACTGTGCGTTGAGCTCAGTGATTAAATCGGTATGCGGAAGGTTCGGTATTGCGTTGCTCAACTCCAAAAGGTCATTAATACTCAAAGGTCAAATATGGATATTTACCCAGAAATCGAGTTATCTAAAGCACAGCATAATGCAATTGAAGCTCTTAGAAACCAGTCGTTTCCTGAACATTAAGTTACTCGCTCTTACTATAAGCAACTCCCGCATATGAGAGTTCTGAATTACGAAGGTGATCAGTTAGTTGGTTACATGGGATTAGACTACAGAGTTGTTCGCGTTGGTGATGAAATTTATAAAGTATTAGGTGTGAGTGACTTTTGTGTCGAGAGCACAGTTCAAAGACAAGGTATTGGCACAAAAATGTTGTCTCAACTCAGCGAGTATGCGTCCACTAAAGATGTCGACTTCATCATTTTAGTCTCCGATTTGGAGCGTTTTTATGTGGCTAATGGTTATATGCGCCTTAACTCTCTAAGTTCTTGGTTGCGAGTTCACGAACATAAAAATTACGGTGTCGCTGTAGAGCAACTAGATGATTTATATGTTAAACCTATCAGCGGTAAAACTTGGGCTGTTGGTCATATAGATTGGTTAGGGTATATGTATTAGTCTGTAGTGGGCTAATAAATTGTTAAAAAAGAAATACTACACGTGGCATTTTCAATTAGCGTTTCTTATGCCTTACGTGCGCGTTTTCCCACAAGGAGTAATATGTGATTGTAGTAGCAAGGTTTTCTTTTCCTCATGAAGCTCATATTGCGAGAGCAAGCCTAGATAGTGTCGGAATAGAAAGTTACATCGCTGACGAGCACACGGTAAATACTCAGTGGCTTTATTCAAATGCAATAGGCGGCGTCCGTCTGATGGTGGCCGAAAGTGATGCAGAAGATGCGAAACAAATACTTAGTAGCGATTTCTCAGAATCATTGGGAAATGAAGTTGACGTTGATGAAGAAAAAGACGTTTGCCCTAAATGTGGTAGTAAAGATCTATTTGCATTTACAAAAGGTAAACGCCCAGCTTTCTTAGTTTTTATTTTACTGGGTTTTCCACTGTTTTTTTACAAGCATGGTTATAAGTGTAAGCAGTGTGGGGAGTTTAGTGAAAAACTTTAAATCTTTAGATAACAAGGCATTAAAGAGATAATTTGTACTCGTAGTATTTTTACGATGAGTTATGTCGAGTGCCTATACAAGAAGTCAGAGTTACTGCTTGCTTACAAGCAAAGCATTATACGATAGTGAAGGAATAACATTGAATGAGTGAAATTAAAACAATAGAGCAGTTAAAAGAAATTTACGCAGAGCCAAGTGCGAGAGCTAAAAATAAAGCTCTGCCTGTGCTGGATGTTCATGCGATTACATTAATTAATAACTGCCATTTTGCAGTTCTAAGTACCGCTGATTCACAAGGGTATATCGATCTTTCTCCTAAAGGAGGGGAGCCTGGCTTCGTAAAAGTTTTAGATGAATCAACATTGCTGCTCCCTGATAGCTCGGGGAACAATCGTATCGATAGTCTAAAAAATATCATTAGTAACCCCAAGGTAGGGTTGTTATTGATGGTAAACGGTATTGATGAAGTGCTCCGTATTAAAGGAATCGCAAGTATTCACACCGACGCCAACTTGATATCTGCTTGCCCCGATGGAAGTAAAGATCCTAAGGTTGTTATCAAAATAGTCATAGAGAGTATGTACTTTCATTGTGCGAAAGCGGTGATGAGAGGGAAACTTTGGTCTGATGACTATAAAGTAAATCGCTCAATTCTCCCTTCATTAGCTCAAATCTTTAAAGATCAACAAAAGTTAGAAAGTAAAGCGCTTAATCAAGAAGAGATGTTGAAATATTACCAATCTAGCCTTTAGAACAAGCGTGGTAATATATTGAAAAGATAGAAAAATCAGGTTCGACCTTGCTTTACGGAAGTATGGATTAGGTTTAGTGGGGATGTTACTGTCTCAATAGCGTTAGTTCACAAATAAACAATTGTTAGTCCAAATTTTAAAATGAAAAATGCAGGAAAATTTACTCTAGAAAATTACGTTTTGGCTAGTCCGGGAGTTAGGTGTGTTGGACAAATGATTGATCTTTTTGTCAGTTTTAGCATTTTTACTCTCGTTTTATAGGTCGGCTTAGAAATCGGTATTGAAAAAGAGCTTGTGCGCGCTACAGCAGTAACTGCGACTGTATCGTATTACCTTTTTTCTGATTGTTTACCAAATGGTCAAAGTGTGGGTAAAAAACTTTTGGGCATTGCAGTTATAAGTGCAAGAACGGGTAAAAAGTGCAATATTTTTCAGTCGCTCTTTCGAAATGTTATTACTCCATTCTTCGGTTTTATTGACTCAATTTTCATTCTTGGTAAAAAGAGGCAACGTCTCGGTGATAAGTTAGTGAGAACGGTGGTGGTAGTGCACTAAATTGATAGCGCTGAGGACTAGGGTTCAAGTCGGGCTTTGTTTTCGTGGTGGGACAGCCTCGCTTAGGTGGTAGCGTTACTCACATACTGAATGTAGCGTTGTAAGAAAATTGGTATTGGAGTCCAAGTTTTATGTCAGAAAAAGAGAAAATGTTAGCAGGTGAGCTTTATGACCCAAGTGATGAAGAGTTATTAAAGTTAAGGTTGAGCGCTAGGTTACTAACTGAAAAATTGAATGCCACGTCTGTTGAGCATAAACAAAAGCGAGTTCAAATAACTAAGCGCTTGTTTGGCACAACAGGTGACGATATTCATGTTGAATCTTCTTTCAATTGCGACTACGGATCCAACATTCACGTTGGAGATAATTTTTACGCTAATTTTGGTTGTGTGATTTTGGATGTTGCGGAAGTTAAGTTTGGTGATAACTGTTTACTTGGGCCTCAAGTTGGCATTTATACTGCGACTCATCCCTTAGATCCTATCGAGAGGAACAGTGGTTTAGAGCTAGCAAAGCCCATAAACATTGGTGACAATTGTTGGATAGGTGGCCATGCCGTAATCAACCCTGGCGTAACACTTGGGAACAACGTGGTGGTAGCCTCTGGCGCAGTCGTTACAAAGAGTTTTAGAGACAATGTCGTTGTTGGTGGCAACCCAGCCAGAGTACTGAAGGAAATCGTCACTAAGCGATAATAAAGTATATGGACTATTTTGAGCCTGAGTTTAGGACTTATGATCAACTCACCCCAAGCTTTGATGCGTTCAACGGTTACTTGTTGACGCACTTGAATGTCTAAAATTTGCTTCAATATAGAGTCGTTACACGTGGCGCTTTTACCGTGCGTTGAGCTTGTTTAAAAGTCTCATACGAAATCATTTGTATTACGTGTCTCACACTTTTATTGGATTTTCGTCACCAATAACGAACCAAAAGGCTGACCCCAAAATGTTAGTAACAAAGATTGAAACGGAACGATTAATTCTAAGAGAGCTAGTTGAAGATGATGCAAGCGAATTGTTTGACATCTTCTCAGACCATGAGGTCATGAAATATTGGAACTCTGGCCCTTGGGTTTCAATTGAAGAAGCGCGGACATTTATAGCCAAGAGTACACAGGCCATGAATAGGAATACAGAAGTGACACTAGGCATCTTCCTAAAGAGCAATGGCCAACTTCTGGGTAAGATAATGCTGTTTAATCACGTGAAAGAGTCTAGGCGCGCAGAAATTGGCTTTGGCGTGAGTCGTCATTTCTGGGGTAAAGGCATTGTATTAGAGGCGGGAACTGCATTAATCGAACACGCATTCAAAACACTGAATCTACGTCGAATCGAGGCTGAGATAGATCCAGACAATGCTTCTTCAGGTAAAGTCTTGGAACGGTTAGGTTTTATAAAGGAAGGTTTCCTTAGGCAGCGTTGGGAAGTGAATGGAGTAGTCTCAGATTCAGCAATTTACGGGTTGTTAGCTAAACCCCTGGACAGCGTTTAGTACCCAGCCTTAAAAGCATCTAATAGATCTAGCCTGCTCGTACTCAATACACAGCCTTACACTTGACGGCGAGGTTTCTTGAATTGACTTGGTGGTCAGTGAATGTACTATCACGGATAGGACTTACTGCAAGGATAGCAGCATGAGCGAGAAATTATTTTGGGTTAATCCCTACCAAACAGAACTTAACTCAAGAGTGACCAATGTAGACGGAAATAAGGTTGAATTGGACCAGACTATCTTCTTTGCAGAGTCTGGAGGCCAAGAGAGTGATAAAGGAACGATTAATGGTATTCCGGTTTTGATTGCTCAAAAGTTAGGTGTTCGACTTATTTACACATTGGAATCCTCTCCAAATTTTACTCTTGGTGACATTGTAACTACGAATATTGATTGGAAGCGTAGATATGCCTTAATGAAGCTACACTTTGCGGCTGAAGTGGTGCTCGAGATGTTTTATCAGCGTCGGGAAGGCATTGTTAAGATAGGCGCGCATATTTCTGAAAATAAGAGTCGCATAGATTTCGAGTGGTCTGAAAGTATTGGCCCGCTATTGAAAGAAATTGAAACTGATGTGCAAGATTTGATTAACTCTGATTCAGTTATTATTAGTGACTTTTCCGATCAAGAGAGTGAAAGAAGGTATTGGAGAGTGGATGGGTTTGCGCAAGTGCCTTGCGGTGGCACTCACTTAAAGCGCACATCAGAAGTCGGCCAAATTCAATTAAAACGCAAGAACATCGGTAAAGGCAAAGAAAGGGTAGAGATAACCTTATGCTCGTAAGTCGATAGGGCATTAGAAATAGATTCCTAACACGTGGCATTTAATTCATGGTGAGATTCACATTTGCGATATGAAGGTTGAGATTGAGGGCGTGTTGGCTACTTCTGAACGAAAGGTTACAGGGGTGAGAGGATGATATGTCGAAAGTAACATTGAAAGGCTTTATTTTAGTTCCGGAAAAGGATTTAGAATTAGTAAAACATGAGTTAATAATTCACAAAAGGCTCACGTTAGAAGAGTCGGGCTGCCTTACTTTTCTTGTGACTCAAAGCTCGACTAATCCGTTTCGTTTTGATGTCTATGAGGAGTTCGTCGACAAAGCCTCTTTTAAACAACATCAGGAAAGAGTTCAAGCCTCACATTGGGGAAAAGTAACAGCCAATGTTAAACGGCAATACGAAATCTTTGAATGTGTGCATGACTAATCGAATCGGAGTGATTTAGAGCGTTTACGCTTTGTTTTTTAGATTGCTCTACGCTCTACTATGTTGCTTTATTCATCTATTAACCTGGCTTAGTGTTCTTAATGCTTTGCCGTATTAAATCTAGAAATTTTAATGGAAGTGTTATGTTTAGAGTTGTGTATGAATGGCGTGTGCCAAGTGAAAAAATGGATGAGTTTCAAAATATATGGCGTTCGACGACAGATTCAATTCATGAGTCAGTAGATGGGGCGCTTGGTAGTTTTATGCTTCGTTCTTACGATGTACCGGAAAAGGTTTTAACTATTGCCAAGTGGCGAACACGTGAAGACTGGGAGCGGTTTTGGGGAACTAGTAACCCAGAAAAAATGAAGAAGATGAGTGAAATTGCAGAGCGTATTTCAGTTGAACCATTCGATGAAATTGAAGATAGAACTAAGTAGGGCAATAGAAACGTTAAAGTGATGCCTAATGAACAGTTTGGCGGATAATATGAAAGACAGCCTTAACCAAGGAATAGGGTTATGCAGATTTTAATCGTTGGAGGTAGTAAGGGGCTAGGAAGGTTCTTGGCTACGAACTTACAGGGTACAGAAATTTATGCGATTTCTAGATCAAAGCTAGTTGAGGAGGGAGTCGCTTCTGTTTGTATTGACGTTGATCCCGATAAAAAACCAGATTACACGTGCTTCAAAGGTGTAGAGTTTGACATCATAGTTTATTTGGCGTCGATGTGGGGAGAGTCTTCAGAATTGACAACAAACGAACTGATTGAGTTTATGAATGTTGGCCCGATTGGGTATCTTAATTTAGTCAATGAGCTTAACGCTTTAGGTTCACTTAACGATAAATGCAATATTGTATCTATTGGCTCTACAGCAGAGCTTTCAGAAAGTAGTGAATACCCTGCATTCGCCCTCAGTAAAAGATTACTCAAAGATATTTCTAGCCAGCTGCAAAACGTTTATCGTGATTACCGCTTTACTCATTTTACAATAGGTGGGATCGGGCATGCTGAAGAGGAACGTATTGAGTATTCGAGTGTTTTGGAGATTATAAATATGCTAACTAAGCTTGATCCAAACACATACCTTTCAAATATGTATATAAAGTCCAAGCTAGGAATGTAGCTCTCAAGCTGTATTACGTACCTGCTCCTATGGTTTGGCATCATGTGCATTCTTTTTATTGAGCTATGGTTATAACTCCAATGAAAGGAGTTTACTTATGTCATACATTGATGGTTTTGTCGCTGCAGTACCGACAGCGAATAAAGAAAAGTATATCGCACACGCAAAAATAGCAGCAGAAATGTTCAGGGAGTTTGGGGCCTTAAAGGTTGTTGAGACGTGGGGGAGTGAAGTACCAGATGGTGAGATCACATCATTTCCCATGGCAGTTAACGCTGAAAGCAACGAAACCGTTGTGTTTTCGTGGGTAGTCTGGCCTTCAAAAGAAGTTCGAGACTCAGGGTGGCTGCGGATTATGGGTGATCCTCGAATGAGTCCAGATAATAACCCAATGCCCTTTGATGGAAAGCGTCTCATTTATGGCGGATTTGATGTTATTTTGGAGCAGTAAAATACCAAAGAAT
Source organism: Vibrio sp. 2134-1 (assembly GCF_033339495.1). Classification (NCBI taxonomy): domain Bacteria; kingdom Pseudomonadati; phylum Pseudomonadota; class Gammaproteobacteria; order Vibrionales; family Vibrionaceae; genus Vibrio; species Vibrio sp. 2134-1. Next base: position 9,947 of record NZ_JAWOUS010000014.1, read on the forward strand.
CTCAACTCGATTCGTGACACTTGGTGTTTTAATCAGTATTACGCTTCTGATGTACGTTCAATAGAGTATTCCGCGATAAGTGTTGATAAAACTCCATTTGGAGGCTTAGAGTAAAAATGGAAGAGATAAATTATTCACTGATTGTCGTATCAGCTATCGCTGCCATCGCTAGCCCCGGACCTGCGACTCTTGCGATAGCAGGCACGTCAATGAACCACGGTCGACGCTTTGGTGGGTATTTGGCTGCAGGTGTTTTAACGGGGTCTTTATTTTGGTCAACCTCAGCCGCTTTTGGTCTCGCAACCATACTCTATAGCAATGTTTGGCTTTTTGAAATTCTTAGATATTGTGGGGCATTTTATCTTTTATATTTGGCTTTAAAGTCCGTACATTCTGCCTGCAACATCGAGCAGCTAAAGTTACCCAAAACATACGTAACGACAAAGAAGGGTAACTACTTAACCGGAGTGTTAATTCACTTAACTAACCCAAAGGCTATTCTGTTTTTCGGTGCGCTTTATTCGATAGGGGTTCCTCCTACGGCCAGTCCGTTGGAATTGTTGTCGGTCATTTTTGTTGTAGGGCTGGTTAGTGCTTTGGTTTTCTTTGGCTATGCTTTTCTTTTCGCGTATAAAAAGGTCAGGCAAACCTATCTCAGATCCAAAGCAGTTTTTGAAGGCGTGTTCGCGTTATTTTTTGGTGCGGCAAGTATTAAGTTGCTGCTTAGTGAGGCAGGAAAATGAAGCACAAAAGGCTTGAAGAAATAAGAATAGATAATCTATCTGATTTGACGGTCTATTAAGTATACTAAGTAGCCGATTTGTTAACTTCCATAAGAGCTGCTGGCTAGAAAAAGCTTACAACCAAACGATGCTAAATATTATCATTCAAAGGGCTAACAAAGGCCCATAATTTAATTCGTATCACTGTTCATGATTGTGCTCTTCGCGCAGTGCTGTAGTATTAGTAACGTGTTGTTAATACTAAATATAACCAATTGAAACCTGGACGTTGCATTACTTGTAGTTCGATGAAATGTTATCCCGCAAGACGTTAATTTGGAGAAAAGAATGGATTCAAACTCACTATTATTATTTGTTGTCGCTTGTCTCGCTATCAACATGATTCCTGGACCTGATGTAATTTATATTGTTTCCAATACAATGAAAGGTAAATTATCTGCTGGGCTGAAAGCGGCTCTGGGGCTTGGTATTGGTTACTTTTTTCATACACTAGCGGCATGTTTAGGTTTGTCAGCAATAATTCTGAGTTCATCTTTGGCTTTTAGCGTTGTTAAATGGTTAGGGGCCGCTTACCTAGTTTATTTAGGTGTTCAGTCATTACTGTCTATGTGGCGTGGAGAAAGTAAAATCGTTGAAAACAAAAATGTTGATAATAATAAAAATGTGTTTGTTCAGGGGGTTATCGTCAGCGTCTTGAATCCAAAAGTAGCGCTATTCTTTCTCTCGTTTCTGCCTCAATTTATTGATACGTCTGCAAGCTCAACATCAATGCAATTATTAGTACTTGGCTTGCTGTTCAGCGTACTTGCGACGACATGTAACGTTTTGTACGCCTCTGTGGGTAATTGGGTATTTAGTCGTCCACACTCTCAGCGTTATTCAAGAACTCTTGAAGGTGTTTCAGGTATTCTACTTATCAGTCTAGCGAGTAAAGTGGCATTTAGTGATCGTTAGATACAGGGCATTTTATTCTCGTGATTATTATATGGCTAAGGTTTGCTCAACCTATACGCTAAATGAGTGCTATTGCATAGGCTGAATCACAAATTTCAAAAATACCAATAAGTGAACGTATTTATTTATAGTATGGTTGGCGCGATTTTATCGTAGCTAGGTTAATAACATGAAAAATAAAGTAATTCTGTGTTCCGCATTCCTTTTGGGTTTGTCAGGTTGTGCTTCTGTTCCTACTGTTGATTCGACAGTATCAAATCAAATGAAATCATTTGAAGCACCTCAAAAGGGGAACGCAGGGATTTACATTTACCGAGAAGATGCTTTTGTCGGAGCAGCGCTTAAAAAGTATGTTTACGTCGATGGGGAATGTATTGGTGAAACCGCTCCTGGTGTATTCTTCTACCATGAGGTCGAAGGCAATAAAGAACATCAAGTAAGTACAGAGTCTGAGTTTTCTGAAAATCACTTAACTATCTTAACGGAAGAGGGCCGTAATTATTTCGTTAATCAATACATTAAAATGGGTGTATTTGTTGGTGGTGCGGGCGTAGAACTCGTAGACGAAAGCAAAGGTAAAGCAGAAGTACTAAAAGTCGACATGGCAGAAAAAGGAAACTGTTCTTCGATCTAGTTTTACTAACAGACGCTTTTTAGATTAAAAAACACATTATCAATGTAACCCAACGCTTGATGAGATCCATTTAGCGTTGGGTTTTGTATTTTTGGCAAACAGTATACCTATTTCAGACCGCATGATTTGCCACCTCCTAGCTTGAGCCCACTTATTGTTCAAAGAATCTACTTGTGAAACGTTAATTCTCGAGAGGATTTCGTAGGGAGCAATCCTACATACGCGATTAACTGATATGTCATTCCATCATTAACCTTGTCGAGTGTATTGCTAAACTAGGTAGCGGTGTGTCTCCTCTCATTAAACAAATAATAGGTATATCAGTTTTAGCTTCTATCCCTTTACATCATGTACTCGGAGCGCAATTTAAAATCAAAGGACTAACGCCAAGATTAGAGAAAAATCTTGAAAATCACCTTACACCACTAACGAAACTCTCTGTTTCAAACATTACCTCAAATCGACTAACGCAGGTGGTTAATAACGCATTAAACCCTTATGGCTACTATCATTCCGAGCTCAGAGTTCAGAGATCCGAGAATGATCTCATCACGCTTGAGGTCGACGCTGGGGAGGTGATGTTGGTGGCAAAATCTAACCTTGCCGTGTCGGGGGAGGCCTGTAACGATCAGGATTTCATCGAACTAATTAATCAAGCTCAACTTAAACAAGGGCAGCCGTTGCTTCATTCTGAGTACGACACGCTAAAACGAAACTTGATTTCATTGGCTCAGCAAAAAGGTTACTTAGATGGACGTTTTATCGAATCGTCTTTGGAAGTCATTCCAAGTTTGAATCAAGCCCATGTGAATCTGCATTTCTCTAGTGGTTCTCGTTACCAATTTGGAGAGCTCTCTGTCCTTACGTCGGGTATCGAAACGGCTCGAATAGAAGCGATGAGAACATTTGAGTGGGGCGACGATTTTGACACTTTGAAATTGAGTCAATATCAGGCCGATCTCTCCAGTACTGATTGGTTTCGCAGTGTGATTGTGAAAGCGGATTTCGAGGAGGTATTCGATGGCTATAAGGTGCCGATAGAAGTACTCGCAGAGCCGAATTCACGCAATATTGTGCAAGTCGGTGGAGGTTATTCGACAGACTTGGGGTTGCGCGCTTCGCTAAACTGGACCAAGCCTTGGTATAACGCACGTGGACACAGTTTTGAGGCACAAGCGTACGCTTCCAAACCGGAACAATCCCTATTACTTGGTTACAAAATTCCCACCCAAAATGTTCTAACGGATTACTACGGGATTCAGTTTGAATCTAAGCATGTCGACTATCGAGACACATCGAGTTTTTCTAATGATTTATCGTTTGAAAAACACTGGCAGTTAGACAGTGATTGGCAAAGCACCATGCACGTTCGTTATTTGCAAGAAAGTTATCAACAAGCGTCGGAGAATAACGAATCACAGTTGTTATTACCTGGGGTGACATTTTCACTGCTTGATCGCAAGAACGATCAATTAGAAGTAAATCACCGTCACGTCTACTCATTGGAATACTCGGACCCCAATTTTTTCTCCGATTCTCGTTTGCTGCGCATTGAAGGCAACAGTGTGCTGTCGTGGGATATTAGTGAAAAACACAAGTTTCACTTTCGTTCCAATGTCGGTATTAATGTCGCTGACACTTTGAGCGATATCCCATCATCATTACGTTTCTTTGCGGGAGGTGACGGCAATCTTCGGGGTTATGGTTATGAGTCTATCTCTCCGAGAGATGAAAATGGCGATTTAACCGGTGCTCGTTACATGTTTACTGCTGGGTTGGAATATCAATATCAGGTCTACCGCCAATTGTGGCTTGGGGCATTTTATGATGTTGGTGATGCCTTCAACGATAGGGTGGATTGGAAAAGCGGTACAGGGTTGAGTTTGATATGGAATTCAAAATACGTGCCTGTCAAAGTGGACTTTGCTTATGGTTTAGATGCCCCACAAGGAGACCAATTCCGCGTTCACTTTTCGCTAGGCACGCAGTTTTAGCGGACATTAAAAAGGCTCTCATCCTTGCAGATAGAGAGCCTTTTAAGTCTTGATTGTTTAGAGTTCAAACTCACCATTCAGTTTCTTGAATATCCAGTTAGGCGCCTTATGCCATCCACCATAGTTTGGATTCTTAGTATGGGTTTCATTCATTGATTGCCACTGAGTTTGGCCTTGTCCATCTCGAGATACTCGCCAAAACAGTTCATCTTGTTGTCGGGTTAAGTAGTGCATGACATGTTCTGCAAAGGCTTCGCTTTGGACCAACACACCAAATTCCACATTGAGGAAATCCGATCTTGGGTCGAAGTTTGATGAGCCGATATAAGTCAGCCGATCATCGAGTATCACCGTCTTGTTGTGATAATAAGTATCCGCAAGGAAGTAATGGTCATCATTGTTCGCTTGGTTTTTGTACTCAAGTATATGAACGCCCTTATCCAACAAGGTTTGACGATGCTCCTCGTAATAAGCCGGAATAAAACCAGAATCATTAGAAGCAGACGAGTTCGTCATTAACGTGATGTCCGCTTTTTGCTCCATCAAGGTATCAATAAAGGCAAATTCACCATCACTCGGTACCACGTAAGGCGTTGATATTACTGCTTTGGATGCAGTGGTTATTTGTTGCCAAACTTGGTGTTCTACACGTTTTCTAAAGTAGGGTTTGTTGTTTTCTAACTTGTCTAATGAGTCGAAAACGGGGGTGACTTGCGTAGCAATGAAGTCGGGACTGATCAGTTGTTTTACCTGTTTTTCAACTTCAGCCAGAATGATGCTTTTGTCTTTCTCACCTTTATTAAGCGCTTTAGTAAACGCGGAATAGTTTGGGGTAACGTTAACGATGTTTTCTATTGGCGTAACATGCTCGCTGTCCCAAAGCTGTTGGTAGTTTTTGTCGAACGCTCGAATAATGCTGCCTTTGAACAAGACATCCATATCAAAGAAGTTGGCTTTGCGGCTGTAACCAAAATAGTCGTCGCCAATGTTACGTCCACCTAGAATCATCCATTGATGGTCGACGTTGAAGTACTTCTCGTGCAGACGATTGTCCAAACGTTGTTGGTGAGTAGAGAAGTTGACGGCGCGACCAATCCAACCTGACTTACGTGAATCAAACGGATTGAATAAACGGATTTGAATGTTGTCGTGAGCGCTGAGATCAGCAAGCCATTTCTCGTTAAACACCAATAAATCATCGAGAGTGAGTCGAACTTGCACGCCTCGATCTGCTGCTTGCTTGAGTTCATTGAGTAGCATCAAACCAAGTGTGTCACTCTCCCAAGAAAAGTAAGTCATATCGATGCTTTTCTGAGCGTTTCTTACCAGTTCAACGCGACGAGCAAAGGCTTCTGGAGCGGTAGGAATTAAGTAAACTTCGGCTTGATGCTGAGTAGTTTGCCAATTGGCTTCAAAATCCGGTTCAACTTGAGGGTAGGGCTGGGCACAGCCAACCAATAGCACGCTGAAGATAAAGATCAGCAGAGCGCGAAGGGCGTTAGGAAACATGAGTAAACCTTCCTAATGATGTTCAAGGAATGAGGATGAAAAAAGCCAGCGAACTGGCTTTTAGGTATTCGGTAACGAGTTTTTAGTGGCTGAGGATGAAGTTACATGTGACTCAGAATCAGCCCAAGTTCCTCGAGACCGTTGAGCCGACCTTGGCGCAGTTTTGGATCGATGCCTGAGTGATGAGCATTGTCCCAGTCTTGTGTGGACTGAATACCGCCATCGTTATCGATCAGCAATACTCGATCAGTCGCGCTGTTGTATTGGAAGTCCTCAAATAAACGTTCGCTAAACCACATACGAGAGAGCTCGTTCATCATTGCTTTGTCTTTGCTACCTGGACGAACACTTGAACCATCAAGCTTTAATGCTTTATTAAACACAAATGGTAATTCCGATGCATTACAAGCGCCCACAATACAACTGATGCTTTTGAGTAAATCACCAACGTCGAGATCGCCATTTTCACCTTTTGTGTTGTAAGTCCATACGTTGAATCTAGGTGTGTAGTCAAAGTAGTAAAAGCTTGGCGTTGCTCCTGTTGCTTCTTCAGTTGAAACTTTATGACGGTTTGGACCCGTGAAGAGCAAGTCATGTAACGCGGTTTTGAATTGCTGCATGTTTTTGGACGCGCCATTCAGTTCGCTTTCATCGTTAGGGAAGAAGTCAGCCAGAGCAAGTAACTCCGTGGTTGAATCGGAGTTCCCCAAACCGAAGAACAACTTAGTCATCGCCTCATAAGCGGTGCAAGGCAGCAGTTCCAATAAGTCAGAAAGATCGAGTTCAATTGAAGCTGAATCGCTGAGTAATGAACGATATTCGGTGCGTAAACGGTTTAAGTTCGTTTCCGATTCTAGCCACTCCACCATGTATTCGACGATTAAGGTTTCGTCACCACTTTCAATGATTTCTGGTGCTTCTTGGCTCAAGATTTCAATGATAGTTGGGATCAAAAATGTCAGGCTCGGCAGCATGCCCAGAGTATTGATTTCTGCGCTGTTAGAGCCAATTACCGTTGGTACGATCCATTCACTCTCAATGGCTTGCTCAGTAAAGTGATAGCCTGGTACTTCTTTCACTAGAAACGCTGGTGGGCGATGCTCGATGTAAGGCGCAAATGGCATCAATGTAGCTAATGGGCTGTTGTCGCGTGTTGGGCTTATAACCGGAATATTCACGGCGGTCAGTATCCAGTTCTTAAGACGTTGAATAGGATCAAGCATCTCGCTTTGTACCTTCATGATCTCTTCAAGTGGTAGTAACGCAAGATCTTCAACGCTTTGCTCTGGTCTTTGGCTCTTGGCAACATCGTAACTTTTATATTCAAAGCCGTAAGGGTTGCTTTGCATGATGGCACGTTGAAAGTGCTCACCTGCGATTGCAGCATCGCCTTTTGATTGCTGTAAAATTCCCACCGACATGGCACCCGCACCTTGACCCATGAGTGTCACGTTTTGCGGATTGCCGCCGAATGCCTCTATGTTTTGTTGAACCCATTCAAGCGCGTGTTTTTGATCGCCTAGACCAAAGTTACCGCCCTCAGGGTTGTCCAAACCATCGATCCAAACACTGCCTAGCAAGCCCAAACGATAGTTAAAAGTAACTGCAATAAACGGGTTACCATCGTCAGCACCTTGTGCAACCACCATATCACCATGAATCAGCGGTTCTGAGCCCGCGCCGTATTCAAAGTCTCCACCGTGAATAAAGACATAAACTGGCAAATCTGCGTACGCTTCTGTCCCGGCAGGTCGCCAAATGTTTAGGTTCAAACAATTTTCTGATTGCGTTTGTGTCGTGGTTTTTAATTGCGGACACGCATCACCGAACTGAGTCGCATCAACATCGCCTTCAAGTGGGACCGCAATGCTGTGCTGAAAGCGGTCTGCTTGCGCAAACTGGATACCTTTGAACGCCTCTACCGCTGCCAGTTTTTCATCCGCATCAAGAGGCGTGATGACAAGGGACTCTTTGGTCGCTTGAATGGTTGCATCGCCAATTTCCAAAGCGATTTGCTCTGGTGGTAAGGGTTGTAGTGGCTTCGGGCCGTTAGGAACGCTAGGTTTACCAGAGTCATCACTGCAAGCTGCTAAGGCAAGAGTGATGGTAATGGCTAAAGTTGAGCGATTGAGTAAAGTCATTGTTATGTCCAAAAGTCATTTGGTGCGTACACCGAAAATGTTAAACGGCATCTAACAAGCGACGTCCTGACGCTTTGGCATTAATCCGTGAATGGTTGGATGGCTTGTTGTATTGATGGCTCAAATGGTAGGACATCGGCGACAGTTTCAGTAATCGCCTTTGTAGGATGCAGTCCTACCATCGTCTAGGGGTGGGCTCTTTATGAGAGCTAGAAACGGTAACCAAGATTTAAGGTTACTGACTCTCGAGTTTCCCCTTTGTTATAGAGAAAGGTCAGGTTGTAGTTTTTGCCGATTTGCTTATTGAAACCAGTCAAAAACGCCCATTGATTAAGATCTACACCAATGTCGTAATCGAATTCGATATCACCACTTTTTACATGCCCGTCCATTCGAGCGTCCAGTCCTTGATATTCTGCTCCGACAAAAAACTGCGTGCGATAATCGACAAGTTGATAACCCAACATCGGCTGTACAGTAACAATACCATCGCCCCAATCATCTAAGCCCTTTAAGCGAGTTTGCGAATAGGTACCAGTGACAGAAGCAAAGAATTCTTTATAGCCAACCGAAAGGGTTGTACCTATACCACGAAGGTCATATTCCAAATGCAGCGGCACGTCTAGGCGTCCGCGACTACAAAGTGCAGATAAACCATCGCAAAACTTATCACCTAATCCTGGCAGTTTATCGTTCAGCTTATCTTTTATGTACTGGCCACCTTCACCCGTGTAGGCGGCATCAACATTGGCATCGACATTAACTTTTCCGATGTAACCAAATACATTCCAAAATGGCAGGATGTTTACATCGCCACGAAGCGTCATGCTCTCAGCACTCACGATGCCGACACTGTCTTCTGGATCAAACAGTTCATTAAGGCCGATGCCTTCAATCGTGAAATCATTAAATGGAATATTCATATCTTGATTTCGATACGCTAGCGACACACCAAACGGCAGAGGCAAATCGATACCTTGACGACGAACCATATCACCCATTAAAGGAAAAACTCGGTCTAGCTTAACACTGGCTTCTTGCATGCGTGGATCAGAGACCTCATTCAAGCGTTTTTCGTCTAGTACTTGCACGCCAAGCTTATCTTCATAAATCGCTACCGGTTTTACGCTGCTCATCATTTCGAGGGGTTTATTTTTCTTTGAACCAACTATCTTGGTGTTTTTACTGGCAATCGCAATTTTGCCTGACGCTAACTTCTGGAAGAGGATCTCTTGATCGTAAGAATCCACTTGGTAGTTGTGATGTGTGAACGGTTTATCGTTGGTAATGACCATACGTTTCGGTTCACCATTAACCAACTCAATATCAACGCTTAAAAAGCGAAAGTAGGCGATATCTTGAGGAAGACCGTATTTTGAGTAATTAAAACTGATGATCACATTACCATTCTGATCCTCTTTGGCTCTTACTGATGACGGATCAAAACTCTCCGCGTAGTTTCGAAGGCGGTATTCTGTTCGTGTGAAAGCTTCGATCTCATCAAGTACTTTTTCATTTTCATCGAGTTGTTCAGGGTTGTACTTGATACGCAGATCAATGTTGCCTTTGTTATCGGTGTTCTTAACCAAGTAGACGGACGAATCGCGAACGCTATCACCGATTTTAACACTTCGGTGGGCATGCTCGACCAAATGTTCGCCTTGAACTAGAGAGCTGATGGCCAGTTTTGGTAAATCATGACTGATACCGTATTTGTCGAACAGCGCTCGGCCTTGCTCGATTACTTCGTTGTAGGTCGTCGTCTCTTCAGCGGCGAAGCCAAAAGTGGGGGTAGTAAGCATTAGTGCGCTCGCGAGCACAGTAAGAGAAGACGTCTTGCCGGCGCGTAATTCAAAAAAACTCATGACAGTTTCCACTCTGAATAGTCTCAAACCTTCGAGACTCAGACAGTTAATGTGTCACTGAACTTCTTGTTCAGTTAGATAGATGTGTTTGCTGTGATTGACGTTGTGAATGCAGAGTTTTCGATTGCATTTCGTGAATCAATGAGAGGATTTTATGAGGTGAAGAGAAATACCGTTAATCGCTTTTGATGGATACTATCCTCGCTTTATGGATTACGGAGGAATAATGGCTAGCTCACAAACAAACAGCCCCGCATAGCAGAAGCAATGCAGGGCTTTAGTTTCAAGAACGGAGGTGACGCTTAGACCGTAACGCGAACACGAAACAGATCAGTAAACAACTTGGTAATCATCAAAATGATCATAATGTTTACCAGCATCAGCAAGGGCGTTTCAATTCGATACGCTGGGGTTAAATTGAGCGCTCCTGATGTCAAGACAACCAATAAGTTAATACCTAGAATTCTGTGTACCATCAGTTTTGGTGTGGAAAATACCTTCCAAATTACGATGATGTTGATGAAGTAGAATAGCCCAAGCTGCCAAAGCTCGGTCATCATTGGCATTATGAAAATGTATTGCAATAGAATCACCGTGCCAGTGCCTATCACACCAAAAAATGCATCTTTAATAATGCTTGGTGGCATAGTAGGAACGATTGAAGAGAACACGCCTGCTAGCATCGGAAAAATGAAACCTCCAGGTACGGGCAGATAAATCCAGATCAACAAAGAAGTGACGAACATGGAGACACCTTGCAGTACCTTTCTGCCGTCTTCATTCAAATGCTGGATAAACGTTCGATGCTCGTGATGCCAAACCGTGTTTTTCTCTCTTTGCATGACATAAGCAACGTGACCAATGAGCGACGTACTCGGATTTCTAATATCAAAGCTTTGAAGTTGCTGCGTTAGCGTTGGCCAATCGATCTCACGACTTTGCGATTTATCTGCTTGTTCTAGCAATCGGTCTTGGATTTGTGCCATCTCATTTAAACGTGCACGCCATAGCTGACGATGTTCTTTCAAGTGGTAGCTGCCAGTAAGTGGTAAGCCGACCAGTTGGAATAACTTTTCTATGTTGGCGCTGTTGGTCTCAAGAGCGTCAATATCTATATCATTGGGCGATTTCATAGCGTTAAGCATCGCCTCTCTGCTGGCCTCAAAACGTTGAATGAAGTTTTGTTCTGTACTGACTGGCCAAACTAATCGGTACACAACAGAAAACGTGATTACACCAAGAATCGTCTCTTGCATGCGAAGAACAGCGAAGTGGAACGTTGCTTGACTATCAAATCCTCCCATACATGCGATGATGGAGCACACAGCAAAGCCGATAGAGAACACATAACCATACTTTTCGTCGCTCGACATAAAAATGCACGCACCTAAAAACAAGGTGAAGAAGGTGAGAAACAAAAAGCGATCTTGAGAAAACGTCGTGATGAGGAAAAAGGCATAACCGATGCCAAGGAGGGTTCCTAATAAGCGATTATGACCTTTGTTTATTGAGTGAGCGAAGCTTTCATTTAATGCCATTACCGCGACTGCGATCGCTGCCCAATACGGTTTCTCCCATTGAAACCATAAGGCAAGGCAGATCGCGATAACGATAGACAGCGCAGCTTTGATTGCTTCTTTGGTTGAGGCATTAAACATACATTCCACCGCATTATTGTTTGATGATTTTGATAGAGGCCGTCATACCAACACGTAGTTGAAAATCTTTCGGTAAGTGATCTAATTTAACTTTAATTGGAATGCGTTGAGCTAAGCGTATCCACTGAAAGTTAGGGTTCACATTGGGCAAAAGATCGTTACCAGTACTACCATCTTGCTTCGCAATGCCGTAGCCAATGCTTTTGATTTTTCCTTCCAGCACAGCTTCATTGTGCATCATTAAGGTCACGTAGGCTTTATCTTGTGGATCAACGCCAACTAAATCCGTTTCTTTGAAATATCCTTCGATCCAAAAGCTGTCTTCATCAATCAAAGCCACGACTGGGGAGTTAGCGACGACTTGAGAGCCGACGCGTAAGTTCAAATTAGTGATATAACCATTCGTTGGCGCATAAACTTTTGTGTAATCAAGGTTTAGCTTGGCTTCTTCAACATTGGCTTTCGCGAGCTCTACGTTGGCAACGGCTGTCTCCACCGCATTGTCTAGGTTATTCAATGTCAGTACAGGTACAGCGCCAGGTGTGCGCTTTTCTAACTTAAGTGCTCGCTGCTCTTCATTTTTGGCCTTTGCTAGTAATGCAATGGCTTGCTTTTGAGCTGCTAGCGCTTTGTGGTACGCCGCTTTATAGATGCTTGGGTCAATCTCAAACAGCAAATCGCCTTGTTTCACTTGCGAATTGTCTTCAACGTAGACTTGGATGATTTGTCCTGTCACGCGGGGGGTTATAGAAACGATGTGCGCGCTAACTTGGCCATCTCTAGTCCATGGGTTGTCAGTGTATGATTGGTAGTAGCTGAAAATCACGGTGCCAGCGGAACACAGTAGTAGCAGTGTGATGAGATAACGTTTTATCACGGAATTTGCCTCAAAATATGGTAATGAATCGACCAATAACGCCAGTAAAAATCACAATTAGGCTTAGCTCAGCGAGCGCAGGAAATGCAACGTATTTGTGGAGTCCCAGTTTTGTTGCAACGGTTCCAACCAAAATGGTGAGCATGTAAGCCAATGCAATAACCAGCAACAAGGGAGGGAAGTAAACTTCGCCCCACACAAGTTCATGTGGCATTGAGTTCATGGTGTTTTTCTCTATTAACTTGATGAATGTAAAGATAAGGCAAGTGATGGCATCAGTGATAATCGCTTTTGTAGGATCTAATCCATCAAGAGAAAGGTGTCATGCGCTATATAGAGGGAATAGCGCAACAAAGTAGCTTTTTGGACAGTGAACATAAAAATAAATTTATTTTCCAATTTATTTGATGCTCATTTAATACCACTAAGTTATTAAATTTTCGACAATTATTGTTCAATGTTTGCTTTTGAATATGCGAAGTGATGGTTTCATCCTTCAAATGGGATTACGAGTTGTGAGGTTTTGTTTCTAATATTCGCTTCGAAGCAAACGAGATGCTTTTAAATTAAATAATCCAACAAATATGAGTGACAGATTATTCGTTAGATTATTTGAGTTTTATATTTATTAGTAAGAGTAAAATTGTCATGGAAATTATTTCTAACCTTTTTGACATGGCACCATTTGTTGCTCTCTTTATTACGCTCTCTCTCGGTTATATGGTAGGTAAAATTACCATTGGTCGATTTGTTCTTGGCGGTGTTGCCGGAACATTATTAATGGGTGTAATTATTGGGCAATTTGGTGTTCATATTGATCCCGGCGTAAAAAGCATTTTCTTTGCGCTCTTTATTTACGCTGTAGGGTATCAAGGTGGTGCGCAGTTCTTCAAAGCATTGAACTTTAGAACCATCAACATTCTACTTTCCGCTGTAGTGATGACGGTGTCTGGCCTGCTTTGTGTACTAGCAGCAGCTTGGATGTTCGATCTAGACAGAGGTACGGCAGCAGGCCTTGCAGCTGGTGGTTTGACTCAATCGGCAATCATCGGTACAGCGGGTGATGCGATCGCACGTCTTGGGGGTGTGACAGAAGAAGCTAAGCACCTAATGCAGACCAATGTCGCAGTAGGCTACGCAGTTACGTACATCTTTGGTTCGCTTGGTCCAATTCTGATGGTGACATGGGTATTCCCAACACTGATGAAGTGGGATATCCGAGCAGAAGCGATTGCTCTAGAAGAGAAAAATTCAAATGGTAAGCGTGATTTAGCGCCGGGTGAGTTCAACGCTGTCACAGCGCTGGTTACACGAGCATTTAAAGTGAGCAAAGATGGTGGGCTAGCAGGCAAAACCTTAGCTCAGTTAAACCAACACGCTCTGGCTGCTTGTATTGAATTGATTCAACGCGATGGCAAAGTGCTAGACGTGGACAAATTCACAGCCCTGAAAGAAGGGGATGTCATTGTCGTAACAGGTCGCCGTAATGCAGTGCATCAGCTGCAAGATGGTTTGGCTGACAATGAGATTGCACTTCCAGAAGGCTATGAAGTTATTGAAGAAAACCGTCAACTGATCGCAGACAACCGCAAACTGATTGGTAAGTCGCTGCAAGAAATTAAAGAGGCTTCGAACCAAGGCTCTATGCGCGGTATTTATGTGACGGATTACATTCGTGAAGGCAGCTCTATCGAAATGACGCCGGATCTTGTGGTGAAGAAAAACGACGTCATCCAGCTTACAGGTACCGCAAAAGACATCAATCGCGTTGAGAAAAACATTGGTCAGCGAATGGGCTCAGCAAACGTGACTGACTTAGTCGTGCTTGGTATGGGCATGGTGGTTGGCCTATTAATTGGTCTAATCAGTTTTAAGATTGCTGGTATTCCCGTCACTATCGGTTCTGGTGCAGGTTGTTTGATCTCAGGTTTGATTGTCGGTTGGTTGCGTAGCCGCAATCCGCATGTTGCTCAGTTTCCTATGGGTGCCGCGAACTTTATTCGAGATTTCGGTTTGGCAGCATTTGTGGGCATTGTTGGCCTTGAGGCTGGGCCTCAAGCGGTCGACACCATCAAAGAACACGGTATGTCTCTGTTGTTCCTTGGCATGGGTGTAACGATTATCCCTCAGATTATTTCGTTCTTCTTCTCATATTTTGTATTGAAGATTAAGAATCCAGTTGAAGCACTTGGCTGTGTTACAGGTGGACGAAGTGCAAACCCAGCATTTGCGGCTTTAATGGAAAAAACAGGTAATGCAACGCCAGTATTCTCATTCACCGTGACTTATGCAGTCGCCAATGTACTGCTCACCCTATGGGGTCCAATTATTGTCGGCATTATTACTTTAAACGCAGGCATGTAATTTAAATAAATTCGAACACTCTTATCGCCTAATTAAATAGGCGGTAGGGGAAGTATTATCCAAATTTTACTAAATAATAGATTCAGGTAAATATTATGACTACGCAAAACACAACAATTGATTTTTCAAAATTAGCAGATTTAAGCCCATTTGAATTAAAAGATAAACTAATTGAAGTGGCACAAACTGTTCCTGACCGCGCTTTATTAGATGCAGGTCGTGGTAATCCTAATTTTCTTGCGACACTACCGCGTAAAGCGTTCATTCGTTTGGGTGAGTTCGCAATATTGGAAGCCGAGCGCACTTACTCATACCTAGATGGTGGCTTCGGTGGCATTCCTGATGGTGTGGGCATTGTTGAGCGTTTCGACACGTTTGCAAACGACAATAAGAAAGACCAAGGCGTGCAGTTCTTGGAAAAGTCGTTGAGCTACGCAAAAGACCGTTTGGGTCTAGAGAAACAAGCTTTCTTGAATGAGCTGGTTAACGCATACCTTGCATGTAACTACCCAGTGCCACCACGTATGCTGACGAACATCGAAACCGTTGTGAAGCAATACATTGCAGAAGAGATGTACGGCCCAATGCCAATGACGACAGACTTCGATCTGTTTGCAACTGAAGGCGGTACGGCGTCTATGACGTACACCTTCCAAACTATGTTCAACAACGGTTTGTTGAAGAAAGGTGACAAGGTAGCGCTAATCACTCCAATCTTTACGCCGTACCTAGAGATCCCAGAACTGAGTGAATACGAACTGGAGATCGTTGAGCTACGTCTGGATGAGACAACATGGCAACTGCCGATGTCTGAAATCGAAAAGCTTGCAGATACAGGCATCAAACTGCTTTGTGTCGTGAACCCAGCAAACCCAGCGTCTGTGAAGTTCTCTGACGAAACTCTAGATAACCTATCAAACTTCGTAAACAACGAACGTAGCGACCTGTTCATCGTGACTGACGATGTATACGGCACATTTGCGGACGACTTTGTCTCACTGTTTGCGAAACTGCCATACAACACGCTTTGTGTGTACTCGTTCTCTAAGTACTTCGGTGCAACAGGCTGGCGTTTAGGCTCGATTGCAATTCAACACAACAACGTGTTTGACGATGCAATGCGCAGCCTTCCTGAAGCGCGTCAACTTGAGTTGGACGATCGTTACAAAACGCTGACTCCGGAACCTCGTGAGATTAAGTTTATTGACCGTATCGTAGCAGATAGCCGCAGCGTAGCGCTTAACCACACAGCAGGTTTGTCTCTTCCTCAACAAGTTCAAATGGCGCTGTTCTCTTTGAACTGCTTGATGGACTCGGAACAAAACTACAAAGAAGCATGTAAACGCATCATCCGCGAGCGTTACAAAACTCTGTACAAAAACATGGGTGTAGAAATTGAAGAAAACAAAGATCGTGTGGACTACTACACACTGCTTGAGCTCGACACTCTGGGCGGCAAATTGTACGGACCAGCCTTCGTTGAATGGTTCAAAGCGAGCGAGAAAGGCAAAGACTTCCTGTTCCGCCTTGCACATGAAACCGGCGTTATCCTACTTCCAGGCCAAGGCTTCGATGTAGTACACGCATCAGTTCGAGTTTCACTAGCAAACCTTACTCACCACGAATACGAGCTTATCGGTCGTGCAACACGCAAAGTGTTGGATGAGTACTTTGCTGAATTCCAAGGCTAATTAATCCAGCCTGATTAAGAATAAGTCTCGGCGTTGTCGAGGCTATTCCGACCAAATAAGCACAGTGCGCGATATTGTGTTTATTTAGTCGCCAAGCTAACAAACTTCTCAATTAAGAGTGACTTATGAAAAGCATTATTTCTATTCAATCTCATGTGGTTTATGGCCACGCAGGAAACAGTTCTGCCGTCTTCCCGATGCAGAGAATGGGCCTCGAAGTCTGGCCAATTCACACGGTTCAGTTTTCAAATCACACTCAGTACCAGCAAGGTTGGACTGGACAGAAGTTTGGGGCAGATGAAATTCATTCTCTAATGAGAGGCTTAGATAACATTGAGAAGTTAGGCGAATGTGGCGCGATACTGTCCGGTTATCAAGGCAGCGCAGAGCAATGTCGAGCGGTGGCCGAAGCGGTAAGTTTAGTCAAATCGCGTAACCATAGTGCACTGTATGTGTGTGACCCAGTTATGGGTGATCCAGACAAAGGTTGCATTGTGGCAGACGGTGTCAAAGAAGCGATAAGCCATAGCTTGTTGCCCATCGCTGATGTGATTGTTCCTAACCAGTTTGAACTGAGCGAGTTAACAGGTGTGAAAATTGACTCTCTTTATGATGCGGTCACTGCATGTAAAAAAGCCCTAGAGCTGGGACCGAAAATGGTATTGGTGAAACATCTGCATGCACTAACAGATGACGCCTTCAGTATGATTTTAGCCACGCCGAAAGCAAGCTATTTGGCCCAACGCCCTAGTGTTGAATTTGCTATGCAGCCAGTCGGTGTCGGTGATTTGATTTCTGCGATTTTTACTTCTTGTTTGGTGAAGAAGATGTCTCCTGTCGCAGCCTTTCGTCATACACATAACGCCGTTTACGGTGTATTGGAGATCACCAAAGGCTATGGCACATGGGAGCTACAGACGATCAATGCCCAATACGAATTTGTCGAACCGACGCATGAGTTCAACGTCGTGAAAATTGCTTAGCGCAGTACCTAATTAACGGAGAAGCGTAAAGTTAGCATATAGAAACTTGGCATAATTGCTTTGATGGATAGCATCCTACAATCGCGATTATGGGGTTTAGCCGTGCCTAGCTATAGTAACTCCACACAACGAAACGGACTTCATTTTGACCCAATTAACTTCAAACTGAGTCTCTGGTCATACGCCAGAGAACATTAAATGAGACTGATTATGAATCGTTTAATTTCCTCTGGTGTGACGGTTGTACTTTCGCTGCTGATAGTAGCTTGTAGTTCACCCCATACGCTGGATGTTCGTGTTTCTCAAAGCAACTATAAAGATGTCGAGATCGCGAGTTCGACACCAAATGAGCCACTTCGAATGTGGGCCAATGAAGCGCCGGATTTTCTCTACTCAGCGCACAATCAAACCACACCGATCAAAGTAGAGGGTGAACAGCTCAATATTTTGGCCTTATCGGGTGGTGGCGTAAACGGCGCATACGGGGCCGGCGTTTTGATGGGGCTACAGGAAAAGGGGGAGCTAAAAGATTATGCCATCATTACTGGAGTCAGTGCGGGTGCCCTAATCGCTCCTTTTGTTTTCATTGGCGGTGATGCGATGCCAAAGATGAAAGAAGTCATGCTCAACATCAATGATAAGAATATTTTGGGTAAGAAGAACTTCTTAAATACCCTGTTTAAGGACGCGTTTACCGATGGTGAGAACCTCTATGAATTCATCGCAGACGCTTACCCTGAGCCCATGATCGAGGCGATGGCGCAGCAACACCGCAATGGTAAACGCCTCTTTATTGGCAGTACCCATTTTGATTCAGGCGAACTGGTGATTTGGAATATTGGTGCGATTGCGAACAGTGATTTAGCAGACAAATCTGAACTTATTTACAAGGTGCTTGCTGCGAGCGCATCGATCCCTGGTGTTTTCCCTCCACAATTTATCGATGTTGAACATGATGGAGAAACACTTGAGGAGTTACACGTAGATGGCGGTCTCGCAGCGCAGGTGTTCTTTAATCCGTCTAACTTCAACTATCAACAAATCTCAGATGCTTTGGGGTTAGAAAAAGCGCCTCAGTTGGATGTGATTCGCAATGGTGCGTTAAAAGCGCCGTATCGTCCACTAAAAGACAAAGGTTTGGACTTGGTATCGAAAAGTGTCTCAAGCCTTACGCTAGCGCAAACTCGTGGTGATCTCTATCGAATGAAATACATCAGTGAAATCAACGATATCGAGATGCAGTTTACCTACATTGATCAAGATTTCAGATACGCCAAAGTAACGAAAGATATGTTCGATCACCGCTACTTGCTGACGATTTACGAATATGGATTCAAAAAAGCCACCCAAGGGCAACTTTGGGTAACTGAACTCCCTTAATACAGGAAAACGATACAATGAAAAAAGCCGTTCTTACACTCATGATGCTTACCGCTTCCGCGACTGCATTCGCCCAAAGTGGAGCCCATCTTGACCAGCAAAAAGTGGATAGTGATATGCAGCAACTGTCTGCAATCAAAGAAGAAGGTGCAGCCTTTATCATGATTGACGAGAACTCGAGTTACGTGGCGGTCGAGTTCGTGGGAAAGTGGGAAGAGATCAACAACTATGTGTCACACAAAGAAGCGAAACAACGTAAATTGGAAAAAGTGAACAAGCAGTTCGTGTACTCTCAGGCCGGTGAAACGTTGGAGTCACTTGAGCAAAAAGTCGTTGACCACATTTACGCTGATCAACCTAAATATTTCAGTGTCGATGTCTACCGCGATTACCATGGTGACTCAGGAGAATTCAACTATTTAGCTCGTGTCGTTGAGTACAACTAAGTTAGAGAAAACCTACTGAAGCTAGTAGGTTTTTTTGTGTCGTCGAGAAGGAATTCAAACGCAGATTGTTTCCGTTACCAAGTAGCAATTCTACGATCTTGTGGTAATTTAATTAGATAACTCTAAAAAGTAAGCACAACCTATGAATTTTAGTTTTGAACAACTTCTCGCGTTCGTAACCGTTTATGAACAGCTTTCGTTTAGTAAGGCGGCGGTCAAACTCAATAAGCACCGAACCACAATAGGGCAGGTGATTACCAATCTTGAAGATCAACTGGCGGTCAACCTGTTTGAGCGAGTGGGGCGCTCGGTAGAACCGACAGAAGATGGTCATCTTCTTTACCACTATGCTAAGCAAACCATCGAACAAGCACGTACTTTCGATAAAGTCGCATTAAGTCTAGCTTACGGTGGGTTAGAGAATGTTAGTATCGCCTATTCAAGCGCTATACCACACCGTTTTCTTGTATTGCTTCGTATTCAATTAGCAGCAGATTTTCCGATGATGCGAGTTAACTTTCTTGTTCGTAATCGCAACGAAATTAAAGAGGGTTTACAGAATGGTGATTATCAATTCGGTATTGTCAATGTGCATGATAGTCGAGCAATACATAGTCTGGATGCGACGTTTTTAGGTCATTTTGAATTTGTTCCTTTCGTCCAGAAAGGTGGTGAACTCGCTTCTATGGCACCAGATCGAGTATTGACAGCCTTGAGGAATAGTAAACAATTTGTACTGCGGTCTCTTATTGAAGAGGGAATGGGCGAAAAAGTCATCGTAAGTTCGAACCATGAAGAGGTCGACCAATTGGCCCTTGTAGTGAAAATGGTTGAAGCAGGTTTAGGATGGGCGATTCTCCCCAGAACGTTTGCCCATTCGGAGTTTTCTAATAATCATATAGAGCCAGTGGAAGCTTCTGAATTATTGGAAGGTTTTAAGTTTGGTTTTGGCCTATGGTGCCAACCCTCTAAGCAAGTTGGTGATGTAAAAAATTCAATCATGAAGGTCGTTACAGAATACCGAGAGAAAATAATCCGTGATATGACTTAGCGGCGACATGTATCCTGCTCATCCCTATCAACAACAAGACTCAATGTGAGTCTTGTTTTTTTGTGTCTGAAAAACGTTATCTTTCTAGCGAAGACTAATGTCTATTGGAAGGATATAACCCTCTATATGAGAGTATGGAGTCCATAGTTTTTGGCTTAATCTAATCTCGCTCAATGGGTAAGCCCAGAGCAAAAAGTGTTTTTACCATATGTCCGCTGCAAGGACGCAGATTTTCAGCCGGGTTTAGTTACCCGGCTTTTTTTATAGTAATAGAAAATGTCAGCTGTCACCCCAAGCTCTCTGTTACAACTGGCTTGTTACTTCGCTTAGCAATCCAGTACGCAACGCTACCCCAAAGCACAGTGAGTGACCAAAGTGCCGTCCAATGTAGAGCGACTTGTTGCCAGGTTGCCCCCATTTGGTTTAGCGCTAAGAAAGCTTTGATCGCCCAAGTGCTTGGGCTTAAATCAGCAATCCATAGTAAGGGAGTAGGTATGGCTTCAATCGGCCAAATAAAACCAGCCAAGAAAATGAGCGGCATAGAGCTCACTAAGACGACTAAGGTGACAAGTTCACGCCGAGGTAATAAGTAACCTAGCCAGAAGCCTAGTCCGCAACAACCTAAAAAGAACGGTAACAACATAGCCAGCAATTCGCCCGCGTTGGCGATATGGTTTACGTTTAAGCGTTCGAAGCTAAAACCAAAATAATAGGCGCCGAGTAAATAATAAATTGCCACAAATACTAACGTTCTCACAAGCAGCAGCGATCCCGTTGATACTTGTGACCAATAGCCACGACCATGACGCTGTGTTCCCGTTTGCAATCCAACCGCCATGATCAACGTTTGTTGTAAAATCAGAACAAATACTGCCGGAACTACGTATTCGATGTAACCCATGGTTGGGTTGAACGTCGGTTTCATATTAAGCTTAATAGCAGAGTAATTATGGCTAGCCATACTCATGGGCACACCATCTATCACCATTTTACTGACTTTCACTTGGGCCCCTAATGTGCCTCCCGCTTGGGCCAATCCTTCTACCACGGTTCCGTACACGAGAAAATACGAGGCGTCCGCAGCGTAGGCCAGAGTCGGGCTTTTACCTAGCATTAGGTCTTTGTAAAAGTGTTCTGGTATGACTAAAAAACCGGTGATCTCTCGTTGTAAAAATGCTTGCTTTGCATCGGCAATCGTATGAAGTCGAGTGACTACGTTGACTTGTGGGGTGGCATCAACCATACGTTCCAGCTTTAAACTCGTCTGACTACCATCTAGATTAACAATCGCGATTGGTTGTTCACGAGGCGTTTGTTGTGCATAAGGCAAAGGGTATAAAAACGAGTAAAATACGACACCACCAAACACGGTCAACGTAACGACTGGATTGGTTAGAACGGCCTTAAGTTCCGCTTTAATCAGTTGCCACAATGTCATACCGCCTCCTTCGCTTGGCGTGTTGATGAAGCTGTTCGATGTTTACCCATCAAGGCTGCGGTAATGAGCAGAGGCATAACGTAACCAATCATAGGCCATAGCGAGCTTAAAGATTGCGCGGCCGATGCTCCATAGCTTGCTTGACTCACTTGTACTTCAATGTAATGGGTAATCGGCAATAATGAACGCCATGCATAAGCGAGCGTGTTCATGTCAGAAACTGGGAATGTAATTCCCATGAACGCGAAGCTTGGAGCCGTAAATGCGCCAGCAAAACTCATCGCACGTGCAGGATCCATCGACAAGAAGAAGAACAACGCTCCCATAATGATACAGGCGATAACCGTCGCCAATTGTGCTAATAGCATAACCACAAAACTGCCTTCCATTGGCCAATCAAGCACGGAATAAAACCAGTACAAGAACAACGCACCTTGCGCCATAAAGACCGGAATGTACTGACTTAATAAGGTAGTGAGCCTGGCGTATGGCTTTTCGCCCAAAAATGCAAAGCCATTCTTTCCACCATAAATGCGAAAGTGCGCGGCAAGAATCAAAATAGTGCTTACTACAATACATATTTGCCAAATGGCTGGCACGATAGCCGTTACCAAAAATTGTGCGTAGTTATTGTTACGGTTAAATAATGCGGTTATTTGTGTCGACACGGGTACAGCTTGTCCAGCCGCTGCTAACGTTGTGGTGTTACCCTTAGCCAAGTTTCCCATTACTTCAACCTGAGCGTCGAAATAGCCTTGTGCTTGCGCAACGGCAGAGTTGATCAGTTTCGCTACCAAAATGTACTGACTGTTGTAAAAGACAGAAAGTTGAGGTTGGCGGTGTTGGAGAATATCTTGGTCGAACTTAGATGGGATGACCGCGTAAGCGTAGATATCGCCTTCAATCATCGCATTTTTTGCTTCGCTTGCACTGGTGTAGTGATAGTTGACAGCCAGACTCGACGACGCATCCAAAGATTGAATGAGCTTTCGAGAAAGTTGGGAATGTTGTAGATCAACCACACCGATTGGCAGATCCCGGGCAATGCCCGCAGAGAACACTCCCCAAATCATCATCGCGAGCAAAATCGGTATCCAAGTAAGGCACGAAAGCAACCACTTGTCTCGTCGTAAGATATGCCGCTGTGAAATCTTAATCGTCATAGCATTAACCTAGTGGTTGTGATTAAAGTTCAACGACAACACTCATTCCCATACGCAGTTCAGGTTCGGGTTGAGCTGGACGAGCTTCTACTTCAAAGGTACGAAGATCAAAACCTTGAGAAGCATCGGTTGCTCTCCACGTTGCAAAGTCACCCATAACGGCAACATGCGTTACTTTGAACTCAACATTTTTGTTTAAGGCAGGCAAATAGGCATCAAAGGTTGCTCCTTTTTTAAAGTGTTGAAGGTAATCTTCACGCACATTAAGTGTCGCCCAGGCATCTTCTGTATCTATCACAGTAACAACCGGGAAGCCCTGAGGTGCTAATTCACCACTTTGAAGTAGAACTTGAGAGACTTCGCCGTCAAACCAGCTGTAGATCTGAGTATCTTTCGCGTACGCTTCTACTTCGGCTACGGCACCTGATGCCATGCGCGCTTTTTCCGCCGCAGCCACTTTGGTTTCACTTCTAGCGCCTTCTTTTGCCATTTCGTACATTTGAAACGCGGCACTTTCTGTGTATTTCGCTGCTTGCCACTGAGTTAAAGCTTCATCGCGTTTTTGTTCTGCAACCACGCCATCGTTATAAAGGTTATTCACACGATTGTAGGTTTTTTCCATTAAATTCGCAGCGGCTTTGGCTTTCATCCACTGATCTTTTGCTGCTTGGATTTGTTGCTCACGTGCGCCTTTCTCAGCTTCTTGAGCTAAGGCGTCCGCCGCTTTTTCACCTGCTTTTGCTTGTTCTAACTTCGCTTCAATTTCAGGACTATGAAGGGTAAAAATAAGCTGACCTTTCTCTACATCGTCGCCTTTACGTACCATGACCTCATCAATACGCCCTGGGACTTTTGAGGAAATGCTGTATTGCTGGGCTTCAATTAATCCCTGTAAGCGGATCGGTTCTGGTTGATAGGCTTGGTAAAATTGATACCCAACCCAAGAGGCAACACCCAAAGCACAAAGTGAGAGTAAAACGGGTTTTAGTGATTTAGCTGCCATGATTTATTTCACCTCTTTGGATGTTGAAGCAGGGATATAAGCGGTATTTTGATATTGTTCGAAGCTGTTCATTTCACTGCTCAATGCGAGTAGCTTGGTTAAAGATATTAAATAGCGGAAACGCGCCGCTGAACGTTGTGTTTCTATACTCGCGACATAAAGTTGTGCATCCACAACATCCAGAGAAGACGACAGACCCTGAGTAAATGCTTTTTCACGCAAGCGCAGGTTTTCGTTAGCGAGTTCAATGCTAGATGCGAGCCCTTGTACTTCATCAATGGCTTGCTGAGCCTCCAAGTATGTCTTTTGGACTAACAGCGATAAGTCTTGTTTGGCTTGGGACTTTAATGAGTCGACCTGCGAGACGACGCTTTGAGCGGCTTTGACTTTTTCGCTTCGCCCTGATGATTCAATCAGTGGAATGCTGACACCAACACCAACTAACCAGTCAGGCTTCATTTGGCTTGCGAGAGAATCGTCTTCATACAAGCTGTAGTCGCCGTAAAGATAAACTTCAGGGTAGTATTTCCCTTTTTCTGCTTTGATTAAGCTAGAGGCTTGTTTGTGTTTAGCGCTCAGAAGTTCTAACCCCGGATAGGTAAGCAACGTTTGATCGACAAAAGCGCTAAGAGGGGGAAGACTGTCGTTGATAAACAAAGATTCAGCGGGCTCTACGGCGTCATCTTGTGCGAGTAATTTACCTAATGCAGCCTGAGCGATACTCAAATCGCTGGCAGCTTTACGTGTTTCTACGGATGCTTTATCTAAAGAAGCCTCGGCTTGCAGGCGCTCAACGTGCGCGATTTGTCCTTGCTCTTCAAGCTTAATGGCAAAATCTCGATGCTTTTTTAGCCCAGCTTCAACCGCTTGCCGCGTTGCGAGTACTTCCTTTGCCAGTACGACAGAAAAGTAGTACTTCGATAAATCTTCAAAACGCGCTTGTTGTTCCATTAAAAGCTGACTTTTCGCCTCATCCGTTTTGCCTTCTGCTGCTGATTGAGCCGCAGAAATTCTACCACCAGTAAAAATTGGCCAAATGGCACGAATAGACGAAGAGAAAATATCGCGCTCGGTTATGGTCGAAGTGGTATTAGCTAAGGCACCAAAAATAGGCTGAAAAGCAGGAGGTACGTTAATGTGTGCTCCTGTGCTGTCTAGAATCTGTTTTCCCGAAAGCGTGATATCGGTATCTAAACGCGTGTAATTCGCGCCAATGGTAACTTGAGGTAAGTTGAGATTGCTGGTGGCACTCTCTTGGTATTGGTAGTTCTCGACGTTTGAGCGTTGAGCTTTAAGAGAATAGTTGTTTTCTAGCAATAGCTGCCATGCGGTATCAAAAGTGATCGGTGCCGCATGACAGGCAAGGGAAATCGAGCTGCTAAGTAAGCCCAGTATCCAAAACTTTCCTGTTTTTTTCATAATGGCTGCTTTGTCGTAGAGTATTAGCTCTAATATAAAGGATTCGTAACTGCGTGTTAAGTAGGAGGGAAAATTGGGCAGTAGTATGCGCCCAGTCATATTTGTGCTGGGCGCGGGAGATGTTACAAATTTATTTCGTATATGGACAGTGAAACTCCGCTCTCCACTCGAGCTGACGAGAACCTCGCATCGTATTCAATAGATCTTTTCCACTCATTTGAGGGAACGATAACAGGACTTTGAGATCAGAAGTACCGCCTCCGTTTTTTTCATAAGCCCTGACGTGTGTAAATGTTGAATACATATTCTCTGACAGCATCGCCTTATTCAGGCATATTCCAAAGGTATCGCGTTCCATGTTTGGTGTTCCTTCTAACTATAAATGCACCTCTGTTTATAGTTTTCCAGTTTTCAGATGGTGTCTAAGTGTTTGTCATATAGTCAGTATTTGTGTTTTGTTTTATTTTTGTCCAAACCACTGACATCAATGTTGAGCTTTTAATAGACTTCCAGCTTCACTGCTTTCAAACCGAAACTCTCATTGGTTTCGTTGATTAAAAATTATACGTTGTAAAGTCTAAAAACGCCTCAAAAACCGCTAAAATCGATGTGATCGCGATCATGATTTTAAGGGCAATTTATGTATGGAATTGAGTATCAGAGAGGAATGCTAAATTTGGTGAATGGTTGTAATTTTATGTTTCAGCTCGTCGATTAATTAACCGTAAACTCTGCGGTTTGTTTGCCTTCCTCACAGATTTATCACCGCGACAACGTCATGCTGTTAACTGAGTGTTAACGTTACGCTCAAGAGTGAATCACAAGGATGTATCAATGAGTTGGAAAACCATCAGCTTTCGTAAGCGGATGCTCATTATCATGACGCTATCGGGGTTGATAGAGCTGTTATTGCTTGTCGCCGCGGGGTTCACTTATCTCAAAATCAATCAAGAGCAAGAAATGGGAGAAAAAGCACTGGGTGTTGCCCGTTTTTTAGCGAACTCAGCGGTTGTTCGTGAAATGATCGAAACCCAAAACCCCCAGCCATACCAACTTCGCTTTAGAGAATTAACCGAAGCCATAGGTGCTGCTTTCATCGTTATTGGCGACCATAAGGGAGTACGCTTAATCCACCCTGTTGATGAGCGGTTGGGCAAGCCAATGAGAGGTGGCGACAATCGTCGAGCGCTAGAACGGGGATTGTCTTATGTTTCGACGGCACAGGGCTCGTTAGGTTATTCAGTTCGTGGTAAAGCTGCGATTTTTGACGAGCAAGGGAACATCATTGGTGTGGTTTCGGTTGGCTATTTGCTCGACCGACTGCAAGACCGCATCGAACCATTTTTGGCCTTTTTGATTTTAATGGTCATCGTAGTTGTCGTCGCTAATGCCATTGTATCCAATTATGCGTCGAGAAAGTTTCAGCGCGCCATTTTAGGCTTTGAGCCTGAAGAGATAGGGCGGTTGTACGGCGAATTAGAAGTGACGATGAGCACCATCAAAGAGGGCGTGTTAAGCATTGATGCCCAAGGGATACTTCGCTCGATAAATCGTAGTGCCTGCCAGATTCTCGGTATTGATAGAGAATCAGCGCTCAATAAACCTTTGACTGACACGCTGCGTGATAGCGATCTATATACAGTGTTAGAAAGCGGGCAGGAAGATCATGATATTGAAATATTCCTTAATCATAAGCGCCTGATTGCAAATCGCTCTCCAATTTATGTTGATGGAAAAATCGTGGGGGCGGTATCGAGTTTCCGTTTAAGGGATGAAATCAATGATCTAACCGAGCAGCTATCACAAACCAAGGAGTATGCAGATTTGTTACGTTCGCAGACCCATGAGCATCGCAATAAGCTCAACACCATTAGTGGGCTCGTACAAATGGGTGAACTTGATGCGGTGCAAAAGTTAATTGGACAAGAAACCGCACACTATCAGGCAATGATTGAGTTTTTAAGAGATACCGTTAAAGACCCGCTAATTGCAGGTATGTTGCTTGGAAAAACTGAACGTGCTCGCGAGTTAGG
The DNA here is from genome assembly GCF_033339495.1 of Vibrio sp. 2134-1. Taxonomy (NCBI): domain Bacteria; kingdom Pseudomonadati; phylum Pseudomonadota; class Gammaproteobacteria; order Vibrionales; family Vibrionaceae; genus Vibrio; species Vibrio sp. 2134-1. The sequence continues at coordinate 37,293 of NZ_JAWOUS010000014.1, forward strand.
CTTACAACTGGTGGTTGAGGAAGGCAGTCGTCTGGAGCCCCTGCCTGAGTGGCTAAATTCGGAAGACCTAGTCACAATTTTGGGTAATTTGATTGATAACGCTTTCGATGCCACGTTAACTTCAATTCGCGATGAATCAAATGTTGCGTCAGAACGCAGAAACATTGATGTGTCCGTTAGCGATTACGGAAATGAAGTGATACTTGAGGTGATAGATCATGGCTGTGGCCTCCCAAAAACAATGGATCCACAAACATTATTTACAAAAGGCGTTTCGACGAAATCTCGTCAAAATCGAGGTGTTGGGTTACACCTTGTCAATCAGCTTGCTACTCGATATCACGGCCATGTTGAGATGATACCCAATACAAATTATGGGACAAGAATAACGGTGTACTTACCCAAGGAAGAACAATTATGAGTATGGCGACTCGCGTAATGATCATTGAAGATGATCTGGCTATTGCTGAGCTGCACCACAAATACTTAAGCCAACTGACAGGTTTGGAAGTGGTTGGAATTGCGACCACGAGAATGGAAGCAGAAATGCAACTCGACATTCTTAAGCCAGATTTACTATTGATGGATGTCTATCTTCCCGATGGCACAGGGCTTGAGATACTAAATACACTGCGTGCAAGTAACCAAACGTGTGATGTCATTTTGATTACAGCCGCAAGGGATGTCGATACATTACAACAGGCGATGAGGGGTGGCGTTGTCGATTACCTGTTAAAACCCGTGATGTTTCCACGCTTAGATGCCGCACTGAAAAAGTATGTGTCCCAACGCCAACAACTAGACATCGTGGAGAGTTTGGATCAGAACCTCGTTGATAAAATGCTGCAGTCTCACGCCAATCAAGACAACTTGCCGAACCGATTACCAAAAGGGATTGATGGTGTAACCCTAGACAAGATCAGAGAGTTGTTCCTAAATGGCATTGCGCTGACCGCTGATGAGGCAGGTGAAAAAATCGGAGTGAGCCGAACAACGGCAAGGCGCTATTTGGAGTATCTTATCAGCACTGGTGAACTAGAGGCTGATTTAAACTATGGCTCTGTTGGTAGGCCAGAAAGGTGCTATAAAAAAGTGACACGGTAGCGTTTATATTGATGCTCTATGCAAAATAAAAAGCGATGGCTTATTGTAGAAACCATCGCTTTACAAATTACTGCTGTTCCGCTCTAAGAGGTTAGAAGTTGTATTCTAACTTCGCTTCGATAGAGCGCTCAGCGCCAAACCAACAGTTATTTTTGTCGTAACAAGAATAGTATTCTTTATCGAATAGATTGCTTGCAGAAAGCGTGACGCTAGCCCCTTTCATTGATTCAGATACCGTTGAGAAATCGTAACTTGCTGCTAAATCAAACAAGGTGTAGTCCGGTACTTTTTGACTATTCTGTGCATCAATTTGTGCTTCCCCGACATAGCGAACGCCAGCACTGGTACGAAGGCCTGAAAGATTTCCTTCAAAGAAGTAATTTGCCCATAGAGAAGCCGTTTGCTCAGGTACCCAAACCGGCGTTTTACCTTCTTGGTTGTAATAACTGTCCTCGGTAATCTCCATATCGGTATATGTATAGCCTAGAGTGAAATCAGCTTGTGCTGTAACTTGCCATTTTGCCTCAAGTTCAATACCTTGTGATACCACTTCTCCCGCTTGATAGTTCGGTGCATAAGGATTATTCGGATCGGTCAAGATCGCGTTTTTCTTCGTAATATGGAAGAGTGCTAAGTTACCTGAGATATCACCAGATAATGGGGCGTATTTAAAGCCTAACTCCCATTGATGACCGGTTGATGGCTCAAATGCTTTACCAGAAGAGTCGGCACCCGCAATTGGCTCAAAACTTTCCGAGTAAGTAAGGTATGGCGAGAGACCAAAGTCTAGCTCATACAAACCACCGACTCGGAAAGATACGTTGGTATCGTCTAACTCTTCCTTGCTGTTGGATACTGCTCCTAGATAATCGCTAACGGCGTCTGTATTTGAATCGTATTTATCCCAACGAAGACCTGCAATCATTACAAGTTGGTCGTAACGAACTTGATCTTGGAAATAAACGCCAATCTGCTTCGTTTTGATATCCAAGTTTTGTTTGTATTGGAAATTCAGTGCATTACGATCAATGCTGTTGTGGTCAGGATTAAAAATGTCCTGAGTTAGCGAATACCCAAGCGTGTCTTTGTATTTTACATCTGAGTCTAGATACTGATAATCAAGCCCGAACAATAAGTTATGTTCAAAATTTCCTGTTTTAACGTAGCCAGATAGTTGGTTGTCAATCACAAAGGATTTGGACTTTTCATCGGTTAAATAGGCATTTCGACCAACGGTACGGTTATCTGCTTGAAGTGCACCGTTATATGTGTTTTCCTGATAGGCATCGGCGGTCATGTAGCGGGCATTCTGTAGAAATTGCCAATTGTTGTTAAAGTCGTGTTGGACTTTGTAACCCATCATCAGAACTTCGCGTTCGTAAGTGTTCCAGTCCTCATCCCCCAAATAAGTGCTTGGTGACATCGAGCCAAGTGGGTTTTTAATCACTGAGCCAGACGCAGGCACAGTCGTGTAGATACCTGCTGATGGATCATTTTGATAGTAAACATTCACGTTCACTAATGTGCTTTCTGTCGCTTGCCAATTGAAAGATGGGGCGAGTACATAACGTTCATCTTCAGACGTATCGGCTTGACCATCTCGCTGTTTTGCCAGGCCGACGATACGGTAATCAACATTAGAATCACCAATTTGTCCTGTGGTGTCGAACGTCAGTTCCTTTAGGCTGTTAGTCCCTGTACTAATCGAGACAGAGTGCGAGGGTGTTGACTGAGGCGCCTTGGCGATAATGTTGACCATACCTCCTGGTGGAATATTGCCGTAAAGAACAGACGTTGGCCCTTTAAAAACCTCGATTTGCTCAAGAGCAACGGAATCGACCTGCGGTTGAAGGTTCCAACCGTTGTACAGCAAAGGAAGACCATCATAAAAGTTGGTGTAGTTAATAAAACCACGAATATTGAATAGGTCAAGTCGGGAAACGGCACCACCACGCAATTCTGTATTTACGCCAGGCGCATAACGCAATGCTTCGCTCACCGAGTTTACGCCGCGTAGGTCCATGTCATCTTTAGTGATTACCGTGATCGCTTGCGGTGTTTCCTCCGGTTCTAAAACGGTTTTAGTTGCGGTGTTTCGGTATGTTTCTCCTAGCACCGTAATCGTTTCGTGTTGGGATATGCTCTCAGTCGCATTGGCGTGGCCAGCGAGCAATGCGGATACGACGATAGCAACCGCTGAACGATGAAATCGAATCGGACTTTCCATATTTATAAATTCCACTACTTTTTCTATTTATTGATAATGATTGTTATTTGTATTCTATATTCAAAGAAATAGGAAAAGTTAACAATTTGGTGCAAAACACTAATCTTTGGAACTTATTCTTCTGTTCTTAGGTTTTAAAGATAGCGCGTCGTTTGGCTCGACAGGAATCCAATACTGCATTTGTGCTTGTTCGCTATCAACATCATAACCTTCTGGATAAAGCTCTAACTCATAACCATCGATAGCATGATAATTAGAGTAGGGTAGCCAATGTAAAATAAACCATTCTAGCGTTGAGGCGAGCTCTGATGCTTTGCCTATGTGTGTAATGACGGCGTAGGTTTGCTCAGGAACAGCCAAGAGGTCTAACCCCGAGTTGGAAGAGTTCGTTGATCTTGGTGCGTTTGCTGTTGGACTGCACTCATAACCTGCCCAATACTCAAGTTGTTGGTTGTTTGAATACGCTTGAGTCACATCAATCACGCCAAAGTAACTACTTTCCGAATTGTTAAGGTTTTCAGATGAATAAAGACGTGACCAAAGTGACGGTACTTTGGATTGGAAATCGGGCGTAGCGGAAAACAATCCGTGAATAGGTTCATGATAACCAGCAAGTTCAAAAGCCGGTTTTGTTTCTATTCGAACTTCAATAAAGCGCTGATGTTTTTTCTCTTCTTCTGGTGTCTTACGCAGCGTCAAAGGTTGCCTCAACCCGGAGAGTTGTTGCGTTTTTCGATATTCGCGGGGGCTTTTTGAAAACATATTCCTGAACGCACGGCTAAATGCGTGTTCAGATGTAAATCCCATTTCTATCGCTATATCTAACGAGCGGTCAGAAGTATGGATTAAGCGCTCAGCCGCAAGGCTAAGTTTAAGCTCTCTGATGTAGTGAGCGACGGATACGCCAGTGTGTTGTTGAAATACGCGTTGCAGTTGCCAGCGAGACCAACAACTTGCTTTCGATATTTCATCTACGCTCAGAGTGCTGTCTAAGTTGGTGTGAATGTAGTCAAGCACCGATTGTATTCGGTTTATGGGATGTGGGTTAATGGCGCTTGATTTCATGGCGTTCTACTTTCACATTAATAGTGATTTCATTATCTTTAATTGAGTATCATTATCAATAGCATGATGAAATAAAAAGTAAGTAACACAGATCACGATAAAACTGTAATGGATTGCAAGGATGAGTAATTATTGCCCATATTAGAGTTTTTGCTTAAATTTTGGAGCGTTCAAATGAAACTTTTTTTATCAATAAAATACAATCGCTTATGACGTTTTGTGCAACTTATTTAAACGTTTGCACTGGCAAGTGTTGATGTAAATCAAATAGTCGTAGACAATATTGCCCCGTGTCGGACTCTCCTCCAGCGAGTACAGTGTGTACTTTTGAGACATAAGTGACTTAAATGACCTCAATACGTCGTGTTTCCAAGAATCGGAAATGCAACTTCTTGAGGTTCTTTGGGCCCATAGACTTTACCTATCAACGTAATAGGTAAGACCAATTTTCTATTTTGAGGTGCCATTGATAGGGTTGGCTCATTCTCTAGCCGTATCCGGGCACACAATAAGTACCTCGTTTTTAAGGGAAAGATGATGGTAATACCAGAAAACAGCAGCATCGTTATTTTTGGTGCTTCAGGTGACCTTACGTACCGTAAGCTCATTCCTGCTTTATACCACCTCTACGCGAACAAGCAGCTTCCAGAGAATTTTGCCATTCTGGGGGTAAGTCGCACTGAATACAGTGATGAGTCTTACCGCGCGAAGCTGAAAAAATCGCTTCAGGAAATGGAAAAGACTGAGCCAGAAACGCTTGATGCATTTATTAACCATCTGCACTACCAAGCAATTAATACTTCTGACACACAAGATTACGGTAAGCTATCTTCTCGCTTAGACCAACTTGCGGACGAATATCAATTCGAGCAACGCAATACGCTTTTTTACTTAGCAACCCCACCAAGTTTATACAGTGTGATCCCTGCAAGTCTTGCAGCACATGGTCTTAACAGTGAAGAGGATGGCTGGAAACGCCTGATCATTGAGAAACCATTCGGCTATGATCTTGAATCGGCGCGTATTCTGGACAAAGAAATTCACGAGCACTTCCAAGAGCATCAAATCTACCGAATTGACCATTACTTAGGTAAAGAAACGGTACAAAACCTACTTGTGCTTCGTTTCTCTAATGCGATGTTTGAGCCGCTTTGGAACCGTAACTTCATTGATTACGTTGAAATCACAGGCGCAGAATTCCTTGGCGTAGAGGAGCGTGGTGGTTACTACGACAACTCTGGCGCTGTGCGCGACATGTTCCAAAACCACTTGCTACAAGTATTAGCAATGGTAGGTATGGAACCACCAGCGCAAATCAATGCAGACTCGATGCGTGATGAAGTGGTAAAAGTGCTTCAATGCCTAAAGCCATTAGACGAAAACGCTCTGCGCAATGACCTAGTATTAGGCCAATACACGGCGTCTGAAGTTCGTGGGCAAAGCCTACGCGGCTACCGTGAAGAGCCGGGAGTTGCAGACGATTCTCGTACAGAGACTTACATCGGTTTGAAAGCGTACATCAACAACTGGCGTTGGAATGGCGTGCCATTTTACGTGCGTACTGGTAAGCGTCTTCCAACACGCGTTACTGAGGTGGTTATCCACTTTAAACAAACACCGCATCCTGTGTTTGGTCAAAACGCACCAGAAAACAAGCTGATCATTCGTATTCAACCAGACGAAGGCATTCAAATGAGCTTTGGCTTGAAAGAGCCAGGCGCAGGCTTTGAAGCGAAGGAAGTGAAAATGAACTTCCATTACGCTGACCTGCAAGAAACGCAAATGCTAACGGCATACGAGCGTCTTCTACTTGATGCTTTGAATGGTGATGCTACGCTATTTGCACGTAGTGATGCGGTGGAAGCGTGCTGGCAATACGTACAGCCAATCTTAGATTTTAAGCAAGATCCACAATCCCTCTTCGGGTACGCATGCGGCACTTGGGGACCTAAAGAGTCAGATGACTTGTTACAGCGTGATGGCCGCGCTTGGCGTTTCCCATGTAAAAACTTAACAGATACGGATTACTGTGAACTATGATCAACCATAAGATCTACCAAACAGCAGAACAGGTAGTTGAAAGCCTAGCTAACGATATGAAAGCGTTTAGCGAAATGGGCAGACCTGTTCACATCTCTCTTTCTGGCGGCAGCACTCCTAAAATGCTGTTTAAACTACTGGCTTCAGAGGCTTACGCAACCTCCATTCAATGGGAAAACCTCCACTTTTGGTGGGGTGACGAACGTTGTGTTGCCCCTGACGATGCAGAAAGCAACTACGGTGAAGCGAACACGTTGTTGTTTAGCCAAGTAAATATTCCTGCAGAAAACATTCACCGCATCCGTGGCGAAGATGAGCCTAAAGCAGAAGCCGAGCGCTTTGCAAAAGAGATGGCAGAGGTAATCCCGAATGAAAACGGCACACCTGTGTTTGACTGGATCTTATTAGGCGTTGGTGCAGATGGTCATACAGCTTCTCTGTTCCCTGGCCAAACGAATTATGATGATGCGAACCTATCTCTTGTGGCGTCGCATCCTGAATCGGGCCAACTTCGTGTGTCGAAAACCGCACGCGTATTAGAAGCAGCGAAACGCATTAGTTACTTAGTGCTTGGTGCAGGAAAAGCGGACATTGTTGAAGAAATTAACAGTTCACCAGCACACGCACTGCCATACCCAGCGGCTAAGATTCAAGCGAAATCGGGCCTAACGGAATGGTATTTAGATTTAGACGCGGCAGCAAAAATTGCTTAAGACGCTGCTCGTCGATGAAATAAAATTGGAGAGAAACAATGAAAGGTGATATCGGTGTAATTGGCCTAGCAGTAATGGGTCAAAACCTTATCCTAAACATGAACGATCACGGCTTTAAAGTGGTTGCTCACAACCGTACTGCTGCTAAAGTAGACGAGTTCCTGGAAGGTCCAGCAAAAGGCACGAACATCATCGGTGCATACTCTCTAGAAGAACTAGTAGAGAAGCTAGAAACGCCGCGTAAAGTAATGTTGATGGTTCGCGCTGGTGACGTTGTAGACAAGTTCATCGAAGCGCTAGTACCTCTGCTAGACAAAGGCGACATCATTATTGACGGTGGTAACACTAACTACCCAGATACAAACCGTCGTGTTGCTGCACTACGTGAAAAAGGTATCCACTTCATCGGTACTGGTGTATCTGGTGGTGAAGAAGGTGCGCGCTTCGGTCCATCTATCATGCCTGGCGGTGCTGCTGAAGCATGGGAAGCGGTTAAGCCTATCTTCCAAGGTATCGCTGCGAAAACTGACGCTGGTGAGCCATGTTGTGACTGGGTTGGTAACGACGGTGCTGGTCACTTCGTTAAGATGGTACACAACGGTATCGAATACGGTGACATGCAGCTTATCACAGAAGCTTACCAGTTCATGAAAGACGGTCTTGGTATGTCTGCTGACGAGATGCAAGCAGTATTCGCTGATTGGAACAAGACTGAACTAGACAGCTACCTTGTTGAAATCACGGCTGACATCCTTGGCTACAAAGATGAAGACGGTGAGCCTCTCGTTGAGAAGATCCTAGACACAGCAGGCCAAAAAGGTACTGGTAAATGGACTGGTATTAACGCACTAGACCTAGGTATTCCACTAACACTTATCTCTGAGTCTGTATTCTCTCGTTGTCTATCTGCACTGAAAGACCAACGTGTTGAAGCTGAATCTCTATTCGGTAAGACAATCACTCCTGTTGAAGGCGACAAGCAAGAGTGGGTTGATGCACTACGTCAAGCGCTACTAGCTTCTAAGATCATCTCTTACGCTCAAGGCTTCATGCTAATGCGCGAAGCATCGAACGAGAACGGTTGGGACCTAAACTACGGTAACGTAGCCCTAATGTGGCGTGGTGGTTGTATCATCCGCTCTGCGTTCCTAGGCAACATCCGTGATGCGTACGAAGCGAACCCAGACATCGCATTCCTAGGTTCTGATGAGTACTTCAAAAACATCCTACAAGGCAGCCTAGCAGCATGGCGTAAAGTAGCAGCGAAATCTCTAGAATCTGGTATCCCAATGCCATGTACGATTTCTGCGCTATCTTTCCTAGACGGTTACACAACAGCTCGTCTACCAGCGAACCTGCTTCAAGCTCAACGTGACTACTTCGGTGCTCACACTTATGAGCGTATTGACCGTCCACGTGGTGAATTCTTCCACACTAACTGGACTGGTACAGGCGGCGACACAGCGTCTACAACTTACGACGTTTAATCCGCGGTCAGTAAGCTGATCAAAGCAAAAGGGTGCCCAAGTGGCATCCTTTTTTGTGTCTGTAAGATATTGGTAGATTTAAAAGTTACATTAAACGTTGATTCGTCACGCACTTCTCAGAAATGGGAGAGCATGCATTTGCTAGCAGTTTAATATTTCTCTTCGAAGAGTGAAGCTAAGCCGCTCTCTGCCGTCTCCTCAACTATAAGGTAATAGAAATGACACAACAGAAGCATCCATTTCACACAGCTTTCGTGTTGCTTATGTTCATATTACTGATTACTTACTCTATCTATCGCCTTTATCATCATTTCGTTTTCGAATCTCTACCGCTTCAGCTCAGTAGTGGTTTTCAAGTGCTCTACATTGATGCGTCATATGTTTTAAGTATCGCAAGCTTACTCTTATGCCCTACATTATTGGTCTATATTTTATTTGATCGAATGACTCAGTTAGTCAAAGTGCCGATTAAAGTGATAACTATAACAATTGTCTTGTCCCTTATCGTTGCTATTCCAGGTCAAATTTTTGAATTTGGGCGATTGAAATATATTGCAGAAAGTAATGGTTACTCAGCGTGTCCACCTTTCACAATTGCATCAAGCGGAGTGTTTGTAGAAGCTATGGTAAAAGAAGAAAAATACTGTATAGAACCAGAAATTAATCGTATTGGTATGTATGGTTATTTTCACGAACTCGAACGGGTTGATAACTATATCAAGTCACACGGAAATGACATCCAATAGAAAAGAGCGCCTAGGCGCTCTTTTCAGTGGTCGTTTTCTTGTTTTGATAAAACCTGTCTTTTAGGTAGAGAATTGCACTGACCACAAGAGCCACTAAAGAAACAGTAAATAGGGCGTACATGCTGAGAATCCATGCGAATGTGGCCGTCAAGAATGCAATGAAGGAAAACATCCTGCTGAAAGACATCACATGGCCAAGTTTGTTACTTTTCATAAACGCCTCCCGAAGCTAAGTGGGAATAGACAATTGTGGTCATATGCCACACTTTTAATTGTCTGCTCTTTTGGGGCGTTTCACACAAAAAAGTGGCTAAAGATTTCTCAAAAAAGGTGAAATATTGAACTGGTAGACAAATCGTTAAACTGAGTTGCATAGATATGACTTCGGTTGTCTATCACTTCAAAGTTTTTAACTACGCAGATTAAGGGCATGTAGCGTTATTATTATCGTATTCGAACTCTACGATACACAATTGCAAGTGAACCTACACTCGTAAGCTCATCCCTGTCGTCAGTTACAGTAAAAGCTTTTTTCTCTTTTTAACAATACCTTAGTAATTACGGGCAACTAAATCCGTTTTTCGATCGAAACTCAGATTGCACAAAAGGTGAAAAAGAGTGCTAGGTAAGCCTTTAAACTACGCCTATAATTATCGCCCACATGGAGGATGTTTATTATATGAACATCCTTTATTTTTTGAAACTAGCAACAAGGATCCAGTAAAACATGTTTTTCTGGTTTTGTTTACGTCGACCAAGAAGGTAATTAACACAGCAAATTGAGGTTCTAAGATGACTCTTAACAAGTACTTTGTTTTCATTCCAGCAGAATTGGAACAGGAAATGCACAAGGACAATCAAGTGATCTCTGAGAAGGAAACTCAACGTCAGGCATTAGTAAAACAGGCGCAACAACAAGGCGGCCTGTAAGCTAGGTTTCAAAGAGAAAGAGCACCGCAACGGTGCTCTTTTTGTATCTGAGGTCGTAGAATTAACTTAATATGCCAAGGCTTTTCAACTTTCTGTAAATGGTATTTCGGCTCACACCAAGCATACGAGACGTTTTGCTAATGTTCCCCTGATTGGCTTGATATGTTTTGAGCAACTTATCTTCGACGGCTGCACGCAGTTCTGAAGTTGGTTCAGCGGATGCTGCCCCTTCTTGAGCTTGGCTGAGTTTCTTACTTAGGTGGGCTGGGACGTGTGTGAGTTCCAATATTTCTTCACCTTGCGCCATTAAGGCGGATACTTTGATTAAACTATCGAGTTCACGCAAATTTCCTGGCCATGAGTAAGACAGCATCAGAGAAAGTAGGTGAGGGCAAAGCTGTTGTTCAGATTCGGCGTGACGCCGATGAATGTTCTCAATCAGTTGTCGTTTATCTTCACGCTCCTCAAAGCGAGGTAGCTCAATGATCAAGCCATTAAGGCGATAATACAAATCTTGGCGGAACAATCCTTCGCTGACCAAATGTTCCAGATCTTTATGCGTGGCTGCAATGATTTGCGTATCGACTTGAATGCTTTGGTTGGAACCCACGGGAAGCACGGTTTTATCTTGCAATACATGGAGCAATCGGCTTTGAGCTTCCAAGGGTAAATCCGCGATTTCATCTAGAAACAAAATCCCTTTGTGTGCTTGGCGAATTTTTCCCTGATAGCCTTTGCTGTTTGCGCCAGTAAAGGCACCGGCTACGTAGCCAAATAATTCAGATTCAACCAGATCTTTTGGTAGCGCTCCGCAGTTGACGGAAACTAACGGTCCCGTTTTTCTCTGGCTGTTTTTATGGAGTGCTTTTACAAACTCGTTTTTGCCAACACCAGTCTCTCCGAGAATCAACAAACTGATGTCTTTATCGATGACGCGATTAGCTTGCTGCCAACAGTGCTCAACAGCGGAGTCGCCATAATGAAGATCATTGGACGCCGCTACAGCACGAGACTTGACCTTGCTATCTTTATCGGTAAGCGGTTTTGTTTTGAAAACGAAAGGGTGCTCATTTCCCCGAGTGGATAGAATGTCGTCTAAGGATTGCCCAATGATACTTTTTTGCGCAAAAAGTTGAGAGGCTACTTGATTGTGAGCCAAAACTTGTCCGTCTTCATTTGCAATGATAATTCCTTGCCAACCACTATTCAGTAAACCTTTTTCGCACGCTAAATCCACACGAATATGCCCTTGTGGAATCAAGTTAAGTAGTTGATTCTCCACTTGCTGGACCATGTTTTGTACTAGTACTTGCGTTGAGAAGTCATGTCTCTTTTGCTCGCTCGTAATATCTAATACGCCAATGAGGTTACCAAGATGATCGAAAATAGGATTAGCCGAACAGCTAATAAAACGATGGTGTTGGATAAAGTGCTGATCACCAATAACAGAAACGGGCTTTGCTTCAACCAAGGCTGTACCAATCGCGTTGGTGCCTTTGACCTTTTCTTGCCAGCATGCACCAGAGCTTAGCGAGATTTCCGTTAACTTTTCACGAAATCTAGGCTGTCCCCAACTGCCGATGATGACACCATCTGAATCCGTCAAAATTAAGCGACTGTCGCTATGAGCAAATAGCTGATTAAACAAAGGGAGCGCAAATTGAGTGACTGCCTCTAGCAAAAAATTGAGTTGGTGACGCCTATCTTGGAGCGTCGCTGGCGTTACTCGAATATCTTCAGGGCGTCGACGCTGTTTTAAACCCGCTTGTTCACTTCTGACCCATGAAGTTGAAAGCCAATTGTTATCGCTAATATGTTGAAGTTCCATGACTGTACCATTTTGTCACAGTGAGGGTGTGCCATTTTGGAACACTTGAACATTGGTGTTCACACCATACATCCGCTCAAACATCGCTCACTTGGTTTGTTATCGCTTGGTAATCATAGTTTTACATTTAATTAACAACAAGTATGGCGTAGTTGGCGTGTGACTTGCGTAATGCTCTTTGTGAACAGTGCGATACGACACTGCAATAACACATTGAACGAGAAACAAAAGGAAGAGTTATGATCTATGCACAGCCAGGTAGTGAAAATGCCATTGTTAACTTTAAATCGCATTACGATAACTTTATCGGTGGGGAATGGGTAAAACCAACGGGTGGTGAGTACTTTGACAATATCTCACCAATCAACGGACAAGCGTATTGTAAAGTTGCTCGCTCTGGCGAGGAAGATATTAATTTAGCACTGGATGCCGCGCACAACATCAGAGCAAAATGGGCCAAAACCAGCGTGACAGAACGTTCGAACATCTTGCTGAAAATTGCTGACCGTATTGAGCAGCATCTAGAAGAGCTTGCTGTTGCAGAAACTTGGGAAAACGGCAAACCAGTTCGCGAAACCTTGGCGGCAGATTTACCTTTAGTAGTGGATCACTTCCGTTACTTCGCTGGCTGTATTCGCGCACAAGAAGGCAGTGCGGCAGAACTGGATGAGCACACCGCAAGCTACCACTTCCCAGAACCGATTGGTGTGGTTGGTCAAATTATTCCGTGGAACTTCCCAATGTTGATGGCGGCTTGGAAACTAGCACCGGCACTAGCGGCGGGTTGCTGTGTGGTATTGAAGCCAGCAGAGCAAACCCCAACATCCATTCTGGTTCTGATGGAAAAAATCGGTGACCTTCTTCCTCCTGGTGTCATCAACGTTGTAAACGGATATGGTTCTGAAGCGGGTCAAGCATTAGCAACCAGCAACCGCATTGCGAAACTCGCGTTTACCGGGTCTACGCAAGTTGGCAACCACATTCTGAAATGTGCAGCAGACAACTTGATCCCATCGACAGTTGAGTTAGGTGGTAAATCTCCAAACATCTACTTCTCAGATATCTTCGATTACGAAGATGAGTATCTTGATAAGTGTATCGAAGGTACGTTACTTGGTTTCTTCAACCAAGGTGAAGTTTGTACTTGTCCATCTCGCGTACTGGTTCATGAAGCGATTTATGACAAGTTTGTAGAGAAACTGACGGAACGTGCACAGCTGATTAAACAAGGTAATCCGCTCGATACCGATACTCAAGTTGGTGCTCAGGCTTCTCAAGAACAGTTTGATAAGATTTTAAGTTACCTGGAAATCGGCCGTGAAGAAGGCGCAAAAGTGGTCTTTGGTGGTGGAGTGTCAGAACAGCCAGAGTCTATCAACCAGGGGTACTACATTCAGCCAACCATGTTGGAAGGCCACAACAAGATGCGAATCTTCCAAGAAGAAATCTTTGGCCCAGTGATCGCTATCACCAAATTCAAAGATGAGGCTGAAGCGTTGGAAATCGCAAACGACACTGAATATGGCTTAGGCGCAGGTGTTTGGACACGTGATGCGAACGTTGCATATCGTATGGGCCGTAATATTGAAGCTGGCCGGATCTGGATTAACTGTTACCACGCTTACCCTGCACACGCAGCGTTCGGTGGTTACAAAAAATCGGGTATCGGGCGCGAAACGCACAAGATGATGCTGGATCACTACCAGAACACGAAGAACTTGCTGATTAGCTACAGCATCGACCCGTTAGGCTTCTTCTAGTGAAACTAAGTAATTAATAAAGAAAAAGCAGTATGAATCAAAACCCCGAATCTTCGGGGTTTTTTATTAGCGTGAGCTTGTCGGCTGAAGGTTAACTTAGATGTTTAACCTGCTTATATTGTGATATCAGGAACGTTGAATTATCGCCACTTTTCGTTCCATAAGCTTTTCTACGGCGGCGTTTTGCTTGTCAATGTTGAGTTGCGGATCAAAGTCCAAAACGCGATTGCAAGATTCGAGACTGGCAAATTGATTTAAACATTCACCAAGCTCTCTTTTAGAGCTTGTTCGCATCAGACTGCTTTCTGATGAGGAGAGTAGGGTGACTTTACGGCCATGAAACGTTCCTTGCGGCACTGCATCACTTTGCTGCGCTTGTTGAACGTCATGAACCGATGAATTGGTGTATGTGGATTGGATGTCATTGGACATAAAGACACCTAAACTCTCAAGTCTAAAGTTTGTGGCATCGGTGGTGCCTCATCAATAGTTACATGAGAAGACAATAACGCTTCCCACGACTCGCTGTGCGTCAGCAATTCTGCTAAAGCTGTTTCAAAATATTCGTAATCCAGTCGCCTAATGTTAATGAGTCGGTTTAAACATAGGACGTGTCGGTGGTTATCTAAACTAAAAAATAACTGGTGCTCAGGCCAGTGATAATTAAAGGCCAAAAAAGAACGATAAAGATCGGAATTTACAATTTGAAGGCCAACAATCTCAGCTTCGAGCTGCAGAGTTGTCGATTCAGGATGAAAGATGATATGCACCCTTAGATTATCATCAAAGGCTAAGCTTACTTCATTTTCCGTTAGATGCAGTGCAGGCAAGCCTATTTGATGAGCAAACTTTAGCAAAATCTCATCGATAGTTTGGCGTGCTGACATAGGAATAGTCCCTTTTGAAATTTTATCAAGGAAAATATTAGATGTATCTCTTCATGTTTATCAATATTAGTCGGTTGTTATTATATTTTGGCTTTTAAATGTGTTGAGAGAAATAGAAAGGCAAAAGTAAATGTGTTCAGATGCATATCTCAATGGCAATGAGATATATGAATATCATTTTTCTCTAATAAACTTCAATTAAGGAAGGAATGAAAGTGAGCAGAAACTGCTTTTGAAATTACAGTCCATGTTAACTACGTGTTGTTGAAAAATGCGATTTATTGTCCGCTTGTAGTATAAATATAAGTTGATCTTTTATATTTTTACATAAAGAATTGTGTGAATTTCAAATGAGCTAGATTATATAAAATAAGTTTATGGGGTCATAATGAACAATTCTATATGGGCTGGTTTTATTGGGTTATTCATACTGAGTGGGTGCAGTCAGACTGTGTCCGTTAATGGGGTGGATGGCTTTGATACACAGAGTCAGGCATCAGTCTATGGTTGGGTTTCTGTCGACGGCTACTTTCCACCTTCGATTACTTCTCTTGAAGTGGAAATATGTAAAATTATTGATAATCAATGTTTTAAATCGGCATCTCAGAGCTACCAAGGCGTTCAGTTGCCTGTGCAGTATTCGTTTTTAATTGCACCAATTCAAGCTGGTGAAGGAAAAATGAAGATTATTGGAAAGCTTTATTCAAACGGTGAGCTCGTTGCGGAAAAAGAAAAGAACTATTTATTTTTAGAGGGAAATAAACAAGAAAACTTGATTCTTGTTCCAAAAATAAACAGATAAAATTTTAAGTACTACATTTTTATTAGAATTTTCTAATTTATAAAAATAAAGACTATATCTTTCCTTTTGTGAAAGATTTGTTGTCTTTTATAAACATTAATTACATGACTTTGAAGTCATCGGGTCAGTTGTTTTTTAGACTCATACTTGTTGCAAAAACAGTATTTTTTATGATTATATCTCGCTCCTTGAACACGTTGGCTTGGCGTTTTAGGCTATAAAACATACATTTTTATGATTTTGGAAATTTAATTTTGTTCTCGAAACGATGCCGAAATCTATTTAATTGTATTCTAATGTATAACAAAACAACCAAACTTAAATAACGAAATGATATTTAAGTTTTGGCTAATGATAAACGCTATCTGATAAAAATAATAAAGACGGACAGCAGAAATTTACTAAGTCAAACTTTTACCTTTAGGTAAAGGTAATGCTTGGGTTATTCGCTAATTATTCGGGGGGTATGGTAAGTGATAGAACTTCTATGCTCTTTTCTTTGCTTCTTTAATTCATACAGCAGTACTTAGAAATAACAACAATCAAAGTAGTGCTTTGAAAGTTTCTCAACATTTGCACTGAGAAACTCAAAATAATGAAGGGTAGAAAATGGATGTGTCAGGCCAACTAAACTCAGAAAGGGTCGACTCGAGTTCACGAAAAATTCGTAGTTTTTCCTGCTATGAAAAATCTGACGAAGTATTTCACTCAGACCAGTCTCACATTGTTGTCGTTCACAATGGTCAGCTTCGAGTTCAAACAGGTGATTGCACAATCGATGTTGCTGCAGAAAATGGGGTATTTCTATCCCAAGGAGATTACTTGTTAGAGTACTCTCCGCTAGATGGGGCATACAAAGCGTCGATTATTGCCTACGACAATGAACTCGTTAGTCAGTTGCTGCAAAAACACAGTGATCTCTTGATGATGCTGCCTAAGGTAGACAAAGTTTGTTCTGGTTTGTTTACTTTTGGTTTGAACATACTCGTTGAACAAGTGCTTTCCAGCATGCAGACGCTTGAGCAACAAGCGTACCCTGATGCCATTATGTGCCTAAAATACGAAGAACTACTCATTCTCTTGCTACACAGCAAAGGAGGAGAATCACTGTATGCGTTGCTGTCACAACAAACAAACCGTACGTCGGAACGGTTACGTCGATTTATGGAACAGCATTACTTAAAAGAATGGAAGTTGACAGACTACGCGCAGGAGTTTGGTGCCAGCTTAACCACTTTTAAAGAGCTTTTTAATGAGCACTATGGCATTTCTCCAAGAGCTTGGATCAGTGAGCGTCGACTACTGCATGCTCATAAACTGCTGTTGACGAGCAAGATGAGCATTGTAGATGTGGCGATGGAGGCAGGGTTTTCCAGCCAGTCTTACTTTACGCAGAGTTACCGTCGTCGTTTTGGAACGACCCCAAGCCGCGTACGTTCGGGAGACGATCAAGTGGCTATCGCGAAATGAAATGACTTGGGACTAAAATTTTCTGACTAATTTTGAAAGTCACTCACCAGTGTAAATTCTATTATGTATCGTGTAACAACGAACGATTAAAAATTATTACATCTCTTTCTTTCTGGATTGTTCGAAAGGGGTGCGGAGACGAACATAAATGAAAAAGCAGCATTGGCGACGCCGTTCGCTTTTTCCAGACAGCATAGTGACACAGCGGAAAGTGACTGTTTTACAAAGAGGAGCTCGTTATGAAAGCGCCTCGAAACCTACGCAGGATCTCAATGTTGTGCACGTCAATCACCGACAATTGTTGAGTGAAGGCGTCATAAATTATGAGCAGTTATCTTTACTTCAACGCTTGTTGGATAGAAATGTCGTCGATAGCCTGTGCGCTAGCCAGTTAGTAAAAACGTATCAAAAACTTGGTGCTTCGATAGACCGGTTTGCCATGCGTTTATTTTTGGAAATTGGATCGCAGCTCAGTGATAGCAGCACAATCACAACGTTCGAACAAAGGCTGGACTACATCAACTCTCGTCTGGGCTTTCGCTTTAATTTGGCTGTCCCAAAAACGTTGATGCTTTGTTTCCATTTATCACTCAACGAGTGGATTAACCGACAAGTCGATCAAAGTGCTCTTCATGCTTCGATTAAAGTTGAACAACTTATCAATCAACTCGATATTCAGAAGGAATATTGGTCGAAGCTATCAGGGGAAGACACCAGTGCCGTCTTTGTTCAACAGCAACTCGATCTCATTAAGAGCCAGCAGCATCAACTTAAAAAGCAACTTGGGACGTTAAGCGAACAACAGTTGCAAGTGATTGAATGTCATCGTTCGTTAATTGAGAAGTGGCAACCGTCTTTAGACGAGCTGAAAGGGTTCGCGGAGTACACCTCTACAACCGAACAATTTATTTCTGAGTGGAAAAATTGGTGTTCGGAAGTGCGACTTGAGGCCCCCGAGCTGAACGAAGTTTGGGATGCATGCGATGTGGTTTACAACGACCAAAATGCGGTTGCGAAAGTATGGCAATGGTTCAAGAACATGCAAACTGTTGGTGATATCGATCACTACTATTTTGATACTCAAAGTGGTCAGTGCGGCCAGGCTTGCAATCACCTCAGCCAGATCTAAATAGGGCGTTAAATGTTAGATAAGATGATGAAATCTTTAGCGGAAGCGCTAAAGGTAGGGGATTTTATTGCCTCAGAAAATGGTTCTTACAACATCGAGGTTGACCAGTTATCACTGACCATCAAGCAACATGCGTCATGGATTTTATGGGAAGCGACGTTACCCTTCCAGTTTAAAGAGCATCTAGATTATCAACAAGAACAAGCGTTACAACGTTGCATGCAGCTCTCATTAAAAACCATTCGTGAGGATGGCGGCGTACTGACAACCAATGATGATCAGCAATTGATTTTGCAAAGTAAAGTACGGGTTGAGGACTGTTCGGTGGAACGGTTCTCTGCTTTGCTTTCTAAGCACGTCAATCTCTGTGAGCGTTACATTGCATTATTGGAACAAGAACGTGTGAACCACACAATCAACCATACAGTGTGGTTACCATGATGCTAAAAATCTTTCCCAACATTAGACGTGCTGCAACAAAGGCATTGTTATGCGCAGTGAGTGTTGTTCCTTTGGGATATGCGCAAGCAACAGACTTACACTGGCCCGAACAACCGTTCCGCTACTATGCAGATAACGACTCATTAAAAGAGTTGTTGAATAACTTCGGTGCAAATTATCGTGTCTCGGTTTCTGTTAGTGACAAAGTCAACGATCGAGTGAATGGGCGTTTTACCCCTGAAGATCCGGCGGAATTCCTCGATTACTTATCGCAAGTGTACAACTTGATGTGGTATTTCGATGGTGCCGTCTTACATGTCTATAAGGCGACAGAAACTCGCTCACGTTTACTTCAATTGGAATTACTTACGGCTAGAGAGCTACGCAGTACGTTAATTTCCACCGGCGTTTGGGATTCTCGTTATGGTTGGAGAGCGGCTGAGAGCAAAGGGTTAGTCTATCTTGCGGGTCCTCCACGTTATGTCGACTTAGTGGTACAAACGGCGGAGGCATTGGAAACGCGCTTGCTGCAGAAATCGAATTCAACCGACGAATTATTCGTTGAGATAATTCCTTTGAAGTACGCTTCTGCAACGGATAGAGAAATTGCATATCGAGATCAGACAATTACGGTCCCTGGCATCGCATCGGTGTTAAAACGGGTCGTGTCTGGTGTTCAAACTCAAGTGACGAGTGCGTCTAGCAAAGAAGTTACCAGTTCAGATAAGCCTGTAAAAAGTAATAAAACCGCCTCAGTTCATGGTGGCGCAACAGTTGAAGCAGAGCCGGGCCTTAATGCGATTATCGTTCGTGATACTCAAGCACGATTACCGCTCTATCGTAAACTGGTCGCGCAATTAGACCAGCCGCAATCAAGAATTGAAGTCGCGCTATCGATTGTCGATATCAGTGCCAACGATTTAAGTCAGTTAGGCGTGGATTGGCGAGCGGGAGTGTCTGTCGGAAACAACCGCATTGTCGATATCAAAACAACCGGTGATGTGAATTCGGGGGATGTGACGCTCGGCAGTGGACAGAACTTTAAGTCCTTGCTTGATTCAACCAACCTCAATTACTTGCTGGCTCAAATTCGTTTATTGGAATCCAAAGGCAGTGCTCAAGTGGTTTCAAGACCAACATTGTTAACTCAGGAAAATGTCGAAGCGGTACTGAACAACAGCAGCACGTTTTACGTCAAGCTGGTTGGTAAAGAAACCGCAGCGCTGGAAGAGGTCACGTATGGCACGTTACTGAGAATTGTCCCACGTATCGTTGGTGATAGATTTGCTGCACGACCTGAAATTAACCTGAGCCTTCATCTTGAAGACGGTGCAAAGATCGCTGATGGTGGCGTCGATGATCTTCCTTCCGTTCGTAAAACTGAAATCAGCACCTTAGCGACGGTTAAACAAGGGCAAAGCTTACTTATCGGTGGTGTGTACCGAGATGAAGTGAGCCATCAGTTACGTAAAGTGCCATTGCTAGGAGACATCCCATATTTAGGCGCGCTGTTTAGAAGTAATACCAACACTAAGCGCCGCACAGTACGAATGTTTATTTTAGAACCTCGAATTGTTGTGGATGGTATTGGCGATAGTGTGTTGATTGGCAACGAATATGACTTGCGACCAAGTATCGGCAAGCTTAACAACATCTCCAACAATAGCGCTGAATTTAAATCGGTAGTGGAAGTATATAGCTGCACATCGAGGGTTCAAGCCGAGCGCTATCAACAAGACTTATTGTCACAGCAAAAGTCGTCTCAATTAACGCAGTGCCAATTACCAACAGGACAAAAGGGTTGGCGGGTGAAAGTATTGGAATGTGATGACTCACAAAGTGAGTGTGCGCGCCCTTCAGAGGAGTCTTAACCGCGATGCAGCAATGGAAAATTCGTATTTTATCAGGCGTGCATACCGGAGTAGAAGTCACCTTACCTGAAGGTGCTCTCGTGCTTGGCAGTGACGACTTTATTGCTGATCTTGTACTGTCTGATGCTGGGGTCGAAGCGAACCATTTCACCCTCGTTTGCCAGCAAGACTCGGTCATTTTACGAGGCTGCGAAGAGGCAAATATTAACAGTGAAGACATCGCTGTTGCAGGCGATGGTATCGAGTTGTCACGCCATGCTGTTGTCTCGGTCGGCGTTGTGAAGTTCGCTCTGGGATACGCGGAAGATGCGTTAATTGTGAGTAACGTCAGCGACGAATCTAGCCAACAGAATACACCTGTGGTTGCTGTGCAACGCTCTAGCTGGAAAAAAACAACGCTCATCGCTTTGCTTTGTAGTTTTGTCCCGAGTGTCATTTTTGCCGGTATGTGGTACAGCCAAGCTAACGGAAACAACAATGAAATTGTTACAGAAGCAGAACCCATTGTTTTGGTACGTAACATCTTAGGCGAGCTCAAACTTAGCGACGTTCGCGTGGAATGGAATGCCGCCGCACGCCAAGCAGTCTTAGAGGGCTATGTTGAAGACCGAACACAGAAACTCGATTTGCTTGGTCGAATTGATGTATTGGGCATCAATTACAAAAGTGACTTAAGAACGATGGAAGAAATCCGTCGCGGGGTTCGATTTATTTTGCGCAACCTCGGCTATCACCAAGTGAAAGTCGAAAATGGCGATGAGACCGGCACACTGCTGCTGACGGGCTATATCGATGATGCAAGCCGCTGGAACCAAGTTGAACAAATCTTGGAGCGAGACGTGCCGGGTCTTATTGCGTGGAAGGTTGAACTGCAGCGAGCGGGTGCCTACATGGATACGCTAAAAGCGTTATTAACGGATGCGGAGCTACTGAAGAAAGTCCAGTTGGTCACCAGCGGTGATCGCATCGAAGTTCGTGGTGAGCTTGATGATATCGAAACGACTCGATTTTACGGTGTGACCCGAGACTTCCGGGAACAATATGGTGAGAAACCGTACTTAGTTTTGAAATCCATACCTAAGGTGAGTAAAGGCACCAACATCGATTTCCCGTTTCGTAGCGTTAACTTTGGCCAGGTTCCATATGTGATTCTGACCGATAACGTTCGCTATATGGTCGGTGCAAGAACGCCTCAGGGCTACCGAATATCCAGTGTTACACCTGCTGGTATTGAGTTGGTTAAAGGCGGGCGGGTGATAACAATAGAACTCGGATATGAAGGCGAGACGAACAATGACAAATCTTGAACAAATTTTAAATAACGACACAAACGGTGCGGAAGTGCACAAGATTAAGAGCAAGCTCTTAGAAGCACAAGCGGTGGTGAAACGTCAGTTGGATTTAGGGTGCTCACCACAGCAGTACCAATTGCTACTCAAACAGTATGAAGCTTACACAGCCGCCTATGCGGTCGTTGAATCATACGAAGCTAACTAAAAAATACGAGGAAGTCTTATGTCATTTTACGATGCTAGTAACAGTGTAAACCTTGATGATGTTAAAGCTAAGTTAGAACAACAAGCGAAAGATGCTAACACAGAAGTGACGGCAGCCATCAAGAACCTAGAAACCAATGCCGATGATCCATCAAAGCTTGCCGAGCTTCAGCACGCGATCAACAAATGGTCTGTTGTTTACAATATCAATGCGACCACCACTCGTGCGATTAAAGATGTGATGCAGTCGATTCTCCAGAAGGTGTAAAGCATGGAACGAGAAACGCGCCAACTGCTGGCTGAAATCGCGCTGATGGCAACAGGTATGCATCGTCATCAAGAAGCCAACACGATTGCAGACGGCCTTGAAGCAAGCTCAGGTTCTGAAGAGACCGTTGCGATGATTCGTGCAATGAGCCTCATGAATAAAGGCTTGTATGAAGAGGCTCATCAATTACTCGAACCACTTTGTAACGCCTATCCAGATCTGATCAGCTTAGCGGCTCTTGCTTCTGCCAAAGCCGGTTTACTGAGCAAAGCGGAAAGCTGGGTAGAACTTGCGTCACAAGGAAGCGAAGAAAGCCAAGCATTTGCTGCGAGCTTTTCTCAGGAGATTAGGAATCTTGGATGATCATTGATTCGAGTAACCTAGGTCTTCAACACCAATCTTTGCGCCAGTCGGAGTCGCGCCATTATGAGCGGAGCGATGAAGACAAGATGAAAGCACTCATGGAGCGAAGTGACAAGCAAGAGCAAGTTTCACATGTTTCTCCAAAAGAGACGCTAGAGAAAACAGAAGCGAAACTGGCAGAGATCAAAGCGTGGTATGAATCATTAAAAGACGCAGAGGTTGTCAGTAAACAAAGTGTCTTATCGTCGTTAAATGAAGCGTTTTCCGACCCTCAAGTTAAACGAGAGGCAATGTGGTACGCCTTTCATGAGGCGAAGAGTGCAAAAGGCAACGAACAGCCACAATCTGATTTGTTAAAGGTGTTGAAGCAGGAGTTACTAGGGAGTTTTTCGGGACAGCTTATTGCCGAACCACCTGCTGATAAAACAGCACTAAAAGCAATGCTAGCGCAGCATTTTCCACTGGGTGCCCAGAAAGAACAAGCCTTATGGCATTGCTGGGCAGAGTTGAAGTCGTTACCTGATATGGCATCAACACTGGACATGGTTCGTGATGAACTTAGCTTCATGATCCAAAAAAATGCGATGGTGAAAAACATCATGACTCACAGTCACAAGTTAGATTTATCTTAGGAGTACATATGATAAACACGCAGTACACCGAGGTGATGCAAACCAACATTGATAAGTTACAGGATGCGCAAGTCGAAGACGGTTTAAGCGAACGTTTTGAGCAAGCCATGTCGGTTCCCGAGGCAAGTAATGGCCTGGAGGGAGGTTTGCTAGAAAACATCAGCGAGTTGAAAAACACTATCGATAACGCGAAAAGTAACCTGCAAGACAACATGAAGATGGTGGGTGATGATCCGGCGCAATTACTGCAAATGCAGTGGGCGCTGACACGCATTACTTTTCAAGAAGAGCTGATCGCGAAAACCGTGGGTAAAACCACACAAAACGTAGAAACCTTATTGAAGGCACAATAGTGATGATGAATAAAATGAGAGCAGTTTTCATCATGCTCACGTTGTTTCTGGTAGGTTGTCAGACCGAGTTATACACCAACGTTACTCAGAAAGAGGGTAATGAGATGTTGTCGATCTTACTATCCGAAGGTGTCGTTGCAACAAAAGAGCCTGACAAAGACAACACCGTCAAGTTAATGGTAGACAGTTCTCAAATCGCCTTCGCGGTAGACGCGCTAAAGCGAAAAGGTTATCCAAGAGAGCAGTTTTCCACACTGAAAGAAGTGTTTCCCAAAGACGATTTGATCTCGTCACCATTAGCAGAACGAGCACGTTTGGTATACGCAAAATCTCAGGAGCTCTCCTCAACCTTATCTCAGATTGATGGCGTGCTAGTGGCACGTGTTCATGTTGTTTTGGAAGATCAAGATCTGCGTCCAGGAGAGCGCCCAACTCCAGCTTCTGCCTCCGTATTTATTAAACACGCAGCAGATATTGCGCTTGATTCATATGTTCCGCAGATCAAATTATTAGTGAACAATAGCATTGAGGGGCTGAACTACGATCGAATCAGCGTAGTGATGGTACCCTCATCAGAGGTTCGAGTTGCTACTCAAAACAATCAATTTAAAAGCATTTTGTCGGTTCAGGTCACCAAAGAGACGGCGAATAATCTTATCGCCATTTTGGTGTTCTTGGTAGCGGCACTCATCGGCTCGAATATCGCTACTTTTACATGGTGTCGTAGGAACACGAAGCGTGGTTAAACCAGAAACACCACTCGCGCAGGTACAACACCAGTTTAACTATGCGCCTTGCCAGTACATCCATAGAAGTTGGATAGAGCAAAAGCAGCCTTGGTTACTAAATATCGAAGGCTGGAGAGATAACCCCATGTTTAACCAATGGTGCATAAATGAGTGGGCGTTATCTCCCGTTCCTGAGACGGCTTTTAACAAACCTTGCCATAGCTTGGCGTTGCTCCCAGCGGATGCGTTGAACCAACTCGTATTGATGGTGGGCGGAGCTTTACATTGTGTGGCAATGCGAGGCGTTGTTTTAAAACATCCTAAACAGGTTCTGAACAACGTATTTGGTTTGGAAGGCGCTCGGTTCTTAATTCAAAACGGGCCTATGCTGTTATCCAGCTGGCCGCAAGGCTGGCAGCGTTCGTTACCAGAACTACTGGATGAAAGGTCTGTTGAAGCAAGCATGAGGGCGCTGGGATATTTTTGGATGAGGTTTATTTTGATTAACTCACCGGAAGATGTTGTTCTTCGTTGGCAATTCAAATTAGAAAAGCAACTTAGCGAAAACGCGGAAACAGCTAACTGGTTGGAAGCGGATCAACGAGATCTGGCGTATCGACTCACAAAAAAAATCGCAAAACAGGTTATTCCTCAATGGTTTCATTTGTTGAAATAAAAACAGACAATTTGCAGCTGGCACCTGGCTTAAAGGTGCTGAAAGCGAAAGATTATGCCAGTTATCTGGATTCGCAACACTTAGTTGAAGCCGCGAACTCCAAAGCTGAAAGCATCATTGCTAATGCCCAGCAAGCCTACGAAACCGAAAAACAACGTGGTTATCAAGATGGCCTTGCACAAGCCAAGATTGAAAATGCGCAAACGATGGTTGAAACCTTAGCACGTTGTAATGACTACTATCAGCAAGTCGAAGAAAAAATGACAGGTGTGGTGTTAGAAGCAGTACGCAAGATCATCGATACCTTCGATGATGTCGATACCACGGTGAGTGTAGTTCGAGAAGCGTTGCAACTGGTGAGTAACCAAAAGCAGGTCATTTTACATGTCCACCCAGAGCAGGTTGTTGAGGTGAGAGAAAAGGTGGCTGGAGTATTAAGTGATTTCCCTGAAGTCGGTTACGTTGACGTGGTAGCAGATGCGCGCTTGAAAAATGGAGGCTGCATTTTGGAAACAGAAGTTGGGATCATCGACGCCAGTATTGATGGACAGCTGCATGCGTTAAAGCAAGCTATGGTGAAGCAGCTCAGCGAGCGTAAAATTACGATTCATGAATAAACCTTAAAAACTCAGCACTTGCTGAGTTTTTTCATTTTAATGCCTTTAAACAAAAAAAATCCGACCATTTCTAAAATATTCACTGCCATAAATCCTTAAGAATACACCTAAGAAAGCTGCTTAGTTGATAAGTGTTGCAACCAAGCAGCGCCTCTAAAACAACAAAAATAGGATTATTTAGTCGAATGGCTAATGGATTTATAACTTCTTTACTGACAGATTTTGCCAGCCGCTGCCAATTGGAGCCGTTGGTTTTTGATGAGGATGATTGTTGCCATCTACTCGTTGAGCAAAACACAGCAATCACAATTCGTGCACAAGAAGATCGTGTGACGCTTATCGGGCTGATTTCAGGTAATAAACCGAGTGCTGATATTTTGCATCAACATATGAAAGATGCCTTAACGCAAGGCTCTCCAGCGGTATGCTGGGAGGAAGAGACCGGATATATCGGTTTCATACACCTGCCTCAGCAACTGCTAACTGCATCTTTTTTCGATGAGTCATTTGCGAATTTCATCGAGTGGTTAAAAAGTGCGAATACACAAGAAGTAACCAATAAAACAACCGAAGTACCGGAAACGAATACCACTCATTTTTCCACATTAAGGGTTTAAAACATGATCAGTTTTGGAAGTGTTAGCGCGTTGCAGGCCGCCATGCCGCAAGCTCGTAACGAGATACTTAACGAAGGTAAGCTGAGTATTGGTGGCAAAGAATACCAAATCAACGCAGCGACCCAAGAATTTACTCGCGCCAATCCTACGAATGGTGCAGTAGCGCGATTTTTTGAAGCGACAGGAAAACTGTTTCGCGAAGGTAGCCCACAATCGGTAGCGAAAGCCCTTACAAAAGCCGTATTTGATAATGAGCAAGGACAAGCTCAGCGTTTACAAGCTGCTTCTTCTGTTGAGCATGGACAAATGTTCTTCAAAGATGGAAGCATAAAAACCGCATCAGATGTCTTAAATGCCTTTGCGAAGTTAGACAGTAAATCAGTTCAGTCGAACTCTGCTGAGCTAAACCAGTTAGCAGAGCGAGCGATGACAGAGGCAATGTTAGAAACCGATTCTGGTAAAAACCTCACATCACTGATTGGCGAAAGTGCAGCGAAGTCGCTTGCTGGACGTGTAGTAAAAGACTACGGCGGTGGTGTATCTGCAGCGAAGAAAAACCCTGCAGGTAGCATTAATCAAATGCAAGCGGTGTTTGATATGGAGGTGATGCATCTTAAATCGGCGCAACGTCATATCGAAGGTCTAGCAAGCACCGATCTAAGCCAAGGTGTATACGCTGAAGGACTGGCAGAGGACGCGTTTAACAAAAGTGGCGTAACCAATAATGTTGAAAGAGCTGCGGCGTGGATCATTAATGCTTCTAACTCTAAAGGAAACGATGCCGAAAATATTACGTCTTTACTGAAAGAATACGCGTCTAATGGTAAAGATTTATTGAATATGGAAAACCTAAAAGAGCTACACGCTCGATTGGTGCCTAATGTTGAGCGTGATTACCGAGGGCCAAATATTTCGGGTGGTACTTTGCCTTCAAGTATTGGCGGTGAGGGCATGTTAAAGCAGCACATTGAAGGCTTTTTGAAAGAGAACCCTGTAGAAGATAAAGACTTAGGTAAACATTTGTTCGCCGGAGTTATCGGGTACCATGGCTTTACCGATGGAAATGGTCGCATGGGGCGCATGCTATACGCGATAGCAGAACTTCGTAACGACTCGTTCAATCCTTTAGCTATGGATGCAGAAAATAGCCTTCACGGTATTAAGTGATTTTTTACTTCTATTTAATTTTTGGAGCGGCGATTGCCGCTCTTTTATTTTCCAGCTTAACCTTGATTTTTCTTCTCAATAAAACGGCTAATAGCAATAAAAATGAGACGTTGAAATAAAGTGTCGGTTTCTATCTCGCCATAAAATCTCTTTTATCCTTATTCGCTTATTTAAATGAGCCGTTATACCCAAGTGGCTTCGCTGAAACAAATATATCGATGTCACTTAGTTATAATAAATTAGACAGGACACAACATGGATACAGGAAAGATTAATATGCTTCTCTCTGAGCTAGGAGAAGTGCTGAACCTTGAGCGCGTGACAGCGTATGACGATCAAATGTGGTCACTGCATTTTGCTGAAAACAACAGTGTCGATGTTCTGCTCGTAGAGGAAAAAGGCGAGTTATTGATTTCCAAAAACCTGCTTATAGAACAAGATGATATTACGCTAGATAAACTTCAAGTTTTACTTGAATACAACTTCTTGTATCGAGAAACAGGTGGTGTGCAGTTTTGTGTGAATCCAACACGCAAAGACGTTGTTCTTCAAGTTGCTATCGCGGCTGGAAGTGAACTCACCAACATTGCTAACTTAATCATTCAGTTGAATGAATTAGTTGATACTTGGGTACAGTTATTTCAAAACAACACGGTTGTAGATTTTAGCCAAACAGACGTACACGCATTTATTCAAGTTTAAGGCATCACACATGGTCAATATTAATACATCGCAAATGCACTCGTTGAGTCAGTTAACGTCACATTTGGCGACACAAAATCAAGCTGACGACAAAGAGGTTCGAGCACACAACGGCAAAGATATTTTTGTTAAAGAGGGTGCACCAAAAAATAAAAGTATCAGCGCGCGTATTAGCCACCAGAATAAAGCGAAAGATATTGTAGTGAACCTGCTTACTAAGCAGGGTATTCCTAAAGATGTTGCGAAGCTCATGCTGAAAAATGTGTTGAACGGTGAAAACAAGTTAACGCTTGGGAGCCTGAAAAATCTTGAGAGATTGTCGTCTGGTCCTAGCTCAAATTGGCCCACTGCACAAACGGCAGCCTCTTCTTCCAAAACCAATAAAGCCTCATCGAGTGTCGCACTTATCAACGAACATAAAGCCAACCTTCAAAAGCTTGGTGATTTTGCCTGTACGGACTTAAATACGTTCGGTGTTAAGGGGTCACAGTTTTATGAAACAAAAGGAAAGCCACGACTAAAAGAGCTTCACGCGGATCAAGCGCGAATCATGCAAGATCACAGAGCGACGATGTCCGCAAACGGAGTTCAAGCTGCAGCACAAAGAGGAACCGCACCGCAATTAAGCACTCTACAGAACATTGCTAAGGCAGTACAAACCGCGAAAGCCGGCTGCTGTACTACATTTGCCTTTGCTGCCGCCGCTGAGATGATTCAAGGCATGTCAGGAACACCTGAAAGTGAACCCAAAGTAGAAGTGGTTGCGTTTAAAAAGGGTCATTCAGGTACACACCTTTATGTACTGGTTGGCCGACAAGAGGGGAGCGACATAAAAGATCCATCAACGTGGAGTAAGGATGTGAAAATTGTTGACCCGTGGGCGACATCTGCATTCGGTGCACCAATGTTTGGAGATGCACAACGACCACCTGTTTCGAATATGTTCCCGCCAACAGAAGTCATTTTTGATAGCCATAAACTGGGTTAGTCAATCTGCAAAAGAAGTGAGCAAATACACCATGCTAAGCATCTAACCTTTATTGAAAGAGCAGCCCTGAGCTGCTCTTTTTTATTACTCTGGAAACTCGTTTTTAGAGCGAGATTTCTGCGGAAAACCTCACAATGCAGGCGAAAAAGTGACAAAAATAAAGCCATTACCGACATCGTTCAATCTGCAATCGTTGTTCAATAGAGTTATTGAAACAAAAGGAAAAAGTTATGAACACGATTCAACAACTGCTCTTGGAGTTTTGCCAACTCAATGAGTTGCCCGAACTGAATTTTGAAGAAAATGAACGTTGTCAGCTACTGGTCGATGATCGCTACATGTTGTATTTCATCGCGACAGATACGGATGATTTGATGTTGTCTGTAACGTTCGGAGGGTTAGAAAAATCCGGTGAACAACGACGAAAAGGTTTAGAGCTTCTTGCTCATGCTAACTATCAAGGAATTGGTAGTGGCAGCCTTGCACTTGCTTTGGCTCCAAACGGTCGACAGCTTGTCTTAGCAGGACGTAAACCCGTTGAGCATCTAAATACGACGAACCTTACCGCTTGGTTTCACGAAGTTATTGAACAGGCCGAGCTGTGGCAAGCGCGTTTCGCAATGTTGGATCAAGCGATTCCAACCACCTCTAATCATGAACAAGCTCATGTTCAATCACTTCGTGTGTAGGAGAGAAAAATGGTTAATACAACACAAAAAATCAGCCAAAGCCCAGTACCTGATCTAGAACAGTTTCGTGCAGTTGCTGCGCAAAAAGATGACCGAGTGATCAGTAAAAGAGGTGAAGTAAAAGAACCTTCCACATTCCACAAAGGTCATAAGTTTGCTTCTATTCACGAAGGCGTATTGAGAAGCAAATACACTAAGTTTTTCCAAGAAAACATCAAAACTCACCTTGATTTAAAGCAGGCGCTACTTAAGCAAGAAAAACCTGAGGTTGCGCTGTTGGCTTACTCCCTAGTGAGTCCTTCAGGCTATCGCGGTGAGCCACTTACTGAGCGTAAAATCTTAGAAGTTGTCAGCCTATTGGATGAAATAAAAGTGAGCAGCGATACGTACCAGCAGCTTAAAAATACGTTTGATGCGATCAGCAAAGATCCGCGTATGCAGGTGAGTTTAGAAGCCCAGTATCCAGGAAAAATGGATGGCTTCGCTGCTGAACTGTTACAGATGGGCAAAGAAAAGCTAAAAGGTTCTGGTGTGAACGCCGTTATTAACTTGGCATTACCTGGCGTTGGCTTATTGATTTCTACAGGTCGAGAGCTGCACAAAGCGGCCGTAAATGGTGATGCTGAGGCTTACCATCATCAGTTAGAACAAATTTCACAGCTGCCAGGGCGAGATCAACGTCTTTCTATGCCGATGCAGCAAACCTTGGCTCAAGGTCATGCGATACTGTCGGCTGAAGGTGGCATTGGAGCTACGTTAGGTATGGCGACGGGGAGCCTGGGCACGTTCGGTGTTAGCTCTGTAGCAACGGTGGGCGTCACACCGATAGCAAAAGAGGCAATCGGTTCTGCGGCAACGACTGCTATCATGAGCGGCGGTGGCTTTGTGGCGAACCAAGCTGGGGCATACGGGTTAAATACGGAAGTAAAAGAGCAACTTATGCAAGGCGAAATGTCTGGTGTTTTACCTAGACTTGAAGTTTCCAATGCAAAAGGAGACTTTACCTTCAGTATGCAAGATCCGGCTTCTGTCCGCGCATTAATGGCGTACCTTGGCCCTAAGGAGAATACTGCAATGACTTCTCCTCAAGCGCCTAAAGAAGCACAAGAGATGGAAGCCGCTCGATTAACACTGAAAAAGATGTTGGGTTCAGAGCCAAGTGAGCACTTAGTTCCTGACGTAGACTCTATCTTGAAGCTAAGCCCAGAGGATGCACCAAGTAAAACCGAGTCTATTGCTAACGGGGCGTTTAAAAAACTGTTAGGAGAAGATTGGGATTGGCTCATGCCAGCTGTTCGAGCGATTGATAAAGGGGAAGCAAGTAAAATCAACGAAAAGCTCACCTACAAGCTCCCCCTAGATGCAGCAAACGGACGAGTTTATCTTGATAAATGCCCAAACCTGAGTGACGTCCAGTTAGATGCGCTAGAAAAATTAGGCTCACCAAGTCAATTGCGATTGATGTACTTGGCAGAAGGCTGGGTGTAATTTCAAATGGTAAAGTAGGGAGTAGGTGCTGCTCCTTACTTTATCTACCGTCAGCGTTCCTTTTTGGGGCTGGCTCATGTCCATTGAATTTAACTTTTCGACTGAAGAAACAAACACACAAGTGTCAACGCTATACCAACCCAACCAATGAAAGAAATTTCTTCCCCAACAATCGCAACTGCTAGTGCTGCTGCGATAACAGGTTCAAATAGCGTGAGTATGCTAGCTCCACTGGCTGTAACAAACCGTAGCCCAAACCCAAAAGCGACGTAACCTAACCCCATTGGAATCAAGGCCATGTAGAGCATGACCGTCGTATTAGTTGATGATGCAAATAGATTATCGCCCGTGATGAAAAGTGTTGGTAGAAGCAAAACTCCACCAATACCAAAAACACTTCCCATGGCCGTTTGCGATTCAATGCCGTGGTCAATCATAGCCTTTACTCCCCATGAGTAAATGGCGTACGTCAGACCTGCCAATAGGCCAAGTAATACACCCCAATGCTTCATATCCTGATCAAATAAGCTATTTGCGGATGACTCAGAAGCCAGCAACAAGGTAATGCCAATGACCCCGATTGCGAAACTCATCATCCAGCGCTTGGTTATGGTCTGATTTCGGCTAAAGAGACACTCTAACAAAGCAGAAAAGAAAGGTGCAGTGGAGATAGAAACAACCGTACCAATAGCCACACCGGCGAATCGCATTGATGAATAAAAAGCCAGTGGGTAGGTGGCTAAGGCGATAATACTAACCAGTAACGTTTTCTTCTTATGTACGACTTTTCGAAAATCTCTCTTCAGTGACTTCGCAGACAGACATGCTTGCATAAATCCACCAATACCCATAGAAAATGCGCCAATGGCGAGAGCACTGACATCCGGTGCCAAGCTGGCAGCGGTGCCCGTCGTTCCCCACAGGGTTGAAGCAAAAAGTATGGATAAAGTTCCTAATTGATAGTCGGTGAAATGTTTTTTTAACACTGTAATTTCTACCTAGTGAATGGCTGTTTTAGGGTAGAAAGAATAAAAGAAAGCGATAGAGATTTTTGTGCTGAAAAGACGGAATACTTGTTCCAGAAGACTATTTTAGTGACTATCGGGAAAACTCTCTAGGAGACATACCAAAATGCATTGAAAACCGTCGACTAAACGCGGAAAGGTCACTATAGCCAACTCGTTCAGCTATCAACTGAACTGGAAGGTCTGTATGAGTCAGTAGTGCTTTGGCTTTTTCCATACGTTGTAGTGTAATGTACTTATGGACGCTCACTTTTAGCTGCTCTTTAAAAAGCTTTTTAAACTGCGTCGGACTCAAGCAAGCGGCATTCGCTAATGAGGCAATGGTGAGTGGCTGATCAAGCTGCTCGGCGATCACAACCTGTACATCTCGAATACGCGAATCCACGGAGCGAGACCGCTTTTGCTGCTCCAGCAACAGATAGAAGGTTGCAACCATTGAGTTTTCAATTTCATCATTAACCTGATACTCAAGTTGCTTTTCGACAAACTGGATAAAGCTCAGTAGAGGCGGGCTAATCGAAAACACAGCCACACTACTATCCATCAAATGAGTGGGCAAAGTGGTCATATCCGCAACAATAAAGCGTGATGACTCTTCGGCATTAAAACCGTGAGCACAACTTTTGGGGATGACTATGCAGTCGCCAACCGCCACCTTTCCGACATAACTATCCATATCAATCTGTATGTTGCCCTGGAGAGGAAGCACGAGTTGATGATAATCACTATGAGTATGTCGGCTCATACGTTTCGTGTAGGAGCGAATGCTTAAGCTAGATTTCATAAAAA
Source organism: Vibrio sp. 2134-1 (assembly GCF_033339495.1). NCBI lineage: Bacteria > Pseudomonadati > Pseudomonadota > Gammaproteobacteria > Vibrionales > Vibrionaceae > Vibrio > Vibrio sp. 2134-1. The sequence goes on from NZ_JAWOUS010000014.1 coordinate 70,391, forward strand.
CAACATACAGTTAAAGGATACCGCATTATAGCGTTGAAAGTATCGAGGTTGAAAGCTGGGCAGTTGTAAGCCCAGATCTTGAATAGGATGTGGTTTGTTAGTCCGCCTCGGACTCTAACGAAGCCAACCAACGAAGCACTTCCGCAGTTGCCTCAATAAGATCGCTTGGGATGTACTGGTCGACGTTACCGTCGGCGTATAGTGCACGAGCAAGAGGGACTTTTTGCATCACAGGCACGCCTTCCTCTTTAGCGATTGCGACCATACGTTTGGCTACCGCATCGGTTTCCATCAAAGTGATGACGGGCAGGGGCGTTTCGCCTTTCTTGTAATAAAGGCCAACCGCGATATGTGTTGGGTTTGTAACTAATACATTAGAACGTTTAACGTTTTCGCGTTGATTGGAGGCTTGTAGCTCTTGGTGCAACTGACGACGTTTGCTTTTTATTTCTGGACTGCCTTCCATCTCTTTGTATTCGCGTTTCACTTCGTCCTTGCTCATTTTGAGCTTTTTCGTGTGATCAAATTTCTGGTACGCAAAATCTGCGGCAGCGATGACGATGAAGCCTACCGAAGAGATAATCATTAATTGTTTAATCATGACGCCAGTAATGGTCGGGACACATTCTAGCCCACAAGTTGGAATTTGCATTAAAGCGTTGATGTTACCGCGTAATGTCACCCAGATAATGCAGGAAAGAAGAGAGACTTTAAGGATCGACTTGATAAACTCAATCACACTCTTAAGGGAAAAAATGCGTTTGGCCCCTTCGACGGGATTGATCTTTTTGATGTCGGGTTTAACGGATTCACCACTAAATAGGAATCCGAACTGCCCCATATTGGAAAAGATGGCGACGAGTGCAGCAACCAGAATAATCGGAGCGAGTAGATAGGCAATTTCTTTTGCGATGGCGATAGCGACATCGACTAGCGCATCTTGGAAACCCTGATAAGCAAGCTTACTTGGTAGGAGAATAAGCGCTGAGATGTGCGACATGTAATAATCGGCGAACGCAAACAGTACAATTATGAGCGCCAAAATTAATGCAGACGATACGATTTCTTGGCTTTTGGCAACCTGACCTTTCTGCCGAGCATCGCGTAACTTTTTTGCGGTGGGTTGCTCTGTTTTTTCTGCACTCATAAAGAATCCTAAGCGTTATTGCCAAATGGTATTGAGTTGTTCTGCGAATCGGGTAATGCCGTAAAACTGTACTTCAAAGTGATCCATCATTATTCCGAGATACACGATCAGTAAAACACTCGCGATGGCACTTTTTATTGGCATGGCAAGGAAAAAAACATTCAATTGCGGTGCAAAACGACTGATAAGCGCTAGACCAAACTCAGCAAGAAACATTGCCAACACTAATGGAGCGGACATCAACACACCAAGCCACATAAGCTGTTCAAATTGCGCGTAGAAGAAGCTCACCCATGCGTCGCTAACGGTTGGGAAAAAGTCCACGATCGGCCAAGATGTATAGCTTTTGAATAACGCATAGATAAAAGTGACAAAGCCCCCGCCAGAGAAGAACAGGGTAATCAACGTTTGGGTCAGCAATACCGCTGTTGGTGTGGATTGTGAGCCTAGCGTTGGATTAAACATACTTGCCATGGCAGCACCACGTTGGTTGTCGACCAGAAAACCGGCCGCTTCTATCGCCCAAAAGGGGATAGCAGCAACAAACCCGATCAATAGCCCAATTAATACCTCCTTACCCAAAATCACTATCAGCCAAATGCCGTCGGTTTCTGCGGGCAAGCTTTGCTGATTAATCATCGGAAATATAAACAGCGCGAGTGAGCAAAGCACACCATTTCTCACCATGGTGCCGCCTAGCATTTGCTTGCTCAAAATAGGCAAAAAGATGAAGCATGCCATTAACCGAGGTAACGTCAGGCTGTACAAAAATAAAGCCTGGTGTAAGTCGTGATAACTCATCGTATTTGAGGAATTTTATCCATGGCAAGCGAGGCGAAGGCGTGGAGCTCTGCCCCTAGCCATTGCGTTGTGACGAACAGCGTAATAATGACCGCGATAAGCTTGACCACAAAGCCTAACGTTTGTTCTTGGACCTGAGTTAACGCCTGAATAAGCGACACCAATGTACCAACCAATGCTGCGACTAAAATCGGCGGTAATGACAAGTACAACACTAGGGTTAATGCTTGAGTCGTGAAATGAATGATTTCAGCAGAATGCATACTTTCTCCGTGATTAACCGTAACTCAACACTAAGCCGTGGGTGAGCTTTGTCCAGCCGTCAAGCAAGACAAAAAGCAACAATTTGAAGGGGAGGGAAATCGTCATTGGCGATACCATCATCATCCCCATCGCGAGTAGGATATTCGACACAATTAGGTCAATAGCGATGAACGGTAAGTACAACAGAAAGCCAATTTCAAAAGCGCGAGTAAGCTCGCTGACGGTAAATGCGGGCAGTAAGAGCAATAAGCTGTCCGACTCTAAACGGTCTACGTACTTCTGTGGCCACAATGTGCGTGCAGCATCAGTGAAGAATATGGCTTCGGTTTCCCGAATATGCTTTTTCAAAAATTCTCGATAAGGCTGTAAACCGCTTTCAATGAGGCCTTCTACACTTGCAGAATCTTCAAGGGAGATATCATGCTGCTTTACGTAGTCGTAGGTTTCAAACCCGACGGGAGCCATGATGAAAATTGACAAAATAATAGCCAATCCGTAAAGCGCCATATTCGGCGGAATTTGCTGTACACCGAGAGCGTTACGCAACAGTGAGAATACAACGGCGAGTTTCACAAACGACGTCGCCATCATGGCGATAAATGGGATCAGTGCCAGCAGTGCTAAGCTGACAATGAGATTGAGCTCGTCGGGTAACTGGATCATGCTGGCTCCTGCGTGCCACCGAACAGCTCCAGTACGCGCACGCCTAAATGTTCGTTAACATTAACCAGTTCACACTCACCAATGATTTTGCCGTTGGCACGCAATGTTACCGGCTTAGATACAGGCTGGTTTAGCTCGAATACGTACCCTGGCTGAAGCTGGTTAAGCTGCTCTAGCGTGATGGTTTGATGGCCGATATCAAACGTGAGTTCCACAGGCAGTTGCTGGTGGTCGGTTAACATTTCTGAAGTGTTTACGTCATTCATATTGGTTTCTTTTTCCATAATGTGAAGAGTTTGGTCATCCAGTTGGCAGCGCCAGAGATTCTGGTTAGATACTTGAAAAATGGCTTGTTGCTTGGCGATGTAACCATCGTCAAAAAAGATGACATCTCCCAGCTCGAGCGAATTAAATTCGCTTAACGTCAAATGGGTCCTTCCAAGACTTAACCACACAGGTAAAGCGAGGTGTCGAGCTTGTAGAGCAGCGCTGTTTGGTAGCGCATCCAACAACACGTCTGATCCTTCGCTAACCCACAAACAAAGAGAGCCGTTAGGCTTATTGAGGGTTAACATTAAAGTATGCTCTTGGGCCTGGCTCGCCTCTAACGGCTGTAGTTGACTAAGAATGGGTAACTGACCAAATAGCGCTTTGATTGCCTCACTATGCGGTTCTATCTGTGAGCTCAAAAGTGCTAACTGGAGGGAGTTAGGCAGGGACTCAAACGCAGTAGCATTTAAGGTCGATTTCAGCCAATGTTGGAGCTGCGCACGAGAAAAGTCTACTTGTAGGGTTTGCCCTCCAATCAACGTGGTTAAACGGAACCCTTCAAATGAAGGGATTTGAGCAACAGTAATCGATACGCTCTGACCATCAGTCCCTTGGAAGTGGCACTGTTTTGCACAAAGTTGATTGCTGAGCGCGATACTTTCTGCATCCACTTTGGGGATTATTAACGGCGTCATAGGTCATTCTCCGCTTGCCATTCTTCATACACGCTGCGTTGTTGGCGTGAGTGTTGTTGTTCATGTTGTTGTTGATCGAGCTGTTGAGTTTGTTCGCTGATCGCTAAGCGAAGTGGCTGCTCACCGCCGAATCGGTTTAGCCGTTCAGCAAGATCTTGTCTAGCTTGCTGGCTAATAATGGAAAGGGCATGCTCTTGTCGAATCGTCACGCTATACCCTTGAGCGTCCAACTTTATGTGGATTTCACCACCTTTTAATTGCCCTTCACTTAGAAACAGCCGAACCTCTTTGTTGTCCGATGCGGTTGGCAGAGCAACATAGATTTTGTCCACCAATTGCTGGAGTAATTGGTTTACGTCTCGCGTTGGGCTTGGTTGAGCCTGCGAAGCAACACTTTTTAGGATGACATCGCCTTGTGTTACCGCACTTGCAAAGGGTTGAGAAGGCACTTTTTCTTCATCCGTTTTAACGGCGACTAGTGCGCTTTTCGTCACGATTTTTTCAAGAGGCTTGGTTTCAGGCAGGCCACCAGTTTGGTCTGGTCGTTTGCCTGTATTCTGTAGCGACGGAGTTGCACGCTTATTGTGCGTTTTTTCAGTTTGCTTTTTCGTTAAGCCAACAATGTTAATCCCATATTGAGCGAGCTCTGTCTCTGTCGCACTTTGGGGAAGCAAGCCAGATTCAAGCGTAGAGAGACAATCCGGCGAGGTATGTTTATCCATCGGCGTCGGTTTATCATCTTTCAAATGAGCTTGAGCTTGAAAGTGAGGATCAACACGCTCGGTAGAAGGGGAGCTTAGAACTGTGTCGCCATCGCTTTTTCCATCATTTTTAAGCAATTTATTGTTTTCGCTAATTATTTCTTCGCTATTTGCTGCGTCGTCTTGCGGTTTCTCTATATCTCTCTTAGTGACGACGTCACTTTTACCTTTTAAAGTGGAGGTGTTTTTGTCAGCGTTGGCTTCTTGGTTCGATAGGTTAAGTTTCTTATCTAGACCTTGAGATGTCTTATGCCTTAGCGGTATGTCTTCTTCGCCAGTATGATTTTTTTGGGGATTCGCAACGATAGACTCCTTTCCCTTGCTAGGCTTCTTCGTCATTGCATGCTCGAATTGTGATTGAAGCTCGGCCTCCTTCTCGAGAGGCACTTGTTCCGGCGTTGATTTGTGCAGCGTATTCGATGTTTCAGTTGTTGGGGTAATGCGCATAGTGAACCTTTAGATAATGTCGACAGTGCGAAACTCTTCCTGTTCGAGTTCTTCTTGGTATTGCCTTTCTCGCGATTTTTCCGCGACTTCTTGTTGCTGCAACTGAACGAATTTTTCTTTGGTTTTATGGGCTTGTCGCGCCTCTTTTTGCTTTTCTTTAAGTGCCGAGCGTTCGATTTCAAGCGCTTTTTTTGACTCGGCCACACGTTGTTTAAGTTCGGCTTCTCTCTCTCTTAACAACGCGATTTCTTGTCTTAATGTTTCCAGCTCTTTAAGAACGAGCGTTTGTTGTTTTGCTTTAGCAAAACGTCGCTCTTCTTCTTCCTGGCGCCAAACGTGATAGTCCGCGACAGAACGTTCGGCCTTTTGAACCTGTGCTGCGGCGTTTGACACTCGGTATTCTTGACGCTTGACGGCTTTATCCGCACGGTCAGCGCGAATTTTTTTGATTTCTAATAAGCGTTCTATCATTGTTTCGCCATCCCTTTAAGTTGAGCGATAGCGCCATCAAGATCGCTTGGTTCATGCGTGCCTTGGCGTAAAAAGGCGTTTATATCATCACTTTGTGCAATGGCCATATCCGCTCGGCTATCTGCGCCATGTTGGTATTCGCCAATTTTGATTAGCAGTTCAACTTCTTCATACTTAGCTAACATTTCGCGAATATGAGCAGCAGACGCCTGATGATCGGATTCAACGATTTGATTCATCACTCGGCTTGCTGACCGAAGTACATCAATCGCAGGGTAATGGTTCATTGCCGCAAGTTTACGCGAGAGAATGATGTGCCCGTCTAGAATTGAGCGAGTTTCATCCGCGACAGGCTCTGTCATGTCGTCACCTTCCACCAACACGGTGTACAGTGCTGTAATTGATCCTTTGTCTGATTGTCCAGCTCGTTCCATCAGCTTTGGCAAAGCGGCAAAAACGGAAGGCGGATAGCCACGTCGTGTTGGTGGCTCGCCTGCGGCTAGTCCAATCTCCCTCTGTGCGCGGGCGAAACGCGTTACAGAATCCATCAGCAGTAGCACGCGTTTACCTTGGTCACGAAAATATTCTGCGATAGAAGTGGCAACAAAAGCGGCTTTGGCGCGCTCCATTGCTGGGCGATCAGAGGTAGCGACCACTAAAACCGATTTGGCCATTCCTTCTTCGCCTAGGTCATGCTCAATAAACTCGCGTACTTCGCGTCCGCGTTCACCAATTAAGGCGAGAACGGTCACGTCAACTTCTGCGGAGCGAATCAGTTTTGCCAGTAGGGTACTTTTACCCCCGCCAGCCGCTGCAAAAATACCCATGCGCTGACCTTCACCACAGGTCAGTAGTCCATCAATGGATCGAACGCCAAGAGAGATTGGCTTTTCAATCAGTTTACGTTGCATTGGTGGTGGCGCATCGCGATAAACAGGATACCAAGCGCTTGGTTCCTGACTTTGCGTACCATCGAAAGGACGTCCAAGCCCGTCAAGCGTTGTACCTAACAGGTGGTCGCCAACACCCACTTCGTGCATTTTACCCATTGGGCTTACTTCTGTATTTGAGGAAATCCCAAACATATTTCCTAACGGGGTGAGCAGAGCGTGATGCTGCTGGAAGCCAACCACTTCCGCTAACAAAGACAGAGTTTGATCGGGATTACGCAACTCACACAGTTCACCTACACGAACGCCAGGGACGACAGCTTTGATAATGGTGCCGGTGACTTGTGTCACGCGCCCGCGAATTTGGATCAAACGCGTGTGTTTAATCGCAGATTGTTGGATATCAGTGATGTATGAGAAATCGTTCAAGGTAAAAATATGCGCAATGATTGATGCTGAGAGGATAGAAAGTATAAGAATCAATTTATAGTGAATATCAGTCGGGAGTTTTTAGAAAACTGAAAGCGCACTAAAAAAACACGTCTGATTTTGACAGCTTCAACAAAGCGCACTTCCTATAATTCGCCTGTATTGTGCGGAAGGAGTGCAAGTGAATGAGTATTATCAACAATCATATCGCAACAAATCCAAAGTTTGATGCGTCTATCCAAAACGGGTTGGAATCGTCTCGTCCCGACGTTTCACAAAAAGGCAATTATCGCGGTGAAACCGTCCGTGTTCACAATGCCACACAATCACTTTTTGATGCGATGGAAGAACTCACTTCACTCGGTTCCGAAAAAGCAGAGAAAGATCTGACCAAGCGCAAAGTGAAAGACAGTGGTGTTCGAGTTAATGAAGCGCACGAACTCGTTTCGGACTATCTGCGAAAAGTCCCTGATCTTGAAAAGAACCAAAAGATCAAAGATTTGGCTACAAAAATGGCGGGAGGGAATATCTCGACCATCGCTCAATTGCAAGCTTATTTGAATGGATTTTCAGAGGAGAAAAGCCATCAATACCTTGCGTTAAAAGCCGTGAAAAAGTTTTTGAGTGCGAGTCCAGAAAGTAAACACCTACTAGCGCTGATTGACCAAGCACTTCTAAGAATCGAGCAAAACCCAGATACATGGTCTCAAATTGATACGGAAATCCGTGTCTCAAATTTTGCTGATGAATACAGCCAAGAGCAAGAGTTTAGCTCTTTGCATCAGCTGCGCGGCTTCTACCGCGATACCGTTCATAGTTATCAAGGGCTCGGCGCGGCTTATCAAGATGTTGTGGCGCGCTTTGGTGAGCAGGAGGTATCGACCGCTGTTGACTTTATGCTGCAAGGCATGAGTGCAGATCTTAGTGTTCAAGGTAGCAGTATCGATTCGGTTAAGTTGAAGTGGTTGATGTCCGATATGCAAAAACTCAAAACTCTAAATACGTTGCAAGATCGTGTGAGTCAGCTGTTCCAAATGTTTAAACCGGAAAGGACGAATTATGGCTTATCAAGTTTCTAATTTGATGGCTGATGTGATTGCGTTGGTAGAGCAGCGATGGGTAAGCAGTGATGAGATATGGAAAGTCGCCAACGCTATGGAATTGACGGCGGTAGAACAAAAAATCGATTTTTTTCGAGAGTTCCATAAGTTAGTTCGCGCAATCCCAATTGACGTATTCGCCGATGAAGAACAACGACAGAATTTAATCCAAGCGGTACAAAAGGCGCTAGACGAAGCCATTGATATAGAAGAAGAGGAAGCGTGGGAAGATGAGTTGGATTGATGCATCCGTCGATGAATTTTGCCGAGGAATGGGGCTCGATGCCGTCGATTTCTCATCAGCTGGACGGGTGCAGCTGGATTTTGAGCAAAGTGGTACGCTGCATATTGAGCGACAGGGTGAGCAGTTATTCTTGATGTTGTCTCGAGCGTTATCTTGGCATCAAACCAGTGACATGATTCAAAGTGCACTGTGTTTGTGTCATGCCGATCAAGGCTGGCCTTTCGAAATTAAAACCGGCTTGTTAGATGAACAAACTCTGGTTTTTTCAGCAAGGCTAAAAGGAGAAGAAGTAACACTTCCGACCTTAGAGCAAGCGTTTACGCTTTTGGCTCGTCTGCATAACGATGTGGCAGGCTCATGACTCGAGTCAGCACTTTAAACGTAGGCATCGAAGCCTTTACGCATGTTACTCATAGTGAAGTTAAGGCCGATTTCCCAGAACGATTTCAATTGCTTCCTGATGGGCAGGCGGTCGCTACACATTTAGAGAAGCTCTATGACCTCCGGCCTTCAGACCAATATCTCATCGCGTTAACTAAGCCCAAGCTGCTGCATTCAGAGTTGTTGCGTCCAGAAAAATACCGTCAACAATTTGATGAAACGTTGGCTCAGCTGCAAGTTCTTGCACAGGACTCAGGCTCCGCTTCTTTTATCAAAGCATCTGAAACGCTACAAAGTACACAACTTGATCAGCGTTACCTCACTATGGCGCTCAATCTCCTTATTCAGGTCTAACCAACATGTTGAGATCCAAAGACATTGAACTCTTACTTGTTCACGCTGCGCTACAAGTTCAATACCAAAAGCCAGAGCATGCCATTTCTATTCTCGATGCGGTTCTAGAAGTAGAACCGCAGCACAAAGAGGCGATGCAAACACTTGCTGTGGCGTGTTTACAAAGTGGTCGATATACCCGGGCGATTGAGGTGTGTGAGCACTTATTAAAATCTGACCTTCATCCTGACTCGGCAGGACTCTGGTTTTGTTTAAGCCAAGCGCGTTGGAAACAAAATGACGTCGATGGCGCCCGTCAAGCGCACCGACGCTATCTGCAATCTTTAAATAGTGAATCACATGAATAAGTTGATCGATATTCTAAACAAAGTAGGGCAACGCAAAGACATCATGCTTGCGGTGATGTTACTCGCGATCGTCTTTATGATGATATTGCCACTTCCTACCGCACTGGTGGATGTGCTGATTGGCACCAACATGAGCATTGCGGTGGTGCTGCTTATGTTAGCGATTTACATCACCACGCCACTTGAGTTCTCTGCATTTCCTGCGGTGCTATTGATCACGACATTGTTTCGTCTGTCTTTATCTATCACGACAACCCGCTTGATCTTGCTACAAGGCGATGCTGGTCAAATCGTTTATACATTCGGTAACTTCGTTGTGGGCGGTAACTTAGTGGTCGGTATCGTTGTGTTCCTGATCATTACCATTGTTCAGTTTATGGTGATCACCAAAGGCTCAGAGAGGGTAGCAGAAGTTAGTGCGCGCTTCTCACTCGATGCGATGCCTGGTAAGCAGATGAGTATTGACGGTGACATGCGTGCCGGAGTAATTGACGTACACGAAGCTAGGCACCGACGATCACTGATTGAAAAAGAAAGCCAAATGTATGGCTCGATGGATGGCGCGATGAAGTTCGTTAAAGGCGACTCCATTGCGGGTCTGGTCATCATTGTGGTCAACATCTTAGGTGGCGTCACGATCGGGGTAACGCAAAAAGGCATGAGTGCTTCTGAAGCACTTGAATTGTTTGCGATTTTGACCGTTGGCGATGGTTTGGTATCGCAGATCCCGGCACTCTTTATCGCGATTACCGCCGGTATTATCGTGACGCGTGTTTCTCATGAAGATTCTTCTGATCTTGGGTCGGACATTGGTGGGCAGGTCATTGCTCAGCCACGTGCGCTTCTTATTGGTGGTGTGCTTTTGGTGCTGTTCGCACTCATCCCTGGGTTTCCAAAAATCACTTTTCTGGTCTTGGCCGCCGTGGTTGGTGGTGGTGGTTTCTTCCTTTTCTATCAACAGAAAAAACAAGCGGAATCAGATAGCACCGACTTATCAAGCTTTGTTTCGCAAGGGGCCGGTTCGCCAGCAGCGAAGCCAAGCAAACCTACGCCTTCTAGAAACAGTAAAGGTAAGTTAGGTGAGCAAGAAGAGTTCGCCATGACAGTCCCGCTGTTGATTGATCTTGACGCGAGCCTTCAGGAAAGCTTGGAAGCGGTCGCATTAAATGAAGAGCTAGCAAGGGTGAGGCGCGCACTATATCTCGACCTCGGCGTGCCTTTCCCGGGTATCCACCTGCGTTTTAACGAGGGGATGCAAAATGGCGAGTACTTAATTCAGTTACAAGAAGTCCCGGTTGCACGAGGACGAATTGTTAAAGATCAACTCTTGGTGACAGAAGGGAATGAACAGATCGATTTATTAGGCGTGCCTTATGAGCAAGATGAAGATTTTCTACCCGGTATTTCTAGCATTTGGGTGGCACAGAGTTATGAGCAAAAACTCGTAGCCAGTCATGTCGGTTTTCTCACACCCGACAGGATTTTAACGTACCACTTGTCTCATGTTCTTAAGGAGTACGCACAAGACTTTATTGGTATTCAGGAGACGCGTTATCTGTTGGAGCAGATGGAAGGCAGTTATTCGGAGCTAGTCAAAGAGGCCCAGCGTATTGTTCCGTTGCAAAAAATGACGGAAATCTTGCAACGCTTGGTTTCTGAAGACATTTCTATCCGAAACCTTCGCGTGATCTTGGAAGCGATGGTTGAGTGGGGCCAAAAAGAGAAAGATGTTGTACAGCTGACGGAGTACATTCGTTCCAGCTTAAAACGTTACATTTGCTACAAATACGCGAGCGGACAAAACATGTTGCCCGCTTACTTATTGGATCAAAATCTCGAAGACACAATACGCAGCGGTATTCGTCAAACCTCAGCAGGGAGTTACTTGGCGTTAGATCCGTCAGTAACGCAACAATTTGTCAGTGATGTGAAACAGACCATTGGTGACTTAAGCCGCATGCCGAATAAACCTGTGCTAGTTGTGTCTATGGATGTACGCCGATATGTGCGAAAGCTTATTGAATCGGAATACTACGATCTGCCCGTTTTGTCATTTCAAGAACTAACCCAGCAAATCAATATTCAGCCACTTGGAAGGGTGGGGATGTAATGAAAACAAAACTAATACTCTCGCTGGCGCAAGCGGGGATCGAAGTGACGCCATACTTTTGGCAACAAAGTGAAATTCAACTTGGTTATCGAATTGAAGTTGAGGGCTTAGAGCTCGTTTTTCGGGTGGAGGACGGTGAAATCATCATCGTTCTTCTGAAACGCGTTCGTCCAAAATTGGGGTTGAGTAACCCCTTTGCCGGCTTATTTCTCTTGGCTGAACATGCCATTCAACTTTATCCCTCCGATTGGGTCATTCGCGGCAACGTCGATGTGTTACGTGGTAGCAACATGAGCAGCCAGCGATTGGCACAGTTCTATCTAAAAGCATGCGGTGCAAGCCATGATGAGCTAGAAGACTGGTACTGTTTACGCCTAGCAGATTATAGACCTTTGAAAAAGTTGAAAAAGTAAAAACTCACGACTGTTACTGACAGCACCGATGAGATGACCCGCTTTAAGATAGGAATCAAGATGAAGCAACCGTTTACCGATGCGATTGAGAACGCTGAGCTTGCCATTAGAAAAGCTGAAGACAGAACCGATATTTTTAACGAGCTATTGGAAGGCTTAGGTGTTGGTCCTGTTGCGGGGGATGTTTTACTTGGCGGCATAAAAGCGCCAGTAGATACCATGAAACGTGCAGAGCAAGAGCTAATAGACGAAGTCCAGCGCCGCCGGCAGCAACAAACTCAGCTACAAGGTACGTCAGGTAAACGCAGAAAGCGTCCCACAGTGATGCGCGGCATGATGATTTAGAGGTTTGGAAATGACGAATATGAAAACGACTGGCTCTACGACAGGAGCAACAGACACAGCTGCGAGTAGTGCACCATTACCCACTTTCCAACAAAACTTGATAGAGGCATTTACCCCTGTACTGGGTGAAGCAGAGACTCAGCAACTTGCCTCGATAATCTCTTCATTGCCAACTATCTCGGGACAAACGGAATCACAAAGCATCGCGCTTTATGTTGATACGCTTGAAAACCTAAAAGCGAAAAATAATGCGTTTGCTGGTATATCATTGACCGACACCGCATCTGTTTGGATAAAGTCGCTACAAAGTGCTAACTCAGATGGCGAATTAACCGCAGCCGAGTTTAATGCTCAAACAAACCAAACGCTATCAAATCAGTTTCAGGCTTGGTTTAGTAAGCTACTGACGGAAAACGTAGATAGCTCGTTATCTACTGAGTTTGTTAGTCAATTTAATCTGGGCACCCAGAGTAACCAAGCGGAGCAGATCGCCAACCTCTCCGAGACAGAACTGGCTAATGCCACCAAAGAAATTTCTCTTTTTGTTGCAGAGCTTGCTAATCAAATGGGCTCCCGTGAAGTGAGAGATGCTTCTATTTCTTTTCTTCGCAATGCCTTTAGTAGCTTAGGTTCCGTTAATCTCGCGCAACTGAAGAGCTCGGACTTTCTGTTGACTAAAGAGAGTTTCGCCCTTCAAGTCTCAGCTCAATTAAAAAGTAGTTTTCAAGGCATTGGTATTACTTTAAGCACCGATGACGCAAGTGCGCTAGCTAGCAGAATTACCTGGACTCCTGGTATTTCTAAACAGCAGCTTAAAGAAGCGTTAGATGAAATGGCCGCTCAAGTGAAAGGCCAATATAGCGCAGCTTATGGTGAGGCGAGTGGAACGAACAATCTAAAAGCAACACTTAATACTGTCATTGGTGGAACTGAGCCTTTGACCCTTTCTAGTCTGTTCGCCAACTTCGCGGTGAGTTTAACAAATATAGAAATCGATGACTTTTACCAGGACAGCGCGATAGCCGATGTCCAAAAGACACAAATAACGGCAGCTCAAGTTAATTTGATCAAAGAAAACACCGAACGAGATATCCGATTACAGTTTGAAAAAATAGTAAAAGGTGAATCTACCGGGGCTTCATTTACTGAGCGATACGAGGCATTGCGCAAAAACTTAGGGGCATTGAAAGAGCGTCTACTCAATATCACCGATAAAGAGAAAGCGGATCGCGAGGTGAGAGCAGAGCACTCTCTAACGGCTCGTGATTTGTTGGCCGTTGTTGAGTCCAGCATTGGAGACCGTTTTGATGAGCAAGTGCTGCTTGCACTAAATGAGCGTCGTGTTAACCGTTTAGAGAAACGTAATGACCAGAAAGAGGCATTAGAGGATCTCACAATACAGCTTAAAGTTTTTGGTGTTGTGCAATCAAAAATTCACTCTACGCAAAGTGTTGATGGGGTTTATAAACCGGGATATCCAGAAAGTAACTTCAAAGCGAGTGACTTTAACTACAGCAATCAAACGGATTTTGAAGCTTCACCTGAGTACAAGTATTTGACGGATAATAAGATAACAAACCATCGAGACTTCCTTCAAACACAAGGTATTACTATCGGTGATGGTGCTTCGTACCAAGACGAAGAGAAGTCGAAAAAGCTGTCTAATTTTTCTAGTTCTGTCAGTGCTAAATCCAAGTTGCTTAACGATGAAGTGCAAATCAAAACCACTGAGCTGAACGACACCAGTTCTCAATACAACTCGACCGTTGAAGCGATGAACAAGTTTGTTCAGAAGTACCACAGTATTTTACAAGAAATCCTACGAGCCATTTAAGGATAACCAACCATGACTAAAACAAACGCGACCGATCCATCTCAAATGCAAGCAGAAGAACTGCTGTCTTTTTTGGAAGAGGGAGGCACGCTAAAAATGTTGCACGATGTGTCTCAGGACACCATCGAACACATTTATGCCGTAGGTTACAACTTTTTCCAATCGGGAAAGATTGAGCAAGCAGCGAAAGTATTTCAATTACTCAGCATGCTTGATCATTATCAGGCGCGATTTTTCATTGGCCTTGGCGCGGCTCGTCAGGAGTTGGGTGAGTATCTGCAGGCAATAGACGCCTACAGCTACGCAGCGCTAGTGGACGTAAATGATCCACGCCCACCTTTTCACTCTGCTGAATGTCACCTTAAACTGGAACAACTGACAGAAGCAGAGAGTGGGTTTTACAGCGCGAAGGAGATGTCTGCCGGAAAATCACAATATGCAGATTTGCATGAGCGTGCAGGCATCATGTTAGAAGCGGTGAGAAATAAAAAGGAGTAATTAGACTATGAGTTCTATTGCACTTGACCGCATCCAGACACAGGTTTATAGCCCTGAATCTGGCCAAGCCACGTTAGATAACGTGCAGAAAACGGCGTCTACAGCGACGCCTTCTGTGACGGTAGAAAACGTGAAGAGTAAAGATGCAGATGTACTGAACACCGGAAAAGTAAAAGTTCAGTTAGATGCACCTAACGCAGCTGTTAGTGACAAAGTGAATGATTTGACGCTAAAAGCCATGGCACAGCTGCAAAAGATCGTCGATACCATTGCAAAATCTCTCCATGCAGTTGCAGACCAAACAGGTTCGATTGCCGTCAAAATCATCGCAGGATCTGCTGATGATTTTGAAGTAGAGCTTGCTGCTATCACGGATAAACTGAAAAGTGCTCAAAACGAGCTGAAAATTCAGGAAGTGAAGGTCGCAAAAGCTAAGCACGAAAAAGAGATGGTGGAAAACCAAGACAAAATCAAAGAATCGGAAGCCGCTGCAAAAGAAGCCCAAAAATCAGGCTTAGCAGCGAAGATCTTTGGTTGGATCAGTGCGGTGGTTTCTATTGTTGTTGGTGCCGTAATGGTGGCAACGGGTGTTGGTGCAGCAGCCGGTGCACTTATGATCGCTGGTGGCGTCATGGGAGCAGTGAGCATGGCGTTGCAAGAGCCAGCCGTTCAAGATGCGCTAAAAGAAGCGGGCGTAAATGTCGATGTGCTAAACAAAGTCGTAATGGCATTAGAAATCGCCGTCGCGGTTATCGGAGCTGTTGTGACGTTTGGTAGTGCAGCTGCTGGCGGTATCGCGAAACTTGCAGCAAAAGGTGCTGGTAAGGTAGCTCAAAAGGTCACGGAAATCGCTACGAAAGCCGCTGCAAACATGGCGAAAGTGGCGGATATGGGCACAAAAGCTGCGACAACAACAGCGAAAGCGATTCGTTATGGCGCAGAAACCGTCGATCTTGCCGTCAACGTGGGTAAAGGCGCAACGGACAGTGTCCATGCTGCTAACAATGCTCACGTAACAGAGATTCAGGCTGATATCACAGACCTTCGAGCCAAAATGACGTTAAGCCAGGCTGTCATTGATAAGCTCAAAGAAGAGATTGGTAAGTTGATGGAAGACTTCCAAGAGCTGATGAGCCTCATCATGCAAATGATTCAAGCGAAAAGTGAAACTATGCAAACGGTGTTAAGCCGTCCTGCAACGGTATAAGGAGTTTATTATGCTAGATAAAGTAGGCGGAACGGGTCGTGGTGAACTATACGGTTTAGGCGATACCATTAAAACCAACAAAGCAGAAAAAGCGCCGGAAACAAAGCTTGAAGCGGGTGCCGTTAAAAGCCAAAGTGAGTCAGGTGTTTCTGGTGCAGCACGCTACCAGTTAGAGACACCTAAAGCTCCCACAGTGAGTAACCAAGCTCAAGTTGTTGCAAACCTAATGAGCGCTCTTGCGCCGACGGTGAGCTCATTAATGAGCACAACGATGAAAGCGCTTAACGGTGAGGAGGTGATCAAGTCACCATCAGATGCGGTATCACAATCGTTGACGCTATTAACATTGTTGTATCAAGTATCAAAGCTGAGCCGTGAGCAGCAAGTGCTACAACGTGAAATTGCTGTTGAAGCAAACGTCGCGAGTTTAGAAAGCCAAGCGGCAGAACTAAACAACTCGGCAAGCGCAATGATCGCGATGGCAGTCGTTTCGGGTGTATTAGCGGGTGCTACCGCAATTATTGGTGCCCTTGGTTCTTTCAAAGCAGGGAAAGAAATCAAGAATGAAATGGCGAGCAATAATGTACTGAAAACGCAAAAAGCTGGCTTCGATCAAGCAGAAGAGTTATTAAATAACAATAGCTTGTCTAAAACGCAGCAAGATCAGGTTAAGCGTGCGCACTCACTAGCGAAAGACAATATCGCAGACACGACAGCGCAGCTGACAAGTGGTGGCCGTAAGTTCGATAAGTTGATGAGCTCAAACCAAGCGAAGAACGCGATTCTTCAAGCTTTGGGCCAGATGGCAAACTCAGCATCGAGTGTAGAGCAAACCAAAGCGCAAGCGCGCAGCAAAGATGATGAAGTACAAGCGACTCGCGCACAAGCAGCCAAACAGAAAGCCGATGAAAACATTGGTTTCCAAGAAGGTTTATTGAAAGAGCTACGTGACTTGTTCCGATCTATCTCAGATAGCCAGAACCAAGCGTGGCGAGCGTCAGTCCCAACGGTGTAACCATCCGTTTCACTAACTACAAAGCGTTGTTTATACAACGCTTTTTTTATGGGATAAAAGTATAAACGCTATTTATCAGCAGGTTAAGTTGATAAAAAAATATATATCTATAAATCAACCTCCAAGGATGAGAACTCAAACGTTATCAAATTGTTAACGGTTGCTATACTTAAACGGTCATCAACACAGGTAAAAGGGATGTTCAATGTTTAAGTTTAAGCAAATCGCACTTGCGGCTTCTTTGGCTGCACTCACAACAGGCTTTTCTGCGTCTGCGGAGGAAACGTTTGTCACGATTGGTACCGGTGGCGTAACAGGGGTTTATTATCCGACTGGTGGCGCTATTTGTCGCTTGGTTAACAAATCGCGAGAAGAGCACGGTATCCGTTGTTCGGTAGAAAGTACTGGGGGATCGATTTATAACATCAACACTATTCGTGCTGGTGAATTGGACCTCGGTATCGCGCAATCAGACTGGCAGTATCATGCTTACAAAGGAACCAGTAAGTTTGAAGAAAGCGGGCCTTTTAAAGAGCTGCGCGCCGTATTCTCCGTTCATCCAGAACCGTTTACTGTCGTTGCACGTAAAGACGCGAACATCAAAACTTTTGATGACTTGAAAGGTAAGCGCGTCAACATTGGTAATCCTGGTTCTGGTCAGCGAGGTACTATGGAAGTGCTAATGAACCAGTATGGTTGGAGTAACGACGACTTTAAGCTTGTCTCTGAGTTAAAAGCAGCAGAGCAATCAAAAGCACTTTGTGATAACAAAATTGATGCGATGATTTATACCGTTGGTCACCCAAGTGGAGCGATTAAAGAAGCCACTACGTCGTGTGATAGTAATATCGTAACGGTAGCTGGACCTAATGTAGAAAAACTGGTTGCAGACAACAGCTTCTATCGTGTCGCAAATGTCCCAGGTGGTATGTATCGTGGCACAGATAGTGATGTTCAAACCTTTGGTGTGGGCGCGACGTTTGTTTCTTCTACTGCGGTACCAGAAGATGTGGTTTATAACGTGGTTAAAGCGGTATTTGAAAACTTCGATGATTTCCGCCGTCTCCACCCAGCGTTTGCAAACTTGAAGAAAGAGGAAATGGTAAAAGACGGTTTATCTGCGCCTCTTCACCCAGGTGCGCTCAAATACTACAAAGAAGTAGGGCTGATTAAGTAAGCGTTACTTTCTCTTATTATTGATGTAAAACGCCATCTTTCTCGATCAATGCCACTCGTTTAACCGCGAGTGGCATATTTCTATTTCTCGTCACCCTGTACAGCGACGAAGGAGCGTGATACAGGCTCTTCCATCCGAGCACTTTGTGATCAAAATGGTTTCATTAGCCGCTCAGTGTAGTGCTATTAGATTCCTAACCTCGCTGGAGTGACACAAAAAATCGTTAAGCCATCTGCATTAATCTTTCGCGCTGGCGTTTTTGTAGGAGTGTTATCCACTTGTACAAGTTTTGCTTAAACATAAACATCAATGAAAAAGTAGATAGTGATGAGAATAGAAGAAAGAGCAACAAACCCTTTAACATGATTAGGATTCAGTTGACGAGAGACACGAGCTGCAAGATACCCACCTACCAACGTACCGACCAAAACAACACTACCTGTGTGCCAGTCAATGGAGCCATTGGCAACAAAAATCACGATAGCAATGAGTGAAACACACGTAGATACGAGCAATTTCAAACCGTTCATTAAATTAATGTCTTGGTGGCCAGCTACTACCAGATAGCTCAGAACAATAACCCCTAAACCTGCGTTGAAAAAACCACCGTAAGCAGAGACACCAACAAGTAGTGAACCCAACGCGATTGCTCCGAGTATGCCAGCATGTTTGTGCTCTTTCGCGACAGTTTTGATTAGCATTGTTAAACGAGAACCGGTGAGAAAAAGCACGGTGGCAAATAAGAGTAACCAAGGGATAGCTTCCATAAATAGCGATTCTGGCGTGTTGAGCAACAGATATGCTCCGACAGCGCCGCCGACTAAACTGAATGAGACTGTGAACAGCAGTTCATGCTTGTTCTTCATGATCTCTTCTCTGAACCCGACGGCTCCACTAATGTAACCCGCACATGAAGCATATGTGTTTGTTGCGTTAGCCATAATAGGAGGAACACCAACTGCCAATAGAGCCGGAAAAGTAATAAAGCTTCCGCCTCCCGCTATGGAGTTAATGATCCCACCAATTACGCCAGCAATGAATAAAAGTGAGAGTTCTAAAAGCATAAACAATCCTTGTTATGTTCTTTTTTATTGTTAGAGCTTCAGATGATCTAACCTACATGCTCTAATGTTCTGATATGAGGTTTACTTTACCCGCTCTAAAACAAAATTGTTCAGTTCTGTAACGTTTTTGATGACATGAACGGCTTTACTTTGAGAGTACCCTTCGAGGCGATACATAAAGTCATCATTCCAGAATGCGGGGCATTGCTGAAGAACTTTGTAGCTTTGTAACGTTCCTTTCAGTACCGAACTACCATCAGGCCAACCTTCAGGTTTTATGAATAGTCCTTTAAGGAGACGTTTCGTCACAAACCAATAGCTTACGGAGTATGGTAGATCAATATAAATGAGAGTATCGGCTGCATCTAAACGAGCGTTGAAAGAGCTGATCGGTCCAAGGCCATCTATAATCCAACGATCTGAGCTTAGTATATTGCTATGGGCTTCATCAAAAACGTTACGCTCAACGGGAGCACCGTTTGGTTTATAGACTATTGAATCTAATTGATGAAGAGGAAGACCGGTAGCAGACGCGATTGCTTTACTTACCGTCGATTTTCCACTGCCGGGTTTACCAAAAACTGCTATTTTTTGCATTGTGACCGCCTCCAAGAGAGCTTTTCCCATACGGTAGAGACAGAAAACCCACCGCTATGGGTGGGTTCGATAAATACTGAGCGCATCAAAAAATCCCACCATTCCTATGGAATGATGATAATTCGTTGGTTAAGTTGCGCTAAGTGTGTGTTCATACAATCACCTTCATATAACGACAGTGATTTGTCAATACCATCTGCACAATAAGCGAACGATTTGGAGGGCGGAAGATAAAGCCATCACGATGGATGGCTTTATCTAGGTTGAAAGAGACAGCGATTACTGCTCAACGCTGACTGGCTGTGCTTTAAACTTTTGAATCAGCTTTACGATTAGTGGACTTGCCAATACCAATACAGCTAAAACAGTAAAGGTAAGGGTAATAGGACGCTCCCATAGGAAACTCAGTTCTCCATCTGAAATCATTAATGCGCGGCGTAAGTTCTCTTCCATTAATCCTCCAAGGATGAAGCCCAGCAATAAAGGTGCGAGCGGGAAGTTAGCGAGCCGAAGTGCAATGGCAGCCATAGCCACAATCAGCATCACGAACACATCCATAGTGTTAAAAGAGACCAAATAAACCCCGGTGATTGAGAAGAATAAAATCATCGGTAGAAGCACCGTTCTTGGAACCGCCAAAAGCTTTGAAATGTACGGAATCAATGGTAAGTTCAGGATCACAAGTACGATGTTGCCGAAGTACATGGAAATGATCACTGACCAGAACACATCTGGGTGTTCAACAAATAGGCGAGGGCCAGGTTGAATACCATAAGCGATCAGCGCACCGAGCATTATTGCTGTTGTACCAGAGCCCGGAATACCAAGCGTTAATAGCGGTACAAATGAACCACTAGATGCTGCATTGTTCGCAGACTCTGGCGCAACCAAACCACGGATACTGCCTTTACCGAACTCATCCTTTTTCTCTTTAGGTGCGAGGTTGCGCTCCATACCATAGCTTAAAAAAGCAGCAATGGTTGCCCCTGCGCCAGGAAGAACGCCAGTGAAGAAACCTAATATTGAAGAGCGAATTGAAACAGGCGCAACATCTTTGATTTCTTCCTTGGTCACTTTCATTGAGCCAATGTTGCTCAGCTTTTCTTGTTCTTCATTGCTGGTGTCTTTTGATGGTTTAAGGATGCCCATCAGTGTCTCACCCAGTGCGAATGTCGCCATTGCAAGCAACAAGAAGCTAAAGCCATCCATTAAATCCGTTAAACCGAAGGTAAAGCGTTCAACGCCTACGCCTTTATCGATTCCAACTGTAGATAGCATCAAACCAAGAATGGTCATCATCCACGCTTTGATTACCTGACCTTTCCCCGCAAAAGCCGCGACTGCTGATAACCCAAGTAGCATCAACGCAAAATAGTCCGACGATTGGAAGCTAAGGGAGACGCTAGCCAATGCTGGTGCGGCAACAAGCAACATAATGGCAGATAGCGTACCGCCAGTGAAAGACGAATAAGCTGCCAAAGCTAATGCTTTACCTGCCTGGCCTTTTTGAGCCATTGGGTAGCCGTCGAATGCTGTGACCACGGTTGAAGAACAACCCGGCGCGTTAATTAAAATCGACGATGTAGAGCCACCAAATACCGCACCGTAATAAACACCCGCCATTAAAATAAGGCCAGAGGAGGGCTCTAGGCCATAAGTAATTGGGATCATCAAAGCAATGGCTGAGATCGGCCCAAGTCCAGGTAACATGCCGATAAATGTACCGACGAAGCAGCCCACGATCACCATCATAATGTTCATTGGCATTACTGCGGTGGATAAACCTTGTAGAATTCCATCTAACATAATTCAGTCCTTTCTTTGACTACCAGATGGTGAAAATCAAACCCGGTTCGAGATAGATGTCCAAACCTTGAGTGAGTAATAAGTAGAACGCGATCACGAATGGAAACGACGCGCCAAACAGAACGGGTTTACGTCTTTCCCCGAGCAGATAAAAGCCAGCCAATAAAAAGAAGGCAGTAGCTATCACAAAACCTAAGTAAGTCAGGCCCACGCCGTAGAGCGCCATTAAAATTAAAAATGCAATCAGTAACTTCCAATTGAAGGTCAGCACTGCGCCACTTTGTTTATCTGGTTGTCCTGTCACCAGCAATAGCAAAGAAAGGCCGACACCAACGTAAGTCAAGATGGTTGGCAGAGTACGTGCGGTGAATGGTTCATACTCATCACCTGGAAACAATGGAATCTGCGAGGTTTGATAACCGTAGCAAAGACAGAAGAGTAGAAAGATCATTGCGCCGACACGGTCACGACAGAGCAAATATTCTTTGGTGAAAAAGTTGGTTGAACGAGACATATTCAACTCCTAACAAAAGTAAAAAAGACCGCATATGGACGTCAATGAATAAACTAAACCATTAACAATTAAGCATTTCGCTGCTAGTCGAGCCGCTTTGGGTATATAAACAAAGGAGTGTGCATGCCGATTGTCGACAATGTCCATATGCGGTGAAACTTAGAGTGCAAATACAATGGGGAAATACCAACCTACGTTATTCATTGAGGTTGGTATCTGAGGGACCCCAATTCGATTGTTACTTCAGGAAGCCTAACTCGCGCATTAAGTCACCCATCTGTTGCTCTTGATCTTCAAGAAACGCGAAGAATGCTTTATCCGCTTTATAGTTGTCGATCCAACCATTGCGGTCTCGAACGACTTGCCATTCGTCGGTGTTATACATTTTAGTAAATGCGGCATTCCATTCATCTAGCTTTTCTTGGCTTGTGCCTGGTGCTGCAAAGAATCCACGCCAGTTAGCAAAGACAGTTTCATTACCATATTCGGTGAGAGTTGGAATGTTAGGCGCAGCTTCTAAACGTTTTGGTGCTGTAATCGCTAACACTTTCACTTGCCCAGACTTAGACATTTCGAGTACTTCACCTAACCCTGTAGAGAGCAGTTGTGTTTCGCCTGAAAGTAGGGCAGCCATGGCTTTTCCACCTGCATCATAGGCAATGTAACGAACTTTGCGCGCATCAAAACCTTCACCTTTGAAAGCCGCTGCTATAACCAAATGATCCATAGAACCACGAGCAGAGCCACCAGCAACCTTCACTTTTCGAGGGTTTTCTTTAAAAGCTTTAACGACATCTTCCCAAGATCTGTAAGGAGAATCGGCTGATGTAACAATGGCGCCATAATCGGCAACCGTTGCGGCAACAGGAGTCAAGTCGCGGAAAGATTGTGGGAAGATCCCACTGAGCGAGCGAACGACGATCGGTGTTGAGTTCACCATGAGTGTATCTTCTTGACGATCAGCCGTTTCAATCAAATGTGCGATTGCTTTGCCACCGCCACCACCAGATAGGTTTTGAAATGATACGGTTTCGACGATGTCTGATTTTATTAATACATCACCAGTACCTCGGGCGGTCATGTCCCAACCGCCACCGGCACCTCCAGGGATAAGAAAGTGCATTTTTTCAATATCTGCAGCAAGAGCGTTGAATGAAAATGAAGCTGCGATGATTGAAGCGGCGAGCGTTGGTTTGAGTACCTTTAACATGTTCACGTTCCTTATGTTAGCGACTCTATTTAGTTGAGCCTTATTGTTTTTGCTCAGTTGTCATGCCTTGTAAGCGTTAAAGCTGAACTTGGTGTAAAGGTTAATTAAGTGTTAAATATCTGTCTGTAAAAGAGATATAAAGAGAATATTGAGCATTTCGGTTATTTTGTTCATAAAGTTCACGGCGAGAAGTTGGTGTTAGGTCACGCGGCTTTACGCTTTGGTAGGCCATAATAAAATGACGGAAAATGAACGAGGAAAAGAGAATGAAAGGGACGTGTTTGTGCGGCGCAATTGAAGTCATCGCTGAGGTTAAAAATGAGGTTAGCCTGTGCCATTGCTCTATGTGTCGAAAATGGTCGAGTGGCGCACTCCATGCGGTGCATTGTGGTCCTAACGTAACGTTTAAGGGGGCCGAGCCAAAGCGTTATCAATCGTCTGACTGGGCGGTGAGAGGTTTTTGTGGCGAATGCGGCACAAACCTTTTCTATCATTTGTTGCCGACAGGTGAGTACATTCTTTCCGCTGGTTTGTTCGATAACCCAGATTTCAAACTCACTTTAGAGATTTTTACCGATGAAAAGCCAGCTTATTATGACCTCAATTCCGCTTCACAAAAGATGACTTCGCAACAAGTCTTTGATCAATTTGTACCTAAAGAATAGTTTTTTATCCGATTATTGTTCGACAGCTGAGCTTTTAGTTTTTAGATCATAAGCTTAAAGGTTTATAAGTTGTCGACAATATGAATTCCCCATTCTTGATTTCTGCTAAAAACGGCACTTAATAGGCATTTTTGGCCCATTTAAATTACGACCTTAGTCTAAATTGTCGACAATTTACTTGATTGTCGACACTTTGATCGACTACTTTATATTCAGGTTAAGAAATTGTAGACATTTCGATGTCGGTAACAAGAGTATCTGAATATGAACTCTGAGTTGAAAGCTCGTTATAAAGTGCTGGGTTCTGAGAAAGAACACACCAAATCCGAAACGCTGACCGAAACACTGATTGAAGTCATTGTTAATGGCGACGTGAAGCCTGGCCATAAGATATCAGAGCCTGAGCTAGCAAAGAAATATCAAGTCAGTCGTGGGCCTTTGCGTGAAGCATTGATGCGCTTAGAGGGGCTAGGGCTCATCGAGCGAATTCCTCATGTTGGGGCTAGAGTGACCACTTTTTCTCCGGAAAAGCTGATAGAACTTTATGCCGTTCGAGAAGCATTGGAAGGCATGGCGGCAAGGTTAGCTGCGCGACACATTACGCAAGAAGAGCTCTTAAGCTTGGAAATGCTATTGTCGACACATTCCAAGCATATAGACCAAATGGAAGGCGCGTCTTACTTCCATCAACATGGTGACTTTGATTTTCACTATCGCATCATCCAAGCGAGCAGAAACAGTAAGTTAATATCTCTGCTGTGTGATGAACTCTATCACTTATTACGGATGTATCGTTACCAGTCGCCACGTGCACAATCTCGCCCGAATGAGGCGCTCACCGAACACAAATTCATTTTGGAAGCCATTCGCAATCGCGATGAAGAGCTTGCAGAAATGTTGATGAGAAGACACATATCAGGAAGTCGAAAGCTCATCCAATCTCAAATTATACATACAGAAAGTTTAGACAAAGACTAGAAGGAATTCGTCATGAGCTTAACACCGGGAGCGAAATTCAGACTCGCCATTGAACAAAATAATCCACTACAAATTGTCGGCACTATAAACCCGTATTGCGCCATGATGGCAAAAAACTTGGGTCACCAAGCGATCTACTTGTCTGGTGGCGGTATCGCAAATGCGTCATACGGATTGCCGGATCTCGGTATCACAACATTAAACGACGTTTTGGTTGATGTTGACCGTATTACTAACGCATGTGATTTGCCTCTTTTGGTTGATATCGACACGGGCTTTGGCGGTGCATTTAACATTGCTCGCACGATCAAAGCGATGGAAAAAGCGGGCGCGGCAGCGGTGCACATGGAAGACCAAGTCGCACAGAAACGTTGTGGTCATCGTCCGAACAAAGCAATAGTCAGCCAGCAAGAGATGGTTGATCGTGTAAAAGCCGCGGTTGATGCACGCAATGATGAAAGTTTCGTGATTATGGCTCGTACTGATGCGCTAGCTGTTGAAGGCATGGACAGCGCAATCGAGCGTGCGATTGCGTGTGTGGAAGCTGGCGCAGACATGATCTTCCCCGAAGCGATGAACAAGCTGGACCAGTACCTTCAGTTTTCAAATGCGCTTGAGCAAGCGACCGGAAAGCACGTTCCTATTCTGGCGAATATTACAGAGTTTGGCGCGACACCGCTGTATGGCTGCGATGAGCTAGCGAAAGCAAAAGTGGACATGGTGCTTTATCCGTTAAGTGCGTTCCGTGCCATGAACAAAGCTGCTGAAACGGTCTACAAACATTTGCTAGAAGTGGGTAATCAGGAAGCACTGGTTGATTCGATGCAAACACGTAAAGAGTTGTATCAGCACCTGAATTACCACGACTATGAAGACAAACTTGACCAGTTATTCTCTGAAGGGAAATAGCGGGGGAAAAGCAAAAATAAACGGAAGCCCAAGAAAAAGATAATCGGAATTTATCTCATCTAATAACGTGAAATTCGTTTGGCTAAAAACACCCCAGAGAGGGAAAAGTCAGACAGAAAAGGAGTTCAAACAATGTCTCAAACTGCAGAAAAGAAAGCAGAATTAGGTGGCGCAGGCCTTCGTGGTCAAAGCGCAGGAAGCACAGCTTTATGTACTGTCGGAAAAACGGGAACTGGTCTAACTTATCGTGGATACGATATTACTGATCTTGCGAACAACGCACAGTTTGAAGAAGTGGCTCACCTTCTGTTACGCGGTCACTTGCCGAATCAACAAGAACTTGATGCGTACAAGACACATCTACTCAGCCTTAGAGGTTTGCCAGCCGAGCTAAAACAAGCTTTAGAGTTGATTCCTGCAAGCGCACACCCAATGGACGTAATGCGCACGGGTTGTTCTGTATTGGGTAACCTAGAGCAGGAAATGAGCTTCGAGGAGCAACTGAAAGCAACCGAACGTATGCTTGCCTTGTTCCCTGCCATCATCTGTTACTGGTACCGCTTTAGTCATGATGGCGTGCGTATCAACACCGAGGATCAGACTGAAGATTGCATCGGTGGTTACTTCTTACGATTACTTACAGACAAAGCGCCATCTGCGCTGCACAAACAAGTGATGCATTGCTCGCTCATTCTTTATGCTGAACATGAGTTTAATGCTTCTACATTCGCAGCACGCGTTTGTGCATCAACGTTGTCAGACATCCATTCTTGTATCACGGCAGCAATCGGTACGCTTCGTGGACCACTTCACGGCGGTGCGAACGAAGCGGCGATGGAAATGATTGAAGATTGGCAAACGCCCGACGAGGCGGAAGCGAACATCATGAAAATGCTAGCCAATAAAGACAAGATCATGGGATTTGGTCATGCGATTTATCGCGAAAGTGACCCTCGCAACGCCTTAATAAAACGATGGTCCAAAGAGCTATCGAAACAAGTTGGTGATACTCATCTATATGCGGTTTCTGAGCGTGTTGAATCAGTGATGAAGCGAGAGAAAGGTCTGTTCTGTAATGCGGACTTCTTCCATGCATCGGCTTACCACTTTATGGACATTCCAACCAAACTATTCACCCCAATCTTTGTGATGAGTCGTTTAACGGGCTGGGCTGCACACGTTTATGAACAGCGTGCCAATAACCGTATTATTCGCCCAAGTGCCGATTATACGGGCCCAGATCATCAAGAATGGGTGCCTATCGAGAATCGCTAGCGCGAAGGTCAACGAGGGCATTATATGCTTTGGTTGACCACCTCCTTCCTTTGTCATTCTCTCTAACAGAGGAAGGAGATCCTCTCATCACTGTGTTTCTGGAGCAATGGAAAACCTTGATGAAGGCAAGATGTAAAGACTGAATGGAAGCAAACCATGAACACAAATATTAATACCCAATATCGTAAGCCGCTTCCGGGAACTCAACTGGATTATTTTGATGCACGCGAAGCCGTCAATGCCATTTCTCCTGGAGCCTATGAAACACTCCCTTATACCTCTCGCGTGCTAGCTGAGCAACTGGTCCGTCGCTGTGACCCGAACACATTGACAGATAGCCTGAAACAGTTAATAGAACGCAAACGCGATCTTGATTTTCCTTGGTATCCAGCACGCGTTGTTTGTCATGACATTCTTGGTCAGACCGCTCTAGTCGATTTAGCGGGTCTGCGCGATGCCATTTCAGATCAGGGCGGTGATCCTGCAAAAGTGAACCCAGTGGTTGAGACACAATTGATCGTTGACCACTCTTTAGCGGTTGAACATGCGGGCTTTGACCCTGATGCCTTCGACAAAAACCGCGCGATTGAAGAGCGCCGTAATGAAGACCGATTCCACTTTATTGAGTGGTGTAAAACAGCGTTTGAAAACGTCAGCGTGATTCCAGCTGGGAATGGCATCATGCACCAAATCAACTTAGAAAAAATGTCTCCTGTGGTACAAGCAAAGCAGGGCATTGCCTACCCTGACACCTGTGTGGGTACGGACAGTCACACGCCTCACGTAGACGCTCTTGGTGTTATTGCGATAGGTGTCGGTGGTCTGGAAGCAGAAACCGTCATGCTTGGCCGACCATCAATGATGCGTCTACCAGATATTGTCGGTGTCAAACTGACGGGTAAACGTCAACCGGGCATTACCGCAACGGATATTGTCCTCGCGATTACTGAGTTTCTGCGTAATGAGCGTGTGGTATCTTCGTATCTTGAATTCTTTGGAGAAGGCGCACGTGATCTAACGATCGGAGACCGCGCAACGATTTCAAACATGACACCAGAATACGGCGCAACAGCTGGCATGTTTTATATTGATGAGCAGACCATCAATTACTTGAAACTAACTGGTCGAGATGAAGAACAAGTTGCTTTAGTAGAAAATTACGCAAAACAAACCGGTCTTTGGGCAGACGATCTTGATAGCGCAGTTTACGAGCGCGTACTTGAGTTCGATTTATCATCAGTTAGCCGTAACTTGGCTGGTCCGTCAAACCCTCATCGTCGTTTACCAACTTCTGAGTTGGCACAGCGCGGCATTTCTGGAGCGTGGGAAGAGAAAGAAGGCGAGTTGCCAGATGGTGCAGTGATCATCGCTGCTATTACCTCATGTACGAATACTAGTAACCCAAGAAACGTGGTTGCTGCTGGCCTTGTCGCGAAGAAAGCCAACGAACTTGGTCTTGTACGTAAGCCTTGGGTGAAATCGTCTTTTGCTCCGGGTTCTAAAGTTGCACGCTTGTATCTGGAAGAAGCGGGCTTATTACCAGAGCTAGAGAAGCTTGGCTTTGGCATTGTTGGTTACGCATGTACAACTTGTAACGGTATGAGTGGTGCGCTGGATCCAAAAATCCAACAAGAGATCATCGACCGTGATTTATATGCGACAGCGGTGCTTTCTGGTAACCGTAACTTTGATGGTCGAATCCATCCGTACGCCAAACAAGCTTTCTTGGCTTCACCACCATTGGTTGTCGCTTATGCGCTAGCGGGTACGATTCGTTTTGATATCGAGCGCGATGCGCTTGGCACGGACCAAAACGGCAAACCAATTTATCTCAATGATTTGTGGCCAAGCGATGAAGAGATCGATGCAGTTGTCGGTACTCATGTTAAACCTGAGCAGTTTAAGCAAGTTTACATTCAGATGTTTAAGCTGAATGATCAAGAGCAAAATCCCAACCCGCTGTACGACTGGCGTCCGATGAGTACCTACATCCGCCGACCACCGTACTGGGAAGGTGCGCTAGCGGGAGAAAGAACATTGTCTGGTATGCGTCCATTGACGATTCTGGGCGACAACATCACCACTGATCACTTATCACCATCCAACGCGATTCTCGCAAGCAGCGCAGCAGGTGAATACTTAGCGAAAATGGGTGTGCCAGAAGAAGATTTCAACTCTTACGCGACTCACCGTGGCGATCACTTAACGGCGCAACGAGCGACCTTTGCTAACCCGAAACTATTTAACGAAATGGTGAAAGAGAACGGTGAAGTGGTTCAGGGTTCTCTGGCGCGTGTAGAGCCAGAAGGGCAGGTGGTTCGCATGTGGGAAGCGATTGAGACCTACATGAACCGAAAGCAACCACTGATTGTTGTTGCAGGTGCTGACTATGGTCAGGGTTCATCTCGTGACTGGGCAGCAAAAGGCGTTCGATTGGCTGGTGTAGAAGCAATCGTTGCAGAAGGCTTTGAGCGTATTCACCGAACTAACTTGGTTGGCATGGGCGTGTTACCACTGCAATTTAAGCCGGGTGTTAATCGCAATACATTAGAACTGGATGGTACTGAACTGTATGACGTGGTTGGTGAAATCAAGCCGGGTGCAGATTTAGCCTTGGTTATTACACGTAGCAACGGTGAGAAAGTCGATGTTCCGGTCACCTGTCGCTTAGATACCGCTGACGAAGTGCATGTGTATAACGCAGGTGGTGTTTTACAACGCTTTGCTCAAGATTTCCTGGCGCAATAGGGAGTAATTATGGAAAACAGTACTCCTAGCAAAATGAGCCAAATCAAAGTGCCTGCGACGTACATGCGTGGCGGCACAAGTAAAGGTGTTTTTTTCAGCCTTGAAGATTTGCCACCAGAGGCACAAGTCGCAGGTGCAGCGCGTGACAAACTGTTGTTGCGAGTTATCGGCAGCCCGGATCCTTACTCGAAGCAAATTGATGGTATGGGGGGCGCGACGTCAAGCACCAGTAAAACAGTGATTGTTTCGCGCAGCAGCAGAGCCGATCACGATGTTGACTACTTATTTGGCCAAGTGTCGATCGACAAACCATTCGTCGATTGGAGTGGTAACTGCGGCAACTTGTCTGCCGCTGTCGGTCCTTTCGCCATTCATGCTGGTCTGATCCCACAAGACCGTATTCCAGAAAATGGCATTGTGACGGTGCGTGTTTGGCAAGTGAACATAAGCAAAACGATTTTGATTCACGTGCCAATCGTCAATGGTTTCGTCCAAGAAACCGGAGAGTTTGAACTCGATGGTGTCACGTTTCCAGCGGCAGAGATTCAAGTGGATTTTGTTGATCCTTCCGATGGCGAAGGCAGCATGTTCCCAACAGGCAACTTAGTCGATGATTTAGTGGTTCCGGACGTAGGTACGTTTAACGCGACCTTTATTAACGCGGGCATACCAACCATTTTTATTGATGCTGAATCGATAGGATATCAGGGCACCGAGCTGCAAGACGATATCAACAACGATGACACAGCATTAGCGATGTTCGAATCCATCCGTGCATATGGCGCGTTAAAAATGGGCTTGATTTCTGATTTAGAAGAAGCTCAAACACGCCAACATACGCCGAAAATAGCGTTTGTTTCTAAACCGAAAAGTTACCTGTCTTCAAGTGGTAAAGCCGTTAATGAGTCGGATATTGATGTGCTCGTTCGCGCGCTGTCGATGGGCAAGCTACATCATGCAATGATGGGAACAGCAGCCGTTGCTATTGCTTCTGCTGCGTGTGTGCCCGGAACGTTAGTGAATTTAGCCGCTGGTGGCGGTGAAAAAGAGTCCGTGACTTTTGGCCACCCGTCAGGAACGTTAAAAGTTGGGGCACAAGCGAAGCAAACTGAGCAGGGCTGGGTGGTGCAAAAAGCCATTATGAGCCGAAGTGCGAGAATACTGATGGAGGGATTTGTGCGTGTACCCTTCTATGTCTTCGATTAAAAGAGACGATCTTTGGATTAAAAGAGCGATCTTTGAGTAGAACGAGAGCAATGTCAGGACATACTGGAGGAAGCAATATGTCTTCATACGAAAAAGAATACTTATGGGCGAAGAATGAACCGGAGAGTTTTTGGCGCGCTCAAGCGGAGAATATCGATTGGTTTGAATCTCCTAAAACTATCTTGAAATCTGATGAAAACGGCATAGAACGTTGGTTTCCAGATGGTGTAATGAATACGTGCTGGTTAGCATTAGATTACCATTGCGAGCAAGGACGCGGTGATAATACTGCACTCATTTATGACTCGCCAGTGACAGGTCGTAAAGCCACGTACACCTATAGCGACCTACGTGACCAAGTAGCAAAAATTGCTGGCATGCTGTCTGCTCAAGGTGTTGAAAAAGGCGACCGAGTCGTTATTTATATGCCGATGATCCCAGAAGCCGCAATGGCGATGCTTGCCTGCGCGCGTTTGGGGGCGATTCATTCCGTAGTATTCGGTGGTTTTGCACCTAATGAGCTTGCTGTACGAATTGAAGATGCAGAGCCGAAAGTGATCATGACGGCGTCGTGCGGGATTGAGATCAACAAAGTCATTCCATACAAACCAATGGTAGACAAAGCCATTATGGACAGCCGTTGGAAGCCTGAGAAAGTGTTTGTTTTCCAACGTCCAGAGTGCGACGCTGAGCTAAACCAAGAAAGAGACTTAGATTGGCAGCGAGAGTACAAACAAGCGCTGCCACATGGTTGTGTTCCGGTGTTAGCAACCGATCCGCTCTACATACTTTATACATCGGGTACGACAGGTAAGCCGAAAGGCGTTGTGCGTGATAACGGTGGCCATGCTGTCGCGATGAAGTACTCCATGAGCGCAATCTATAACATTCCTCAAGATGGCGTCTTTTGGGCGGCATCTGATGTGGGCTGGGTAGTAGGGCACTCTTACATTGTTTACGCTCCACTGATTCACGGTTGCACTACTATCCTATTCGAAGGCAAGCCTGTTCGAACACCGGATCCTGGCGCATTTTGGCGAGTGTGTGATGAATATAAAGTAGATGCGTTGTTCTCTGCACCAACGGCGTTTCGTGCGATTAAGAAAGAGGACCCGGAAGGTGAGCACTTAAAACAGTACGACTTGTCGAATCTGAAAACTATCTTTATGGCGGGAGAACGCCTTGACCCTCCGACACTGGAGTGGGTTCAGAGCAAAGCGGACAAGCCCGTTATTGACCACTGGTGGCAAACCGAGACGGGCTGGGCCATCGCGGGCAACCCGACAGGTGTCGAAATGATGCCAGTTAAAGCTGGTTCTTCGACGAAGCCCATTCCGGGTTATCAGGTCGAGATTCTGAATGAACTTGGAGAGGCTGTCGGGCCTAACCAACAAGGCTTTGTCGCATTAAAACGTCCGCTACCACCAAGTTGTCTGCCAACGGTTTGGCGTAATCATGACCGTTTTGAAACTGGTTATCTTAGCCAATTCCCAGGCTACTACGTGTCAGGTGATGGCGGCTATCTGGATGAAGACGGTTACCTGTTTATTATGGGACGTATTGATGACGTGATTAATGTCGCGGGACACCGATTGTCGACAGGTGAAATGGAAGAAATAGTAGGAGGCCACCCAGCGATTGCAGAATGTGCGGTGGTTGGTATCCACGATGATCTAAAAGGTCAGCTTCCACTTGGCTTTGTGGTACTAAAAGACGGTGTAAAAGTGGATGAGCTAGACCTTGAAGGTGAGCTTGTGGGCAAAGTGCGTAGTGAGATAGGTGCAGTTGCTTGCTTCAAGCATGCGTTGGTTGTAGACCGTTTACCGAAAACACGTTCAGGTAAAATTTTGCGTCGAACTATACGTCAAATAGCTGATGGTGAAAAATACACCGTTCCGTCAACGATTGATGACCCAAGTAGCTTGAACGAAATTGAGCGAGTGCTACGACGCTGAGAAAAACTCAATTCTAACTAACCCCTGATCCTCGAACTCTGTTGGTTGGTTCTGCCTCTGTACGTTTATTAAGTGCAGGGGCCTTTTTGTTGTTCAAACAGTACAAACGTATCGTGAAAGCATTTGTGACTTGCCAATACGACGTTTTCCTCACAAACTACAGCCATTCCATTTTTAGTGACCCTTTGTATGACCACGTTTGCGATTAAACCTGCGTGTTTTAGCGACCTAGAGTTGCTCAACGATCTTATGTTCGAGCTTCATGATGAGCATCATCTTCAATCTCCTGAGCTTTTCAAAACGGCAGAGGAGATAGAACAAGAAAAAAGCATTGCTCGATATATTGACGACCCTGAGTGCCTTGTTTACGTAGCAAAACAAGGAGATGAAATTATTGGCTTTATCTCTGGTCACTTCTGTGAACTTATTTCTACCGTCAGCCAGCCAGTTATGATGGGAAGTGTGGATGAGCTCTATGTGCTGCCTGAATATCGAAAACAAGGTACGGCGCAGGCATTGATTAATAAAATTGAGTCAACGTTCTCTGATTACGGTGCAAAACAGATGTTTGTTGAAGTATGGCATTTTAACCAGGGCGCAATATCTTTGTATGAAAAACAAGGATTTGCACATCATATCCACTATTTAAGAAAACCGCTGAACGAATAATCGTATTTAACTTTAATATTGTGATTTAGGTTCTATCGAATTGAAATCATTCAGTTCGTCAATAGACTTTTCTCTATAAGTTGCTCGCAATGTTAACAAATTGATATGCACCCACATTGGTATCGGCGTTTTTGTCTGCTTGTTTATTAGTAGCACGAGGATCGTGCTTACAAAAACAAGAGGACAATATTTTGAAACTAACAAAATCGTTACTTGCTTTAGCCGTTTTGCCAATGTTCGCAAGTGCTGATGATTTGTCACAGACGCAAAATCATACTATCCAACCCCAGATCGTAGGCGGAGTAACTGCCGACCCACGTGACTGGAAATTCTACACCCAAATTGTTAGTCGTTATGGTAACCGATCATATTGTGGGGCCAGTTATATCGGGAATGGTTACGTCCTGACTGCTGCGCATTGTGTTGAGGGTGATTCTCCGAATCAGATAGCGGTTAAAATCGGTGGCGTTGTTTATAACGGTAGTGACGGTGTTCGTGCAAACGTCAGTGAGATCCATATGCACCCGGCATATCGCCGCGCGACGCTTTCTCATGACCTCGCGGTATTGAAGCTCGACTCTGTGCCTCAAGGTGTTTCTTCAGTTGAGATTGCGAATGGCAGTCTAACGCAATACGCGAGCATCGGAGATTGGCTTAGTGTTGCTGGCTTAGGGCGAACTTCTGAAGGAGGAAGCTCTCCGTCTCGATTGCAAGAGGTTGACGTCCCACTTGTGTCGGATATGACTTGCCGTCAAGCCGGTGGCAACTACACAACGGTTGGAGAAGTGTCATTCTGTGCGGGTATTCCTCTAGGTGGGATAGATTCTTGTCAGGGAGATAGTGGTGGTCCAATCGTCATTAATCGCAGTGGTGTAATTACTCAACTTGGTGTGGTCAGTTGGGGAATAGGTTGTGCTCGTCCTGGTATGTATGGGGTTTATAGCGATATCGCTGCTATGCGCAATTTTGTCGATGGTGTTATCGGAACAGCAACACCACCAAAAGAGAATGTTTCTGTTGGATACACCACCGAACAGACACTGGCATCATTTTATGTTGGGGAGTTACAGCAACATAGCTTTGTTATCCAGAATTCAGGGAATACCACGTTCACTGTGGAAAATGTTCGCGCGTTTGCTTCGGGTGTTACTGATGCAGCTGTTATTGCCAATGATCAGTGCTCTCAGGCAACGTTAGCAATGAATGCAAGTTGTCGTGTTGATGTTGAATTTGGTGCTACTCAGAGCGGAGAAGCAAGAGTGGCTTTGAACTTCAACGTTGATAAGACCAGCACACAATACCAAGCGTTAGTATCCGCTCAAGCGAAAACGGTGACAACGCCTCCCACAGATAGCTGTACAACTGCATGGCAAGCCAGCTTAGTGTATCTCAAAGGAGATACGGTTACTTGGAATGGTAAAGTTTGGCAAGCGCAGTGGTGGACTCAAGGTGATAATCCAGCAGACTCAGGGCCTTGGGGTGTTTGGCAAAAAGTAGGCGATGCGAATTGCAAGTCTAACTAACTATCGGGCCAGTGAATTTGATTCGTTGACCATGAGATAAGGTTCATTCTTGGTTTCAACGATCAGTACATAGTTATCATAACTGGGGTTTATTGTTTGCGAATAATAAGCCCTTTTTTATTGTGTCAACTATGAGAACCCACAAAATGTGTATGACTTTGTCCTGACGTTATCTTTATATAACTGGCAGAATTGCGATCAACATTTTATGTTTTGTCTGATTTTTGTCAGGTTTGCATTAAATTATTCTCCAGTGAGCGTTGAGATCAGGTTTTACGCGATCAACTCAGTTTGGCATAACTCGTTACTTAATTTTTGTCGAAAAAGATAAGATTAACTGCCATGATTCATTGGTTATCATTATGTTTATTTAAGGTCATATTTTGTGTTGAGACAGCTGTTATTACTCATCCTTTGTTTTATTTTGTTACCTGTTTCACCGATCTCTACGGCTAAAGCCACTGCGAGCGAAGTTAAAGGAGCGCTCTGTATTGTTCGCGCTGATGACAAGTTAGTGCTAGTTCATGAAGTATTAACGGATAAGATTTCTCTACCTGGCGGAACCATCATTGATGGTGAGTCTCCACAAGTTGCTGCTCAACGAGAAACGTGGGAAGAAACCGGTATAGTGGTTACGGTTGGAGAGGAGCTTGGCAGAACGGACACTGCGGTTTTTTACGACTGTATATCAGACTCTGACATTATCGCTTTTTCTATGAATAATTCTTTAGGTGGAAATGAACTGCCTATTTGGTTTGCCCCTCATTATGGAGTAGAAGTTGCGTCAGCGATGTTGCTTAGCCCATCTGAATTACCATCATCTTTATATCGTTATCCTGAGCAATGGCCACAAGCCACTCAGTTTTTTGATCAAGCTACCAAGCAATCAGTATCTTATGTGACTCAGTTGATCGAATCCGCGCCTTCATTTCGTCAGGTTGAATTGGCGTGGCTGATAGATTTACAGAGTTGGGTAGGGGCGTTGTCAGAAACGAGTTACGAGGTAGCTAGTCAGATCTCGAAACTCGTTATAGATCTGACAGAACCGACGGTACTACTCTTTCTATTTCCTTTTGCCATGATGCGCTTTGGTAGCCGGTTTGTGTACCGACTCTTTTTCGCAATTAGTGCAACGTCGCTTATGGTGCTTGTCGCTCAACAAGGCTTTTCGCTACCGCGCCCACATGTCTATATACCAATGATGGAGTTAACGCACAGCTTTGGCTTTAGTTTTCCTAGCTTGCCTATCGCTGTGTGGTTTTGTGTGCTGACGTTCTTGTTTCATAGAACCCAGTATTTTGGTTTGAATGGAACAACGGCAGTCTTCGTGTTCATCACTCTTACTGTGGTGTTAGGTAAGTTTTTCCTCGGCAGTGCCTTTATTTTAGATATGTTATTTGGCGCGCTGTTAGGCAGCTTGGTGGCTTGGCATGTTCTTCGACTGGAGACAAATCAAGATGTGAACGTTGATAAAGTTCTAAGCTCAAAAGGCGTCTGGTTCATTATGACTGCGGCAACATCGGTCATCTCTGTCATCTGGCCATTACCTGTGTTTGGTCGCTGGCTAGCAATTTTAATCACTGCATCAGCGTTGGTCATGACATTTAAAGAGTCGAAAGCACATTTAGATACTCGGCAGATGATCTTTGTAACGCTGGCATTGTTGCTTGTTGATCAACTCTATTTGTACTCGGCTAATATCGTATCGTTTAGCGGTTTGTGGTCATTAGTCTTGTCGACGTTACATTATCCATTATTAATGTTGTTATTTATGCTGCTTGCAAGGAAGCTGACTTGTGAAAACCAACCGAGCAAAACGTTGCTAGATTGATGGCTGTATTTGTTATCTATTAGTATTTGAGTAAAAACAAAGCCTTGCATTACAGCAAGGCTTTTACACGTTTAGTCTACGAACAACGCCGCTTGCCTATCTTGGACGGCTAGGGGTGTTAAACGTAAGAAGCTTAACGCAACAGACATGGCGGAAAGGGCTATGCATTGAGCACGAACTTTTCTATAGCTTTAGCGACACCGTGCTCATCATTACTTGCCGTAATGTAGTCAGCGATTTGCTTGGTTTCTTCCATTGCATTTGCCATCGCGATACCAAGGCCAGCGTATTTCAGCATGTGGTGGTCATTTTCTGCGTCACCCATACAGATAACTTCTTCAGGTTTAATTCCCAGATACTCGGCAATTGCGGCAACACCAATACCTTTGTTGCTCGCAGGGTTAAGAAACTCAAGGAAAAACGGAGCGCTTTGAACAACCGTAAACGCTTCGCGCATTTCAGCTGGCAGTGCTGCTATAACTTCTGTTAGTTTGCTTGGCTCTGCAACCATCATAGCTTTGATGATTGGATGATCGTCTTCTAGTGATTCGAAGTTCATCTCGGTGACATTTAAGCCATTTATCTTTGCTTCAATATCGGTGTAAGGGTTGTGTTCGTTGGTGATTAAACCATGAACTTGACTAAAAGCATGGACGTACGCACCTAGCTCTTCGGCTTTTCGCGCCACCAATTTTGCAGCTTTACCATCTATGATTTGCTGGTGGATGATGTCGTTTGTGCCTACGTTCTTGACCATCGAACCGTTGTAGTAAAGAACAAAATCTCGATCGGAATGGATATTCAGTTCGTCGAGCTTGTCTTGCATTCCTTCTAATGGGCGACCAGAAGCGAGAACGACAGTAACGCCTGCTTCTCGAGCTTTTGCGATCGCTTGTTTGTTTTCTTCAGAAATGGCTTTATCACTATTGAGTAGCGTGCCATCCATATCTAGTGCGATCAGTTTATACATCATTTCTTACCTTAAAGTTTTTTGGGAGCTGTCAGTGAATAAGGCTTGGTTTAACGTTAACCAGAAACCTATATTCATTACGCTATGAAACTACAAAATGGTCTATTTTAACAATTAATTTTTGGTTTAAATTGACCTAGACACGCGTGTCCATTATGGTCTTCGCCTCGAAATGTTATGAGTTGAGTGAGTTCTGCGTTGTATAAGCTAAATGAGATGTTTGAAACCATCCAAGGGGAAGGGGTTTTCACTGGAGTCCCTGCTGTTTTTGTTCGGCTTCAAGAGTGTCCGGTTGGTTGCTCATGGTGCGATACCAAACAAACGTGGTATGCAGATGAGAATGATCAACGTCAAATAGGCGATATTCTGGTGAAAACGGAAGACTCTCCGACGTGGTGTGTTGCATCTGCCGAGAACATCGTAGAGCAATATCAACAGCAAGGCTTTAATGCTAAGCATATCGTGATTACTGGTGGAGAGCCTTGTATTTATGATCTGCGCCCTTTAACAAAGGCGTTTGAAGATATGGGGTGCCAATGCCAAATTGAAACCAGTGGCACATCAGAAGTGATTACTTCAGAAAATACGTGGGTGACAGTGTCACCAAAAGTAGCAATGAAAGGTAAATTACCAGTGCTTAATAGCGCGTTAGAGCGGGCAAATGAGATTAAGCATCCAGTCGGTACCCAGAAAGACATCGACCACCTTGATGATCTTTTAGCAAATGCGAACGTAGCGGCTGAGACTATCATTGCACTACAACCAATTAGCCAGAAGCCTCGTGCTACGCAATTGTGTATTGATACGTGCATTGCCCGCAATTGGCGTTTGTCTGTTCAAACTCATAAATATTTGAGTATTGCTTAGACGAGAGACTCGTCATCATTCGAGGTAGCTTTGCTATCGAAACATTGCCGATATATCTAAACAGTTTATAGCGTTGTAAAAGCTAAGAAGTGTTGACTGCTGTGGTGTGGTGCTATCTTTGGTTCGACAATCGTTTCGCATTTAATTGATGCCACCAATCTGGCGGCATCAAAATGAAGCTCTGTTGGCTGGAGTTTCACGCTGAGATAAAGCGTTTAAAAGCTAACGCAAAAGGTTTCATCCCACCGCTATTACCGCTAACAAAGACTATTTGCTCGCTAAGTATTCTTCTAAGCCGCTTTGTCGCAGTAGGCACGCTGGGCATTCACCACAGCCTTTACCAACGATTCCGTTGTAACATGTTAACGTATTGTTTTGGACAAACTCCAACATATTGTGCTTATCAGCTAGAGCCCAAGTCTCTGCTTTAGTAAGCCACATTAAAGGAGTCTTAATATTGAAGGCTTTATCCATACCTAAATTGCAAGAGAGATTTAGAGAGCGAATAAAGTTGTCTCGGCAGTCAGGGTAACCACTAAAGTCTGTTTCGCAAACTCCCGTAATGATGTCTTGAATGCCAAGCTGGTAAGCATGGATACATGCGTAAGTAAGAAAGAGGATGTTTCTCCCTGGAACGAATGTATTGGGTACGTTAGCGTCGCTTAAGTCATTAGATACCGGAATGTTGTCTCTTGTCAGCGAGCTTATCGCTAACTCATTAATTGATTTTACATCCAGGACTTTGTGGCTTTTGATGTTAAGTTGCTTACCTAATTCGATAGCGATATCTATTTCATCTGAATGACGCTGGCCATAATCAAACGTTATAGCATGAACCTCATCATATGTATTTAATGCATCGATTAAGCAGGTCGTAGAGTCCTGCCCACCGGAAAAAACCACAAGTGCTTTTGTTGTAGCCATGTTGAACCCTTAGTTATGCTCTTTGATTCTTTGGTATTGATACGTATTCTTAGGCGTTTAATCCCAATTACGTACTCGACTTCGTGGCGATTGCGTCCGCAATCAGCTGGGCTGTGCTCTCAAGCACTCTTTGCTTGTCATCATTTGACAGCTTGTGGAGATTCACAGCAAGTTCAGCGGTGATTTCATCTTCACAAAAAAAATAGTTTAGAGGCACGTTTAGCTCATCTGCGATAAGTTTGAGCGTTTTTACGTCGGGAGTATGGCGCTCCCTTTCGTATTGATTCATCCTTGCACTTGCAGAACTATCATCCATGCCGATACGGATGCCCAGTGCTTTTTGGGACAGATTCGCTTGTTTACGCGCATGCTTAAGGCGGGCTGGGAGTGGGTTATTAAACAACACTTAAAGTTCATACGAAGGACTTGGATGACTAAGATTATCTTAGTTTTTCTGATTTGTGTATACTAAGTAATACTTAGTTATTACCGAGGTCGCCAAGGCCGTGTATGTATAGCTAAACAAGATTTCGTATCTTTAGGTTGATTAAGTGACGTTGAATCTACTTCTTCAAAAACTGCCGTATGAAGGAGTGGGAGGAGCGAGTAAGGGCACGAGAAACCGCAGCGATTTGTAGAGCAGAATTTGCTCTTCACATAAACGTAGTCGTCTAAGTTGAAGAGCAATATTGTTCTTGATGATCAACTATATACTTAAGTAAATAACTGTGTCGCACAATAGATCAGAGCTGCTGCTAAGCTCATATTGATGACTTTGCCATATCTCTGGAATTGCGATTGAAGTAGCTTTCCTGCAACGGCCCAAACTACGTTGCTAAGAAGTGCGATCAAAGCAAGAATGAGGCTAGTCGCTAAGATCCAGTAGATATTCTGAGTGTGGGGCAGTACGAACGTAGAAATAGAGGTAATTCCATAAAGAATGATTTTCACATTAACGAACTGCAAACCGAAACCTGTTAAGAAACTGATACCTTTAGAATTATCCGATGAAGTTTTGATCTCACTCGTAGCAAGCCCCCAAGCCAACCAAACAATATAAGCTGCTCCAATCCATGTTAGCCAAGGTGTAATCACGGGCAAGAGGCTGATCATGTTATACGTGAAAGCGCCACAAAGTAGCATCAAAACAACATAGCCACAAAACATCCCCGAAATCACTTTTGTTGAGCGTTTTAGTCCATATTGCGTCGCGATGCTGAGCGATAAAATGTTGTTTGGCCCTGGTGTAATTGAAGTAATGATTACGTAAGTAAAAAATGCGGTGTAGATGGCGGTCATCTCTATCTCTCCTGTTTTTACTGCACTATACTTCGCTACAATTGATTAAAAAATTGAATAAATTAAAACTTAGACTTTTAATTTATTGAACTGTTGGTTGTGGAGTCTAGTCATGAATCTAAAACGCTTTCTTACTTTTAAAGCTATTGTTGAAGAAGGATCGTTTCTAAAAGCGTCACAGAAGCTTTATTGCACGCAATCAACCGTCACCTTTCAAATCAAGCAGTTGGAACAAGATCTGTCTCTGCAGCTGTTCGAAAAAATAGGGCGTAAGATGGTTTTGACTCAAGCAGGAGAAAAGATACTGCCTTACGTCTATGAACTGGCGCGAGTGATGGAAAATATTGAGGGAACAGCACAGCAAGAAAACTCGGAGCCGACCGGTGAATTGAAAGTGCTGATTGCTGAGACTCAACTTGCTTATAAGATGGCTAATGTTTTAAAAGAGTTCAGGATCAGAGCGCCCAATGTCAGACTCTCTCTGCAATCACAAAATTGCTATCAGATTCGAGATGAGTTGATAGAGGATAAAGCTGATTTAGGTGTGTTTTATCGAGTAGGTAATGACGATACGCTCAAGGTGCACGAGTTTGAGCAGGAGCCACTGGTATTGGTTGCTTCACCGCTTTTAAAAGGGCTAGATTTAAAGAAGAGAGAGCAACATATTGATTTAGGATTTATAAGCAATGGCCCTAAGTGCCTTTTTCGACAGATGTTTGAGAGCATTATTCAGGAGCGTGATATTAGCATCGACAACATGATCGAACTTAGCAGTATTAATACGATCAAAAACTGCGTTGAGAGTAATATTGGTATCTCTTATTTACCTCGTTTTACGGTTGAAAAAGAGTTGCAAGAGGGCAGTTTACAAGAGCTTGAGTTCACCGAATTTTCACAGATGATCAAGCCACTCTGCGCTTATCATGCTAGGAAGTGTGTGACGCCGGCGATGGAAGTCTTTATTGATTGTATGCGTAAGGAGTATGAACGGTTTTCTACTCAGAGTCGGTGATCTTTAATATGTTCTATCTGACATAGTTTCGTTTTTACTCCTTTTTATTTTTTAAGTGGTTGATTCTAATTAATTGATTTTTGGTGTTTTATTTTACAGTCGACTAATTTTGGATGATAGATAAGATCTGATGTGAAGAGCTATTTATTGACGGAAAGAGATAAGATATCAAAACGACGGCGTGTGATAACTAGATTAGATAAGGTTACATAATTAACAGTGTAATAAATGCCATTCTTTATGGATTATTTTCAACGAGACTTAATTGTTACGGTTCGTTATTATTAACTCGTTAACGCATCCATTGCTAGGAAGTTAACTTACGCATATTGTTTTTTTCATCATTTGCAGCAAATTATATTTGCTGCTTTTTTTTAACCAAAAAAAGTTCAAAGCTTGAACTACAAGCTCTGAACTTTTGTTTATACTTAGTGGTTTTCTACTTTAATAAGTAAAACACCGTTTAAAAGTATCGCGTAACCTAGTAACTCTAAGCTTTCTTCGACCAAGTTTTTTACGTCTCTATTGTATGAGTTCCCCATGAACTCGACCCAAAAATCACCATACCCTGCAAATCGTGAGAATAAGAAAACAATAAAAAAGCCAATCGTTAATGTCGTGAAGCTAGAATGAGAAATGAAAAGTTTGACCTCATTTTTTATGTTAACTATGTTATTAAAACAAAAATAACAGACCGAGACTATTATAATCCAAGCAGGGTACTTCCATGAACCGTGAGGGAAATACTGCTCTATGTGGTAGTCCATTTCTCTAACGAATATAACCATAAAAAATGAAGACATTATTACTAATATGTGTTTGAGTTCAAGATATTCCTTAGATTTATACAAACACATTAACGATGAAAAAAGCACAAATGCTATTTGAGTCATTTCTATAAGAGAGTTCTCCGATGTGCTTTTGTCCATTTTTACGCTAAAATAAATCGTTGCTAACGTATAAATAACCAAAAAAATAAGATAAGATATTTTATATACTAACAAACTAGTGATCGAGGTGTGTTTTTCTTTAATATACATCGTAACTTGTATAGGTGATGGATTTGTTAGTATTATAAATCAAGAGTGTTTTATATTTAGTGAATTAAGCGCCATTTAGAATGGAACTTAATTCACCTAACATTAAACTTCGATGGATCTTAAACATTTCTGTTTTAAATTATTGATTTTATTTGATTTTCTGTTAATTTTGGTTAAATAGAATCAACTAGCTTTTATTGAAATGCTTTTCCCATATTGGTGGTATGCCAACTTCTTCTTGAACGATATCAATGAATGCCCTAACCAATGGTGATTGCTGACGGTGTGAGTACATGGCATAAATATCACCAAAATCTTGAGTTTCATATTCTGGTAAAAGTTGAACTAAATTAGAAGACTCTAGGTTGTTAGGAAGCATAAATTGACCTATAAGTGCAGCGCCCAGACCTGAC
The DNA here is from genome assembly GCF_033339495.1 of Vibrio sp. 2134-1. Lineage (NCBI taxonomy): Bacteria > Pseudomonadati > Pseudomonadota > Gammaproteobacteria > Vibrionales > Vibrionaceae > Vibrio > Vibrio sp. 2134-1. Next base: position 113,729 of record NZ_JAWOUS010000014.1, read on the forward strand.
TTTACGCTTTCAATTATTAGCTCAGCTTCATTTACCATGTATGACCCTGATATTGGGTATGTATCTAAACCATCTGATTTTGCTTTGTCGTAGAATTTAAGTTTATCGACAATAAAATTACCATTTGAATAAATAATAAAAGGTAGCTTAACTAACTCATCAGGCGTTTCTGGGTTACCATGTTTTTCAATTAAATTTCGAGAAGCAATGATTGCAGTCGTATTTTTTGCTAATTTTCTTGCTACCATTGATGAATCCCTCATAGGTCCGATTCGAAAAGCAATATCAAAATTACTTCTAATCACGTCTACATGAAGATCATCTAGCATTAGTTCAACACTTGCTTTTGGGTACTTATGTAAAAACTTCTCTATCGAAGGTTGTAGATAGAGTTTTCCAAATAATGTTGAGCTTGAAATTCGTACTTTCCCTGAAGGCTCAGTCTGAAAGTTCTCCGCTATTTGTTGAGTATCATCAAGGAGTTGAGATATTTGGTCTGCTTTTTCAACTATTTGCTTGCCGACTTGTGTTAATGAAAGAGAGCGAGTTGTTCTGTTTAATAGCCTAACGCCTAAGTGCTCTTCTAACTGCTTGATGTGTTTAGATAAAACAGAGCGGTCGATATTCATCCCATCTGCTGCTTTTGCAAAAGATCCAGCTTTAGAGACTTCTAAAAGCAGGTGTAGTTTATTTGCTAAATCCACAATGTTTATCCAAGTTAGATATTAGCGTATTAGTTTCATGTATAACTACTGCTCTGTCTAGAAATTATTAATATACTTAATAACCAAAAGAAAAGGGAGCAATAGCTCCCTTTAGTATGAATTTAAATGAGTATTTATATTATGGTTATAGTGTTTGACGTTTTTTGTTTCGACTCACTAACATGTAAAAAACAGGTGTGAGTAGTAATCCAAATACCGTTACGCCTACCATACCCGAGAATACGGCAATACCCATTGCTTGTCGCATTTCCGCTCCGGCCCCTGTACCAATCATTAATGGAATAACACCAGCGGTAAATGCAATTGATGTCATTAGAATCGGTCGAAGACGTAAACGACATGCTTCCAAAATCGCTGATAAGGTATCTTGGCCATTGTCTTTAAGTTCTTTAGCGAACTCCACCATCAAGATGGCATTTTTACACGCTAGAGCCACAAGGACAATCAAAGCAATTTGTGTGAATATATTGTTGTCACCACCAATGAACCAAACACCTGCTAGTGCAGAAAAAATGGTCATAGGAACGATCAAAATGATAGCGAATGGTAGTTTTAAACTCTCGTATTGCGAAGCTAGCACCATGAAAACTAACAAAACAACAAGTGGGAATATATACACCATCGTGTTACCAGCCAAAATCTGCTGGTAGGTTACATCAGTCCATTCATAAACCATTCCCTCTGCTAGGTTTTGAGCCAGTACTTCCTCAATAGCCGTTTGGGCTTGGTCAGAACTGTAACCAAAAGCAGGACTGCCGTTTAGTTCTGCACTAGGGTAGCCGTTATAGTGCATCACGCGGTCAGGCCCAATCGTGGGTATGATCTCCAGTACAGCGCCGAGAGGAACCATTTGTCCGGCAGCATTTCTTACTTTGTAGTTAAGTATTTGGTCAGGTTCGAGACGATAGTTCATGTCTGCCTGGGCATTCACTTTGTATGTTCTACCAAACATATTGAAGTCATTGACGTATAATGATCCTAAATAAACTTGAAGCGCATCAAAAACCTGCTCTAGAGGAACACCTTGCAACATCGCTTGTTCACGGTCTATTTGGATGTCCATCTGCGGCACTTGTATACGAAATGTGGAATATAATCCCATCAGCTCGGGTCTTGTTGATGCCTCACTTATTACCAAGTTCAATTGCTTGAAGAGCTCATCAAACCCCTTGTTCGCACGGTCTTCGATTTGAAGCTTAAAGCCGCCAGTTGAGCCAAGTCCTTGGATTGGTGGTGGTGGAAAAATCGCAACGAAGGCTTCATCAATGATTGAAAAGCTCTTATTCAAAGATGCAACAATCGCATTTGCTCCGAGAGCTGGATCATTTCGTTTATCGAAGTCCTCAAGCGTAACAAAAACGATGCCACTATTCGGACTGTTAGTAAAACCATTAACCGATAAGCCTGGGAAAGAAATCGTTTGTGCTACGCCAGGTGTTGCCAGCGCGAGGTTTTCCATTTCTTTAATAACGGACTCTGTTCTATCTAAACTTGCTGCATCTGGAAGTTGGGCGATCGCAACTAAATACTGCTTATCTTGTTGAGGAATGAATCCACCAGGAACCGCTTTGAATAGAGAAACCGTTCCCCCGAGTAACGCAATGTATACCACCACAACAACAAGGCTAAAACGAATCAGCTTCTTGACCAGAGCTTGATATTGGTTCGAGCTATACTCAAAAATTCTATTGAATGGCGCAAAAACATACTTACCAAAAACCGCATCCAATAGCTTGGTTAGCCGATCGGGTTTTGCGTTCTTATCTTGTAATAGCAGTGCTGATAAAGCAGGCGATAACGTCAACGAGTTAATTGCTGAAATAATCGTCGAGATCGTAATTGTTAGTGCGAACTGCTTATAAAACTGACCGGATAACCCTGTAATAAAGGTCGTCGGGATGAACACCGCACATAATACTAAAGCAATTGCAATAATTGGCCCGGTAACTTCGGTCATTGCTTGTTTCGTTGCTTCTAGTGGTGCAAGACCATTATGGATGTTCCGTTCCACGTTTTCGACGACGACAATGGCGTCATCGACGACGATGCCTATGGCGAGAACAAGCCCAAACAACGAAAGCGTGTTAATCGATACTCCAAGCATTTGCATTACGGCGAACGTACCGATTAATGAAACAGGCACCGCAATGATAGGGATGATAGACGCGCGCCATGTTTGCAAAAACAAAATGACTACGACAACAACAAGTACAATTGCCTCTAGCAGAGTATGAACCACCGCGTCTATCGAACCACGAACAAAGACGGTCGGGTCGTAGGCTATTTCATATGAAACTCCAGCTGGAAAGGCTGTTTGTAAACGGTCCATGGTTGAACGAACCTGATTAGATAGCTCAATAGCATTAGCACCAGGGCGCTGGAATACGGGCATCGCCACCGCTGGTTTACCATTTAACAAGGCGCGCAGTGCATAAGAGTTTTGACCTAGCTCTACGCGTGCAACGTCTTTAAGACGTGTCAAAGCCCCTGTTTCGTCAACTTTTACTACAATGTCGTTGAATTCATCAATATTCTCCAAACGGCCCTTTACGTTCAACAAAACTTGGAATTGGTTTTCATTAGCGGCTGGTTGCGCACCTAATGAGCCTGCTGCCACCTGTTGGTTTTGAGATCGGACGGCTGAGACAACGTCCATTACGGTTAGATTTCTAGAAGCGAGCTCATCTGGATTTAACCACAAGCGCATTGAGTACTCATCACCACCGAAAAGGCGCACATCACCAACGCCTCCGAGCCGAGCTATCTCATCTTTCAAGTTTAAATTAGCGTAGTTAGCTAAATAACTGACTTCACGGCTAGAATCTGGAGAATATATATGCACAACCATAGTGAGATCAGGAGAGGCTTTTTCGGCAACAACTCCTAACCGTTGGACTGCTTCTGGTAATCGGGGCAAAGCTGTAGTGACGCGGTTTTGAATTTGAACCTGAGCTTTGTCCAAGTCCGTACCTAAAGCAAAGGTTACGGTCAATGTCATTCTGCCGTCACTGGTTGCCTGCGAAAACATATATAACATGTTTTCTGTACCATTAATTTCTTGCTCCAGAGGCGTAGCAACTGTTTCTGCGATTACTTTTGGGTTCGCACCAGGATAGTTTGCTGTAACTACCACTGTAGGAGGGACAACCTCTGGATATTCACTCACAGGCAACTGTAAAAGTGAAATTGCGCCTACTATTAATATCAATAGCGATAACATAGAGGCAAATATGGGTCTTTGAATAAAAAAGTGTGCAAATTTCATTCGGTTGTCTTCTTAGTCTTGAGCTAAACGTTTGTTTGGCAACGATGTTGAGTTTGAAGCCATAATCAATGAAGTGTTGCTAATATCTAGCGTGACATTTTTTGGTGTGATTTTGCTATTTGGGCCAACTTTTGCTGGGCCATTTACCGCAATAACTGAGTCGGCGTTCAAGCCATTCTCGATGGCACGAAATGTTCCGTAACGTTCGCCTAAGGTTACGATGCTGTATTGCAACGTATTCTCTTCATTGAGTGTTAATACAAAGCGGTTTTCTAGATCTGTGCCAATAGAACGCTCTGGAACGAGAACTCGTTCAACTGGTTTGGTTGTTGATATCTGAACTCGGCCAAACGATCCCACTTTTAAGTTTGATTTTGTTGCATCGAATACCGCTCGAACCTGCAAAGTACCGGTGTTTTCGTTGATGGAGTTGTCGACAAAGTCAACGCGTCCAAAAAACTCCTGCCCATTTTGTCCAGATAGTTCAAGACGAGTAGGTAAGTTAGAGTCGGCATTGATTGTCGAGAAGTAACGGTTCCAAGTTCGCTCATCGACATCAAAGTATGCATATACCTGATCGTTAGAGACAATGTTTGATATAACGCTTTGATTTGCGTTTACATTGTTTCCTTTAGTAATGAATGCTCTTGAAATAGTGCCGCTAATAGGGGCATATATCTTCGTAAACTCAAGATCTAACTTTGCGGATTCTAACTGAGCACGCAAAGCCATTAGTTCTGCAGAGCGTTGCTTTACTGCGGTATCTCGGGCCTCTGCTTGTTCCGCTGAGATGGCTTTTCGCTTAACCAGTTGAGCGGCTCTCTTTTGTTCGTTTGCTGCTTGCTCTAGCGCAGCTCGAGCACTCTTAACTTGCGCTTCAAGTCGTGAGACCTGAGCTTTGAAGGTTCGATCATCAAGAGTGACAAGTAAGTCGCCTTTGTTGACACTCTGTCCGTCTTTGAACTCTACCGTTTCAATAACTCCGGAAACGCGTGGCATTAAAGAAACTTTCTCTGGTGCTTGAAGCCTTGTTGTAAAGGTGAACCACGATTGAACGGGCTCATAGATGACTTTGGAGACGTCTATCGTAGGTAAGGGAGTATTAGGTTGTTTGGTTATCTCTTCGTCTGCACAAGCAGCTAAAACGGATAAAAGGCCAATGCCGAAAACTTTCTTTAACATTTGTCGCGCCCTAAATGATTCTGTTCATACTAAAAGGAACGGCATTGTATTCATTGTACCTATGGGTAAATAGGCCCTCAGCGAACATAGAGTAGTGATAAAAATGCACGATTAAATATTGGTCAAAATGCTCGCTTTTTGGTTTGAAAAAGGTCAGTTTAGGGTTTTCAAGACGTGGAGTATTGTTAAATGTAATAAGCCATAATAGATAGGAATAACTAAACAGAAGCTAAAGATAGCGACGAAAATTAAAGCTTTTTTAATTCGTGCATTATTTGCAATTCACTGATGCAATTTGAACCATAAAAAATTGAAATTAATTTTGTAAAATCCATTTCCCATCACATAAAGAATAAAAACTAAATAAGGAATTGTGCAGTGGATCTCGCAAGCCAACTTGAATTACTACTGGATGTCTCTGAATACGGAACTTTTGCTAAGGCTGCTGACAGAAATCATATAGATCGTTCAGCTTTGTCAAAACAGATCAAAAAGCTAGAGGATGAATTGGGCTTACGGCTGTTAAACCGTTCCACGCGTTCGCTATCCCTGACCAATGCAGGTGTTGAGATGGTGGCGCAAGCCAAGAAAGTAAGAGAGGTTCTAACCGAAACTCGTAGTATTGCTGCTACATTTCAGGATGAACCGAAGGGTAACTTGAAAATATCAAGCTCCACTTTCTTTGGCAGAGCATACTTAAATCAGGCAGTTAAAGAGTTTATAAAACAGTACCCAAACATTACTGTAGAGCTGCTGCTCGATGATAATCGAGTCGATGTTATCCACGAAGGTTTTGATGTTGTGTTTCGTATCGGACCAATCCGAGAGTCCAACATGATAGTACGTAAGTTGGCAAGCAATAATATGGCACTGGTTGCATCGAAGAGTTTTATTGACAAGTATGGAACCCCGAGCTCTCCAGAAGAGCTTATAAAAATGCCAGCAGTAATATACTCTAATGCTAACTTTAAGGCGGATAAGCTACGTATAGCGCCAAGCCAGTCATCAAGCGACGTTAGAACGTATAATATCAACGGGCAGTACTTCGTGAATGAAACTGAGTTAATGCTCGATGCCGTAAAATCTGATCTAGGGTATGCTTTAATAGGGCAGTTCTTTCTTCAGGAGAGTTTGAGTAAACAAGATCTTGTACAGTTGCTTCCTGATTATAATCTTCCCGCAATAGGGGAAATATATGCAATGTATACTCACCGAAATCAACAACCATTAGCCAAACTGTTCATTGATACTGTTCAAAAAATAATAGGAACGCCTCCTGTTTGGATGGATTATCTCGACTAATATGAGTACTAGGACATAATGTTTTAGATTGAGGGCTTGTTTATATTTATCCATAGAATATGGTTGAATTTGCACTTTAAAAATAATTGCCACTGTTCATAATTTCACTCGATTCAAACAACACAAGTAGTGGTAATTAAATGAAAATGACAAGAACGTCGATCGCAATCGCAGCACTTTTCTCTGCAAGTGCTGCAAATTCAGCCGTAGTTTATGAAGATCAAGAATCAGTGTTAAATATTCATGGCCGAGCGCAAGGGATGTATTATTTCTCTGATGATAAAAATGCTGACGGAGATAATAGCTACATTCGTGTAGGACTTTCAGGTGAGTCTAAAATAAATGAAGATCTTTATGCATTCGGCTTATATGAGTTGGAATTTAAGTCTAATCGCAGAGATGCTGATGGGGTTGAAGATGATGAATTTGATATCCGAAAAGGCTATGTAGGAGTTGGTGCAGATTACGGAACAGTAAGTTATGGACGTCAATACGGTGCGGTCACTTTAGTATCTGATTACACGGATATTTTCCCGGAGTTTGGTAATGAAGCTGCTGGCGTAAGTGCGGATCTATATGGTACCGGTCGCTCCGATTCAGTATTTAAGCTAACGACAAGCTATGAAGGTTTGAATATTCATGTTAGCTATCAGGCTGAAAACGATGAAGTGTCAACAGATGCAGCCTCTTATGGTGCGGCGGCGGACTACAAGTTGCCATATGGCTTCAAAGTTGCGCTTGGTTACAACGAAGGTGAAGGGCAATCGGGTGCAGAAGATGCAGAGCTGCTAACGGGTGCTATTGCATTTGAATACGACAAGTTTTATGCCTCTGTTTTATACAGTGATGGTGAAAACTGGGCTAAAGATGGTTCTGAAAGTAATATTGATTACACCGGTATTGAAGCAGTTGCCACTTATGAAGTAACAGATAAGCTTTGGGCACTAGTTGGCTATAACAATCTAGAGCGTGATGATGAAGATGTCGTCGATTACTACTCACTAGGTGCAGAGTACGATTTGACTTCTAATTTTAAAGCACTAGCAGAATACAGAATTACAGATGTAGACAATGAAGACGATATTCTTGCAATAGCTGCGAGATATTCATTCTAAAAAATTAATAAAGCTAAAAAGCCTGAAACTATTTTCAGGCTTTTTTATTTATCGGTGTAATTTCATAAGTGCTGATTTTCATCCATATATAATGGATTATATTGATCGTTACTTGTTTAAGTGTTTTGAATATAATGGTTTTGTTAGCTAGTCCACTGCTAGTTTTCATTTTCATATTTTTTGAATGATGATTTTTTTCTTTGGCAACAAGAAGTGTCTTGTTGCCTTTTTTATTTTCACGCTTTATGGTTAATTAAAACGAAAAGAGTAGTTTTATATATTGCTATAAACGATAAAAATGTAACGACAATTGTCAATCTTAGGTTGAGTTAATCTTCATAGAAAATTGAACTCAATTTCAAGTGTTTTTTTCATTTAAGTGATGTGGAATCCATATGGCGAACCAAGCGAATGACAAAGCGCCAAACGACGAAATGTATCTCAATGAAGATTGGAAAAATGATTTTTATGTAAACGATAGAGGTAGGGGTTGATACTGTTTATGTAAGGAGAGAGCGATTTATGAAAAGCAGTCGTTTCAATGTGATTAGACACCTTTACTTTCTTAAAATAGGAAGGGCTCTAAGAAAGTAAAGGTGCAGACGATTTTTTAGTTTTTACCGCCGTCACTTGTTCTGAAGTGATAATCGAAGTTTATGATTGCACGATATTTAACTTCATCACGGTTAAGTGCGTATTCTTCAACTCTCACCTTACTATCATCGATTGCAATATCACGAGGGAAACCGCTTCCAATGATGTTTAGACGATTTCTAAGTTCATGTTTTGATAGCGTTTGGTATTCATCGACAAGATCAAACGCAGAGCTATAAGCGGCATCTTTTGTCGTAAAGTCATTGAGAACAACTTTGTTTGTAGAGTGTTCGACATGAATACCAGCAGTAGCAGATAAACTGAATAATAATAGTGATGAGAGCGTCATTAGTTTTTTCATATAGTCACCTTTTTATTTGTATTACAAAGTCAAGATGTCCAACGAATCCTTGTTAATATCTCTCGACAAAGGTGATAGTGCCATTATAGAAATGTGCTGTACATCACATTTGTGACCATTGACTATGGAAGAATTGTCAACAATAAAACTCAAGCACTTTTGACATTACGGTCAATGTGAAAAAGCGAATATCTGTATGGTTTCGTTAATAATTAAACCACTCTCGGAAACGCTGACTATTCAGTCAAAGCGTATGTTTCTTGTCGTTATAGTGACCTGCCTACAACTTAATCACTTAATGCATGCAATTCAATTGCAATGGCTTGGTATAGATTTTCATTCAGATCTTCCAGCTTAGTAACGATCCTAAAAATTCTAGTGATTAAAAAGTCATTGTTTGTGGTTTTTTATTCTATTGTCGTGTATAAAAAAACTTTACAACGAATGATAAAGGAATATCCATGAAAAAGTTATTGTGTTTTGCTGCACTGGGGTTAGCTGTTTCGACGACGGTTAATGCAGACCCAATTTTAGACGACATCAAAAGTACAGGGGAGCTAAAAGTCTGCTTTGATTCTGGGTATATGCCTTTTGAAATGACAGCAAAAAATGGGCAGTACATCGGGTTTGATATCGATTTGGGTAAGCAAATGGCGCGTGCCATGGATGTTAAGTTTGTGCCGGTAAACACTTCATGGGATGGCATTATCCCAACACTGTTGACTGGTAAGTGTCACATGATTATGGGCGGGATGACTATCACACCTATGCGAAATACTCAGGTGAATTTCGCTGATCCCTATGTGGTTATTGGTCAATCCATTCTCGTAGATCTCAAACATGAAGGTAAAGTGTCTAGTTACCGAGATCTCAATAGTCCAGAATATGTTGTTGCAACTAAGCTTGGGACAACGGGTGAGCAAGCGGTAAAACGATACCTTCCGAAAGCTAAGATAAATCTATACGAAACTCAGTCTGAAGCGGTACTTGAGGTTGCCAACGGAAAGGTAGATGCGTTTGTTTATGACTTTCCTTACAACTCTATTTATGTGGCGGAAAACAAAGGGCAGTTAATGCACTTGGCTAAACCGTTTACTTACGAGCCTTTGGGTTGGGCTGTGCCGCAAGGAAATCCAGATACGCTTAACTTCTTAAACAACTATTTACGTCAAATTAAGGGCGATGGAACTTACGATCGCATTTACGATAAGTGGTTTAACGACGATAAATGGTTAAAGCAAGTCAAGTAATCATATTGTTATTGTAGAGGAGCGGTTAGCTTCTGGCTTGGTTCATCGCCAACCAAACGGTTCGTGCTGTGAAGCTAACGCTTTTCTTTATTCAAATACCCAACCAACTTTAATCAAAGTCATTCTCGGAATCACATGCAAAATAACTTTAAATCCCTATTGTGGAACGCTGTTTTTGTTCTTGTTTTGCTATCAATTTGCGGTCTTGTCTATCTGTCAGGTAAGCGAATCGATTACAGCTGGAATTGGGAGCGTGTCCTTCCTTATATTGCCACTAACGCTGCTTCATCCATTACCGCGCCTGTCGATGGGAACATCATTCTCGACGAGAATAACCAACTGGCTCTGGAGAGTATTCATGGTGATATTGTTCTTGAACTAAGCCAATATAAGTCTGTGGACGTCTATGAAGGTGATCTTATTTTTGAAGGAGATACCTTAGCAACTATAAAAGAGTGGCGCTCTGGCCCAATTTTAGATGGTGTTGTGACGACCATTAAAATCTCGCTCTGGTCACTTATCATTGCTCTAGCGTTGGGCTTAGTTGTCGGACTAATGCGTATATCCAGCAATCCGGCATTAAAAAAGCTGGCGCTTGTGTATGTCGAGGTCATTCGTGGAACGCCTCTTTTAGTACAGATTTTTATCGTTTACTTCTTTATTGGTACTGTGCTTGACCTTGAGCGTTTTACTGCGGGAGTGATAGCGCTCTCCGTGTTTACCGCCGCTTATGTCGCAGAAATTGTGCGGTCAGGAATCCAGTCAATCCCAAGAGGACAAATGGAAGCGGCGCGTTCACTAGGAATGAATTATCCCAAAGCGATGATTTATGTCATTTTACCTCAAGCGTTTAAGCAGACATTACCTCCCTTAGCCGGGCAGTTTATCAACCTGATAAAAGATTCCTCACTTGTCTCCGTGATTTCGATTACTGATCTGACAAAAGCGGGCAGGGAAGTCGTAAGTGGTAGTTTTGCCCCATTTGAAGTTTGGTTTACCGTTGCGGCCCTTTATTTGCTTCTAACTAGTACCTTATCTTGGGCAATACAAACGTTAGAAAAGAAATTGGCAGCAAGTGATTAATGGTGGAGTCATTAATGGAATACATTATTTCAGCAAAAACAATTAATAAAATTTACCCTAATGGCTGCCATGCGCTCAAGGACGTATCGGTAAATGTAGAAAAAGGGGAGGTGATTGTCATCGTAGGACCGTCAGGTTCTGGTAAGTCAACATTCTTACGGGCGATCAATCAATTAGAGACAATAAATAGTGGGTCTATAATCGTAGATGGTATCGATATGTACCACAAATCTACGGATATCAATAAACTACGCGCTGATGTGGGCATGGTATTTCAAGGCTTCAACCTTTTTCCACATAAAACGGCGATAGAGAACGTCATGTTAGCACCTTTAAAGGTTTCTAAACGTGACCCTGAATCGGTGAAGAAAGAAGCAAAAGATTTGCTTTATAAAGTCGGTCTGTCGGAGAGAATGGATAATTATCCTAATCATTTATCGGGCGGACAGCAGCAGCGCGTCGCAATCGCTCGTGCGTTAGCAATGAAGCCCAACATTATGTTGTTTGACGAACCCACATCAGCACTAGACCCTGAAATGGTTGGAGAAGTTCTTGATGTGATGAAAGATTTGGCCAAGGACGGAATGACGATGGTCGTGGTTACTCATGAAATGGGTTTCGCAAAAGAGGTCGCTGATAGGGTGTTGTTTATGGAAGATGGTGAGCTTTTGGTTTCTGACTCTCCTGAGCGATTTTTTGATAACCCCTCCAATCCTAGATTACAGAAGTTTTTATCTAAGGTCTTATAATAAAGAGAAAATTTGATTGAGGGCGAGTCCCTCAATCACTTCATGTTACTCGAAGTTAATGGCGATAACATTATCTTGGTCCGAATGAAAGGTCTGGTAAATACTAGAGTGTTTAATCCGCCATTAAGTCTTTGTTCACTTTAAACATAACAATTTCATTTTGAATTGATAAAAATTGTGTTTGAATAGAGCTTATGGATGTTTGGCGGTATGGATGTCTAAATGAAGAAAGTAACAATTTTAGATGGTGGCATGGGGCGAGAGTTAAAACGTATTGGCGCCCCTTTTTCTCAGCCGCTTTGGAGTGCACAAGCGCTAATTGAATCACCACAATATGTAAAAATGGCCCATGAGAATTTCATAGACGCTGGCGCTGAGATTATCACTGTTAACAGTTATGCATGTGTTCCATTTCACTTAGGAGAGGAACTCTATGCGAAGCGAGGGATTGAGTTAGCAAAATCTGCAGCCAAAATTGCCAGAGATGTAGTCACCAGCTCTAACGATAGAGTGCTCGTTGCGGGTTCTCTTCCTCCTGTAATGGGGTCTTACAGGCCTGAATTATTCGAGCCGAAAAGGGCACTGGAAGTGGCTTCTGAGTTATTTGAAGCTCAAGATCAATATGTTGATATTTGGTTAGCTGAGACCGTGTCTAGCCTCGCTGAAGTTGAAGTTCTATCAATAATTTTAGCCAAAACAGATAAGCCCAATTTTCTTGCTTTCACCTTAATGGATGAGCCTAACTCTTTGCCTCGCCTTCGCTCAGGGGAATCTCTTAAAGTCGCGGTTAATACGCTGTTGAAAACAAATGTTTCAGGTATCTTTTTCAATTGCTCTATTCCTGAAGTTGTCGAGCAAGCGATCATTGATACACAAGCAGTATTGAGTGAGTCAGGTAGAGAATTGACGATAGGTGTTTTCGCAAATAGCTTTGCTCCGATAAAGCAAGCGCACCAAGCCAACGAGACCATTCAGGAAGTTCGTCATTTCTCTCCGACTGAATATCTTGAGTATGCTAAAAAGTGGCATGCGCAGGGAGCAAGCATTATTGGTGGTTGCTGTGGGATTGAACCACGTCATATTAAATTGCTAGCGACTTGGAGAGACACTCTCGAAAACGCCTAATTTTGGTGAAGCGCAGGGAAGTATGGCAAGAGGTTTTGTTTTTCATTCATCGTTATAGACAAAATAAAGGTCTTTCATATCTGGCAAAGTAACAAGATGCTTTAACTTGCTCATTACTTTGCCAGTTTGCCTCGAGATCTTTATTAATTATTTTTGGTTCAGATTAACGACAATCTTTCCAACTGTTCTCTGATTTCGCATGTCCAAGAGTGCGTTACCTACATCCTCTAAGCCGATGATCTTCAGTTTCGGTACTTCCAATTCTCCATTTTCTAATAGCTCAGACACTTCCTTTCCGGCATTAACGATACTTGCAAACCCTCTCTCGCCAAAGACATGACCAGAGCCCAAACTTATTTGGTGGAAGCCCAAGCCTTTTAAGAAGGCATCTGGATATTGAGAAGGGTCGACAGTCTTGACGAGCTCCACCATTTCGCCCTCAAAGGTTAACACCGAGGTTGCAATTCGGTCGTTATCACCGCCTACACAATCGAGTGCAACCTCAACGCCATGATTTCCGGTAATGTCCATTACTCGCTGAACTACATCTTCATGATGATAATCAATCATATGGGTTGCTCCTAACGAGGACAAATATGCGTGATTAGCTTCTGAACTAGTAGCAATGATCTGTTCAACACCAAATGTCTTTGCTAACTGAATAGCAAAGCTTCCAACGCCGCCAGCACCTCCGGCGATAAAAATGCTGCTTCGATTTGAAATATCGAGCTTGTCTACCAAAGCGCGATATGCGGTCCAGGCTGCACAAGGTGTAGATGCTGCTACTTCAACCGGAACCTGAGGGTGCTTTATGAGCGTTCTTGAATCATGGATAGCAAATTCAGCGAATCCACCGTGATGGCGTCTCATGTTTCCGTGATACAACACTTTATCGCCAACCTTCCAATCAACGACCGCATCGCCTACAGAGACTATTTCTCCTGATACGTCTAACCCGCCAACAAAATGGTTATCCATGTTAGTGACCATGTCTGACCAATAATGAATTTTTGCATCGACAGGGTTCAAGCCAACAGCGTTAACTTTAACCAATACATCAAATTGGGTTTCTAGTTTTGGTGTAGGTAATTCGGATAAAGAGAAAGTATCGTTATCTCGTTGGTAAGTTATCGCTCTCATAGGTTTTCCTTATTATTAAGAAAGGTCGAAAGTCATACTAACTCAGAGGGTGCTGCTGCAATAATTATGGTTTTTTCTCATTTTGATAATTTTAGGTTATGTTTGATAAAAAGGATTCGAGATGCTCTGAAATTATCATCGACAACCAGTCTGCATAGCTAACGACATGTAACTTTATGATAAGTATTGACTAGTCTTATTATTCCATTTTCATGGAAATATTTTGTTGATCTTTTGTTTTGTGATTCTATAATTCTAGAAATATCGAAATGCAAGCTTATCTATCAGGTAAGCTTGTTAGCGAAAATGACGAGGAGAGTAAATGTGAATACAGAAATTATAACTATGTCTAAAGAAGCGCTGGATATGTTTGCGTTTCTAGCAACCGAACTTATCATCTTATTTCTGGCAATTAGCTACATTGTCGGTGTGTTGCAAGATTTTCTAACGCCAGAAAAAATTCAATCTATTCTCAGCTCGAAAAAGGGTAAAGGTTACTTCATTGCTGCGTTGCTAGGTTCGATTACGCCTTTCTGTTCGTGTTCGACCATTCCTTTCTTAAAAGGCTTGTTGCGTGCAAGAGCAGGTTTTGGACCTATGATGGTGTTCCTATTTGCAAGCCCGTTGCTTAACCCAGTGATTATTGGCTTGTTTGTGGTGACTTTTGGTTGGAAAGTTGCGGTATTTTACTTTGCTATCGCGATGTCAGTATCAGTGGTAGCAGGCTATGTACTTGAAAAACTAGGGTTTGAACGTTACGTCAAACCAGAAGCATATCAAGCGGTAGGTTCTTCTTCGTGCGGTACTTCTTGTGGCGATTCAAGCAAGAAAAAAGAAGAAGCGAGACCAGCATCAAGCTGTGATACCAGCGCCTGCAATGAACCTACGCCAGTTGCGGCGAAAACATCTTGTTGTGGTGATGTACCAAAACCTGAACCTAAAGTGGAAGTATCTTGCTGTTCATCTGGCGGTAGTGCAACAGCGACAGTCGTGGAAGAGAAAGAGCCTAGCCGCTGGGTACGTATTTGGCAATCAACTTGGAAAGACTTTAAGCAAGTGTTCCCTTATCTCATGATGGGCATTGCGATTGGTTCATTTATCTATGGCTTCATCCCGACGGAGTTCATTGCGGAGTTCGCTGGTGAAGCGAAGTGGTACGCGATTCCGGTCGCAGCAATCATTGGTATTCCATTGTACATCCGTGCAGAGGCGGTCATTCCACTTAGCGCGGCACTAGTACAAAAAGGTATGGCTCTTGGATCTGTTATGGCGCTTATTATTGGTAGTGCTGGCGCAAGTCTTACAGAAGTGATTTTGTTGAAATCAATTTTTAAGAACCAAATGATCGCTGCCTTCCTAATCGTTATCTTAACGATGGCCATGGGAGCGGGTTACTTATATACGTGGGCTTTTTTATAAAAATAACCCTCGGGCGACTGCTCGAGGGCTCCGTTTTTGTCGCCATATAGGGAAAGGGAAGTTTCCTATACCGCGCAGGCTATAAAAAGATAAAGAGGTTACTCGTAAATACTATAGGAGAAATACTTGCTGGCGATGGTTTTATGCTTACCGCTCTGGATCAATTTTTGTATTCCGCTATCGAGTAATGCTTTTAATTCTTTGTCTTGTTTTCTCACTGCTACGCCAATGCCACGGCCGAACCACTTTTCCTCTGTAAACGCTGGTCCAGTAAAGTGATAGCCTTCACCTTGTGCAGTTTCAAGAAAACCAGCACTTAAACCGATTGAGCCGCCAAATACAGCATCTAACCGTCCATTGAGTAGATCAGTAAATGCCTCATCGAACGTACCATAACGACGAATATCAATATCTGGATACAAGGCAGAAAGGTACTTATCACCAATTGTGGCTCTTTGAACTCCAATAGATAAACGATTTAGGCTGCCGTCCACCATGTTGATTTCTCTATCATTTTTCATTACAAAACGAGTCGGTACTTTTGCATAAGGGACGGTGAAATCGACTTTCTTTTCTCGTTCTTCGGTGATTGTCATTGCAGCAATAATCGCATCGTTCTTGCGACTAAGGAGAGAAGGGATGATGCCATCCCAATCCATTTTTGAGATAACGCACTTTACTTCTAACTCTTTGCATAACGCGTTAGCGAGGTCGACTTCAAACCCTTCTAGCTTTCCCTCTTTTGTCGTCCAGCTAAATGGAGGGTAAGCCCCTTCAACAGTGAAGCGAATTTGTTTCCACTCTTTCGCATGGCTGAAAACTGAAAATAAGCTAATAAACAATACGACTATCCATTTCATAAACGTTTCCTTGTAACTGTTTGGAAACCAATGTTTAACACAAAGTAAGCAAATATCAATGAAAGTGCATATATGTGTGACCTTTCGCCCGCATTGTGTGAGCGAAAGGTTTTACGTGTATTACAGCTTATCTTCAATAGTTACGAGGGGAACTCTCGTTGAGACAGCATGAAGTGCAATGTTGTGAATCATTTCATCGACCGTGGTACAGCTATCCATTAAGATCGAAACATCATACTTGTCCGCAGATTTTGAGATAGCAGTATGTGTCACGCAGTTTTGTGTCATCATTCCGCATACAAGTAACTCCGTTACATTTTTGCTTGCCAATACTTCTTCTAAACGTGTTCCTTCAAAACTATCTGCGAAGTGCTTTACCACGATTTCGGAATTCGGCGCTAAAGCAAGAACTTCTGAGTGAATATTGGCACCGTCGCTACCTTCATTGAAGAATGGGGCAATGCCCATGTCAGGATCGGCAATATGCTGAATATGAATCACAGGAATGTTTTGCTCATTGGCTTTAGTTATTGCTCTCTTAACATTGTCTAAAGTTGATTCTGTATTCCATAAAGGAAACTTTCCTTCCGTGAAATAGTCGTTTTGCAAATCAATTACAAGTAGGGCTTTTTGAGTCATTTTCTTTTCCTTTTATTGAGGATCATTGCGATACGAATAATATAAAGACTTTTAGCCACCTTCTTTAGAATCTAAAATGACACAAAAGAGTCAAAAAGCGACACTTGAAGATAAATGAAAATAGCACTCGTTAATTACCCAGATAGCTCGCAAGCCTCCGTATATGGTTTAAGCGAACTCTTCGAGATGGCAAACCGTGCGGCGGCTAAATTGGGCGTTGATGTGCACTTTGAAGTAGAGATATTGGATCACTGGTCAAACACGCACTTCGATGTGAAAACAGCGGTAATGATTCCGCCTAGCGGCACTGGTCAATATTACTTAGAACCAGAGCCAGAGCTACTCGACTGGTTAAATGTCCAATATAGTAAAGGTGCGATTTTAGCCTCCGCCTGCGCTGGTACTTTTATTCTTGCTCAAACCCAGTTGTTGACCAATAAGTCTTGTACGACACACTGGGGCTTGGCTCCTTCATTAGCGAGTCAGTTTCCCGATATCCACGTAAGACAAGAAGCCATCCTTATTAACGAAGGAACGATCATTACGGCTGGGGGTATGATGTCATGGGTGGATTTAGGTTTGGAGTTGGTTTCCTTATTTGCGTCACCGGCAGTAATGCGCCTGTTAGGAAAAATGTTGGTTATTGATACTGGTCCGAGAGAGCAACGCTTTTATGAACAGTTTACTCCAAACTTCCAACATGGTGATGAGGTAATTGTTCAAATACAGCACTATATAAACGATCATTATCAAGGAAAACTGAGCAATAAAGAGCTTGCAGAGTTGAGTTGTTTAACAGAAAGGACATTGCAGCGACGCTTTAAAAAGGCGACAGGTTTCAATGTTAACCAATACATACAAAGCTTAAGAGTACAAAAAGCTTGTGATTTACTTGAGTCGACAACCCTAACATTTGACGCAATATCATTTAGAGTGGGTTACCAAGATGTGAGCGCGTTCAGGAAAATATTTAATAGAATCGTAGGTTTAACACCGAAGTCGTTCAGATCTCGGTTCTGTTCATGAACGCCAGAAGTAAGATAATGTTGGTATTAAACATTTATAACTCAGAAGCAAACACCGCATATTTTTACAAGCTGGCTTAGCGTGATGAAAAGGGATAACAAGCTAAGCCAACCGTAGCGCACTCCTAATTACTGAACATTTTGTAGAATGCTTAAAGGGTTCTCAAATTACAATGACTTGTATAGGTCGTTGTTAATCACAAAAGCTATGTGATTTCCAAAACCAGTTTCCCAATATGTTGCTTGCGTGAAAATACTTCTTGCGCTTGACCTATCTGGTTCAAGGGAAATGACTCCGCGACTAAGGGACGAATTGCGTTCTGTTCGATATAGCGAACTAAGTTACCGAATACTTCTGGTGCCAAAACGGTACAACCAAATAACGCTAGGTCTTTAAGGTAAAGAGTTCTTACATCCAGCTCGACAATTGGGCCGCCTATGGCGCCGGAAACAGCGTATCTTGATCCTGGCTTTAGTACCTGAAGAAATTGTGGCCACTGCTCTCCTGCGACCAAATCAATCACTACGTCAACGCTGTTTTCTCCGAGAGTCGCTGTTAAATTTGCATCGCGAGGGATAACTTGGTTTGCTCCTAATGCCGTGATCTGTTCTTTCTTTTCTGGGCTGGCGATAGCAATGACGTATGCTCCACGCGCCTTCGCCAGTTGGATTGCGGCAGAGCCAACACCACCGGATGCCCCTGAAATCAGTACGGTATCGCTCGCTGTGACATTAGAGCGGACAAGCATGTTCTCGGCAGTTGAATAAGAACAAGGGAAGGAGGCCAAGTCGATATCCGATAAACTACTATTCACAGCATATGCATGTTTACTGTCAACAACAGTGAACTGAGCAAAGCCACCATCTCATTCTGAACCGAAGTACCAAGGCGAGCTAAGTGCTTGACTGTGGAAGCGCGTAATACATGGTTCGATAAGCACACGCTGACCGATTCGTGATGGGCAGATATTCTCACCAACAGCGACGATGGTACCGCATACATCGGCACCTTGGATTCGAGGGAGAGATAGCGCGTCTCCTGACCAACTTGCATCCATGCTATTGGCGTCGTTTTTAGAATACCATGCTGTTCGGGTATTGATGTCGGTGTTATTGACTCCGGCGGCGGCAACTTGGATCAATACATCATCAGGCGAGGGGACTGGTACAGGTAGATCATCGCGGTAACGAAGCATATCTGGCCCACCATGACCGATAAGTTGGACGCCTTTCATGACTTTCGGGATTGTGGTCATTGATTGTTCTCCTTCATTAGTTCTAGCAGAGTGCGTTCAGCGGATGCAAAGGCAGCGTGACCGAGAACCGGCCATGCGTTGGATAGACCTTCATGTAACAAGAAGAGTGTGGTTGCGAGGTCTTCTCGCTGACTTAGTTGGCCCATAAGCTGACGGACCGCCAATTTGTGTTGTTTTACTGCTTGATTAATTGATAGATTTTCTGGATAGGCTGCTAATGCATTGATGGACATGCAGCCATTCGGTGCAAACTCCTTCATCCAATCCTCGAGGCGAGTGAATAGGTGTAATACAGCCGGTGTTCCATTGGCAGGGGCGTCTTCGAGCAAAAAACTCAAATACCTTTGATGGCGATGCTCGAGAGCTGCAACAATCATCGCTTCCTTGGAGGGGTAGTATTTGTACAGGGTTCTCAGGCTGACTTCGCAGGCGTTTTTGAGTTGGGGTACGCTAGGCTCGGCGAAGCCATACTGACTGAATGCTTTTTCTAGGCTTGCTGCGATTTTTTCTTTCACTATTTGATACACCAGGTAGAACGTTTGTTTTACTTAAGGGTAGAATAAACTTTCTACCTCAGTCAATGGTGTATTTAAACTCTGTATTGAAAGCCCGACGTAATGCCGGGCTAACTTAAGTGATTTTTATCGATTTGGAACGTGAATCAGTGTGCCGTTGCGGGCTGCTCTCCACGCTTGTCTAGCATTCCGCTGAAACGGGTTAGTAGTAGAGCACCTAATACTACGATCGCGCCAATCCAAGGTGTGTGCATCAGCCCAGCATTGGCCACGATAAGGCCACCACCCCAAGAACCCAGTGCAATACCTACGTTAAATGCAGCAATGTTGAGACCAGAAGCGACGTCGACTGCATCAGGTGAATATTTCTCTGCTAGTTTGACAACATAAACTTGAAGCCCTGGAACGTTACCAAAGGCAAACGCACCCCAGACAAGAATGGTCACTACTGCAGAAATTGGATTAAATGCTGTGACACTAAACACGAGCAATACCACAATTAGGCCCGAGAAAATGGCTGTCAGAGCTTTGATTGGCCCCATAGAGTCGGCCATCTTTCCGCCCCAGATGTTGCCGAATGCGACTGATACACCATAAACCAACATAATTAGGCTGATAGCGCTAGAGCCAAACCCCGATACTTCTTCCAAAATAGGAGCCAAGTAAGTGAAGGCAGTGAACGTACCACCGTAACCGAGCGCGGTGATTGCGTACACCAAAAGTAGACGAGGCTGAGTCAAGACTTTTACTTGCGATGACAGCTTGGTTGCTGGTGGTTGTTTCAGATTACTCGGCACTAGCAGAGCGCTTCCTATCAGTGCGATGATTCCAAGGATCGCGACGATTAGGAAGGTTGCCTGCCAACCAAATGTCTGGCCAATCCAGGTGCCAAGTGGCACGCCCGTCACTAGAGCTACGGTCAGACCGGTAAACATAATAGCAATTGCGCTAGCGGCTTTTTCTTTTGACACTAGGCCAGTGGCGATAGTCGAGCCGATCGAAAAGAACACACCGTGTGCAAGCCCGGTCAGTATCCTTGCTGTAACTAGTGTGTTGTATCCAGGTGCTTGCCAGGCTAACAGATTGCCAAGAACAAACAGTGCCATAACAGAAAGCAGAACGTACTTTCTTTTCCAGTTACCAGTCAGCGCTGTTAAAACGGGAGCACCAACCGCAACACCAAGTGCGTACAGGCTAACTAAAAGACCCGCTGAAGGTAATGATACGTTGAGGTCGGAGGCCATAGTCGGTATCAGACCGACAATTACAAACTCCGTGGTTCCAATAGCAAAGGCGCTCAGCGTCAATGCAAGTAAAGCTAAAGGCATAACAACTCTCTCTTATAATCATTGAATATGAATGGATAAACGAATAGCCCGTTTCCATGTCGTGTATTATTAAAGAGTTATTCGTTGCGAAAAATGGTGTTTATTACAAAATACTTTTGTTATAAATGATGGAAGTGCGCAGTTAAGAAAGGGGATGAAATGTTAACCCGATCAGATGAATTAGAGATTCTTATGGCAGTTGTGGATAGTGGTGGATTTTCTTCCGCTGCTGATGCACTAGGTATTCAAGTCGCTAGGGTATCTCGTGCGGTTAGTAAAGTTGAATCACAGCTGGGGGTAACCTTGCTGAATCGCACGACACGCAGAGTGGAAGTTACTGAGGAAGGGCATCAGTTTGTTGAAGCGGTTCGCTTAGGTTTACTACAAATACAGCAAGCTGAAGAAGAGATCATTACACGAGGTGAATTACCCAAGGGGCGCTTAAGAGTTGATGCCGCTAGCCCATTTGTTTTACATCAACTCGTGCCGTTAATTCAGCCATTTAAAGAGGCTTATCCTGATATTCAACTCGATCTTACCTCTAATGAGGGTTTTGTGGATCTATTGGAAAAAAGAACCGATGTGGCGATACGTATTGGACGATTATCGGATTCAACACTGCATGCTAAACCTTTAGGAACAAGCCCACTATTTATCGTTGCCACGCCTGGTTATTTATCTAAACGAGGTTTCCCTGAAGCGGTGAGCGATTTGCGCAGTCATAACTTGATCGGTTTTTCTGGCGCTAAAGTGTTAAATCAGTGGCCATTACGAGGGTTTGAGATGATAGAGCCTGATATCCTATCCAGCAGTGGTGAAACGGTTAGACAGTTAGTGCTGGCAGGGAACGGCATTGCATGTTTATCTGGCTTTATGGTGAAAGATGATCTTGATTCTGGACGGTTAGTGGCATTGTTTGAATCGGAAAAAATCACAAATACTGGACGAGAACAGGTCAATGCTGTGTTCTACAAATCTTCTTCAGTCTCTAAGCGTATTTCCGCGTTCATCGACTTTATTCAACCAAGACTTACTTTAAAATAACACTATTATTGTTGTTTTAACAAAAGAGTTTTGTCGTTATTGCAGCTTTTGTTTTTCCAACTGCCAAGCCTAGCGTGCCACCCCTTAGTAAGGTGGCACATATTTTTATTTGCTCTTAGTTAAAGCGTGGCAACACGTACTGAGCGATCTGTTCCATTGATTTATCAATTGGTTGGCTATTACGACGGAAATGCAACCCGATGTGATTGACTCCTGCTTCTTGCATTTTTTCTAGCTCATCGCTCAAGCCATTGACTCCGGCCTGGATACCAAAATGATGCCGAACGACTGGTGCATTTGGGTTATCGACTAAATCAAGATGAATAAAGCTGGCGTAGGGTTTGTTTCCCGCTACGGAGCGCCAAAGTGCAACGCGGTGTTCATGATCATCAGGTGTGCCTGGGTAGGCGAGCCAGCCGTCTAGGTTTTCTCCTATCCATTGTGGACTTTGCTGCGCTAACCCTGCGACATAGATAGGAATATCAGCAAACTCGGGTAATAACTGTAGATCGTTACCCAGCTTATCATTTTGCGTATCTTTCAAAATCTCTACACTTTCTCGAAAAGCTGAGCCACGGCTGTCAAAGTTGGCATTAAAAACGGGATATTCACTAGGGCGGTCTCCACTAGCCACACCGAGTATCAGGCGGTCACCACTTAACTCGTTGATGGTCGCAGCGGCTTTTTTCACTAGCCAAGGTTGTCTTAACGGTAATACTATCGCTGCTGTCCCTAGTAGAATGTTGTCGGTGCACGCAGAGAGATAGCCAAGATAACTGAACGGTTCATAAATTTGTGCCGCGTCTCCAAAGTTAGGGTCGTACAACGGGACATCTCTCACCCACGCTACGTTAAAGCCTAACTTATCGGCTAACATAATACGCTGTTTATGTGCACTCATGTCTGGTACGCCGAACGGTTTTCGTTGGAGCAGGCGTTTTTTCTGGCCTTCTTGGGTCCAGTCATTATCTAGGGGGAGCTCAACCCCGATGGTGAATCTGTTACTTAAATCTTTATGCATTATGAAGCCTGACTATTACTTTGAGTACTAGGAGGCAAGGTGCCTCCCTGATATTCAGGACACTATGAGATTTTTGTTGTGAGAAAAAGCGGCAAAAAGACAAAAGTGTTTTGCCACAAACAGCGGTGGTCTTTAAAGGAACTGGTGGTTCTCTACCTTGATTTCTTGCTTGATGAAGTCAATAAAAGAGCTGATCCGGCGTGAGGTACTGGCATTTTTGTAATACACCGCATGAACGGGCTGTTCGACATTATGCGTGTGTTCACTAAGCACGCCCACTAAGCGACCAGCTTGTCGGTCAGAGTAGGTCATAAAGTCAGACAGGCAAGCTATCCCCGCACCATGTAAGGCTAAACATCTTAGCGTCTCGCCATTATCAGATCTTAGGCTACTCATAATACGCAGAAGTTTGTTCTTATCATCCATGATCGGCCATTCCTTAAGATACTCCGGCTTGTTGAATCCAAGTAGCTTGTGATTGAGTAACTGATCTATTGAGGTTGGAGTACCATGTTGTCTTAAATACTCTGGACTCGCGACGATTCGAATCCGACTTTTACCAAGAAATATCGCGCGCATGGTTGAGTTTTGTAGCTCACCGATACGAAAAGCAATATCGGTTTTTGTTCCCAAAAGGCTAATATTTTCCTCATTGGAATTGAGATCGATTTCGACTTCTGGATAGAAGCTCTGATATTTAGCAATGTGCGGCGTTAGTACGTGCAGTAAGAACGGGGTAGCTGCGTTTATTCGTAGGAGGCCAGAAGGCTTATATTTCTGGCTTTTCAGTTGTGCTTCGGCATTCTCTACTGCTTCTACAATATGTCTGACTTTATCGAGGTATATCGTTCCTTCATTAGTAACATCTAACTTACGGGTTGTGCGATTTAACAAGGTCGTTTCGAGTTTGGCTTCTAGCCGAGATACCGATCGACTCACCGCCGAGACGGTCATCGATAACAGTTCAGCCGCAGAGCTGATTGAACCCGTATCGACCACGGCCATAAAGGTGCGCATTTCATCTAGAGTAGCTTTCATTGTTGAATATATTTCAAATTAGATTTGAGTATTGTTAACTTTACGGAAAGTTTCTTGCGGCGTAAAGTTTTGCTTCGAATCAACTATAAAATCGATAATTCAGGAGATTTAGATGAAAGTACCATCATTTGGCGTCGGCACGTTTCGTTTAGAGGGTGAAGTAGTTAAGGATTCAGTCCGTAATGCGTTAGAAGTGGGTTACCGCGTAATTGATACTGCACAGATTTACGGTAATGAGGCAGAAATCGGTGAAGTATTGACACAGTCCGGTATTGCACGTGATGAGCTATTCATTACGACCAAGATCTGGGTTGATAACATGAACACGGAACAACTCATTCCAAGTCTAAAAGAGAGCTTAGAAAAGCTAAATACAGATTATGTGGATTTGACCTTGATCCATTGGCCTGGCAATAACAATAACTTGAACGAATACATGGCTTCATTACTTGAAGCTAAATCGCAAGGGTTAACCCGTAATATTGGCGTATCCAACTTTAATATTGACTTGTTGCAACAAGCGATAGAAGTGGTCGGTAAAGAGAATATTGTTACTAACCAAATCGAGCTTAGCCCTTATTTGCAAAATCGTAAGTTGGTCAGCTTCATGCAGGAAAACGATATTCAGGTAACGTCTTACATGACCTTGGCATATGGGAAAGTACTTGGGGACCCAACTATTGCAGGTATTGCTGAGGACTATCAGGCCACGCCAGCTCAAGTCGTGCTTGCTTGGGCTTTGTCAAAAGGTTACGCGGTGATCCCGTCTTCAACTAAACGAGAGAATTTAGCAAGTAACCTGAAAGCACTTGAACTTAATCTGAGTGAAGAGGCGATTGCAAAGATAGATGCGTTGGAAAGAAATGGCCGCGAAGTAAACCCTGAAGGGCTAGCGCCTGAGTGGGATGATTGAGTGAGTTTCACGGGAAATCATTGCCTAAATGACACCTCTGCAATCGCTGACTTCCTCAGCGTTTGACGGTAGTAAAACACCATAGACGATAACGGCTTGCTTGTCTGACGATAGTGCGAGCTTTTATCTTTTTGGCCTATTGGTTTACTGTATTCTCCCGGCCTTCAATTTGGCCGGGAGACGTCATTTAGAGAACAGTTACCATTCGATTGTAGAGCCATCAAATACGCGGAAGCTTCCGGATTGCTCAAGTGTTAGCTGTTCTGCGACCGAAACAATGCCTGCAACACTTTCCTCGGCAGAAAAGGTTGCGTCCTCACCGCCCATATCGGTTTTTACCCAGCCGGGATGAACTGCGACAGTTTTTACTCCTCGTGATTCGAGATTGCGTGCTGCTGATACTAGAACCTGATTAAGCGCTGCTTTAGATGCTCGATAACTGTACATGTTACCTGAACTGTTATCGCTTAAACTCGCAACTCGGGTTGAGATTCCCACGATGGTTTTGTGCTGACTTTTCGCAACGTTGTCTTGTAGGGCTTGAATTAGCAGGGCAGGTGCGACGGTATTTATGTTTAGTACTTCTAGCCATTTTTTCTGGGTCATTTCGCCAAGCTTTGCACACTCTTCGCCTAATACACCTGCATTAAGAACTAAATGATCGAGCGGACGATCCGCTAATTGAGTGGCTAACTGATCGATATCTTGTTGGTTAGTGACGTCTAGAGCCATCAGTTGAAGTTGATTGGATTGGGTTACTAGTTCATTGAGCTGCTTAGCATTTTCTGGTGAACGACAAGTTGCGATAACTTGCCAACCTTTTCCAAGGTAGTGGCGGACAAATTGCAAGCCTAAGCCACGGTTAGCGCCAGTGATTAATACAGTAGACATCGCTTCTCCTACGTTGTTGAGTTGAACAACGACCATATTAGAGGCGACGTATAAGCATGTAATCAAAACAGTATAAAAATGGCCTAGGATTCGACATTGTCAAATCTTAAAATTTGAGAAAGATTCTTGCAAAGTGTTTTAGCCTAGTGACCGTCAGTTCGGAGGCAGCACCGCTAACACCTGCAACAGCAACGACTTTACCATCCAAGTAAAGGGGGATCGCTAAGCAATTGAGGTTTGGCTCTGCCTCTTCTAAATCGAGTGCGTAACCTGATAATACAACCTGATTAAGTTCAGTTTCTAACGTGGGGGATATTTGGTTTTCAAGGCGTAATGTTCGACGAAGCTCATCATCAAAACTAAGAAAAACTTTGCCGATCGCAGATGTTGTGAGTCCTTCTCGTTTCCCTCTCGGGCTACGGATAGTAAGAGGGTTATCCTGCTCTATAGCATCGATATACAAGTACTCTTTAGCGCCACTTTGTACAGCGAGGTAAGCTGTGTTGTTAGTCATTTGGGCCATTTTTTTCAGCAATGGAACAAAATGTTGTCGGATAGCTTCGTTTTTTTGTTCAATCGGCTTAGACAGTTCATAGCATCTAAACCCTAGGCTGTAGCTATGGTTGTGTTTGGATACATATCCAAGAGAGTGTAGAGTCGCAAGTAACCCGTGAACAGTCGTCTTATTTAACTGGATCGCATTACTGATAGTCTGTAATGATAGGGGAGATTCACTCATCGAGAGCAACTCGAGGATTAGAAAACCTCGCTCTAGAGACTGAATGTTTTTTCTTGCCTTGGGCACAAAGACTCCTTGATGATGATGTTGCATCTGAATGGCTTACTGATGCTTCCACCTATAACAAACCACTACGCTGGTGGTTTGGTTTTATTAGAGAATATACTCAGCACTTAAACTGATCGGCTCGTTGTATGCGTCCACAAGGGAGTTTTTTCCTTGCTTCTTAGCATTGTATAACGCTTGGTCTAATATCGAATAGAGCTCATCAAAGTTGGTGAGTGGCATTGAGGTTGATAGATAGGCCAGACTCGCAGATATATTCAATTGATGGTTATTAAGCGAATGTACACTCTTTTCTGAAATTGTTTTATGCAGACTTTGTATTCTAAAGGGAACGTCAATCTCATCGACGTTTTTCAATAGCAAGATAAACTCTTCTCCACCTAAACGACCCAAGTACTCTCCCTTATTAAGTTTAGCTTTAAGCGCTTTGCACACCTGTTGTAGTACTAAGTCGCCAGTCGGATGACCATACTGATCATTAATCGCCTTAAAGTCATCTAGATCGATTAATGCTAGAACGTAGCGGAAGTCTCCTTCAGCTTTGGAGGTTTGGCTTTTAATCGTCTCTATAATTGCCGCTCTGTTTAATGCACACGTTAAGCTGTCTATTTTGGCTTTTAAGCGTGTTTGTCGCTGAACCATCAATGCCAGAGCGAGGAGAACCAATAAACAGAAAACAACAAAATTATAAGTGCGTTGTTGATCTGTGAGTTTTTCAAACTGGTACTGACTTAGAAGAGTTTCGTTGTTCAACTGCGCGACTTGTAGATCATATTCATACTCTTTTTTAGTGAGATCTAGTGCCTCTAACGCCTTGATATTACTCGCGTCTCGGTTCGTTAGTTCAATCGTCGAGTAGGCCTTGTGATGCTCCAGCGCCTTTTTGTAATCATTTTGAGCTTGGTATGCTTTTGAGAGGAGTAATTGGGCTTGCGCTTGCAATAAGGGCCTAGCGTTTTTTACCGCTAATCTTAACGCTATTGTAGTGTGTTCAATCGATTTTTCGGGTGTATGGTTCTTTAAATATGCCAATCCAGCAGCCAAATGACCCTCTGTTTCAAGGTGCGTATTCTCATAAGTTTGGGCAATGTTTAATGCTCTTCCAATGTAATCTACCGCGGTATCTAATTGCCCAGAATCGGCCAAAGCAGCAGATAACCCTAAATAGGTCAACCCTTGCCCGTATGGGTAATGAAGTTGTTCGAGAATCGTCAATGCATTTTTGTAGTGGCTGATGGACTTATCGAGTTCTTTGGATTTTCTGTACATCGCTCCTAGACTATGTTCGACTTGTGCAACTTCAAGAGGTGTCCCTTCATCTTGGCGAACCAGTAGGGCTTGAATGAGATATTGCTCTGATTGTTCAAATTGCCCCAGCTCTGCAAGTAAATTGCCGACGTCATTGTAAATCCCTGAAGGATCGCTTTGCGTCGACATGTTGGCCATCAACTGTCGATACAAACTTAAGGCTTTTTCATAGTCACCGCGGTAATTGTAGTTATTTGCTATTACGCGCAAAGCAAGATCAACAGGGAAGTTTTCTTGATGCTTATGATTTAAGTGGCTCTCTAAGGATGAGCAATAAAAGTTTGCTTTGTGATAACGACCTTGTTGATTCAGCGTATAACAAAGTTGATAGTTCATCAGAGCCTTGCCTTCGGAATCGGATATTTTCTTCATTGTCTGTCGCAAAGAAGAAAAGCTATCTACTGAGGCCTCGTAACTACCATGCTTACGTTCCTTTAAGGCAAGAATATATTCTGATTCTAATTGAGAAAAATGGTTGTCTAAGACTTGACTGCTGCCGTAGTAAGGCTGATTTATGTTTGACATATATTCATAAATCAATCCACTTACGTAGAGCTTTTCGCTGTCCGATTTCGCTGTATGGTAGCGATCTTGAAGCATGCTCAATGCCGACTCAGGGTTGCTTCGTAGTGTGGTTTGGTAGACAGAGTGCCACTGTGTGATATTTTGGTTTGGTTCAATATCTTGAGTGTCGCTTGCATATACTGGAGTGAGCAAAAGTGACGCAAGCAAAGGATAGAGCACGCGCATGTTTAAACGAGCCTTTAATTTAAGGTGCCTTTAAAGTTGAGTTATCATAGCGCTTTTAACGCATCAGCGTTGTGATTAAGTTGGGTGTACTAAGAAAAAGAGTAGTAAAACTATGCACTTGGTCGAGATATTGAAAGAAGAGGCATAAAAAGAAAGACCTCAACATAAAGTTGAGGTCAGAAATCTTTAATCAATGTAAAGCTTTGCTAGATCTTGAGGCTCCATTTCTTTGCCTTCTAACTGATCGTTCCAGTTAGTTCCAACAAGAACACCATCTTCAGCAAGAGTCAAAAGCCAATCTTCAACAAAGATATCTAATGGGATTTCTAGTACAGTAAAATCTGCCCATTCTTCAACATTATGTGCTTCTGCATCTTCTTTAGAAGACCAGAAAGGCATGACTTCGCTGTTTTCGAATTCAGTTGAATCGCAAGATAGCCAACCTTCTTCATTGCGTAAACCCCAAACCAATTGGTTTTCTTTCGTTTCTGCAACAAAAAGGTCAAGGTTCGCTTGGATATCTGATGTAAGTTTGCTCATTTCAAAACTCTCGTTGTTATGACGTGGCTAGAGTAACACTAAAGTGCCGATTCCTAAAGCATAATACGGTTGTCGAAATGAGTAAAAATAAAGGAGCCGAAGCTCCTTTTCTGAGGTTAAGTATTCACTCGTTTTTGTTTGCTTTATGCTTGCAGAGCAAACAAAAACAGGTACTTTACCTTTCTGGAAGAGTTGTGAATATTGTCCACTCTCTTTTTATCTCGCCTTTGTAACCAACGACTGATGCGGTTACTCGACGATTTAAAGCATGGCTGACTTCATCGGTCCCTTGCTGTGCTAAGTGAGTGTCACCAAAACCAACAATGCGGACTCTACTCGGTTCGATGTCGTAGCTTAGTAGGGCTTCACGGACATTGCGTGCTCGTCTTTCAGAAAGATCTTGGTTATGCTTTGAACCACCAACTTTACTAGCATAGCCGTGCAGCTCTATCGAAGTAGTAGGGTACTCTTTTAAAAAGTCGGAAAGCTCTCGGACTTGTCTTCTGAAGACTGGATTGATCTCATCAGAGTCGTTAGCAAAAAGTATCCGCACTTGCATGTTATCTGATGCTTTAATGTATTCTCCACAACCGTCGTTGTCGACCTCTGAGCCTTCAGGTGTACCTGGACACATATCTCGAGCATTGATGACACCATCGTTGTCGTCATCTTGCAAATCTGCTATTTGTTCTGCATTTGGTACAGGACGATACTCATATTCGTCTTCAGCAACAACGTGTTGAGTGATGGCGAGCATACCCAATGCAAATAGAATCTTCACTGGTTTCATGATCAGTACTCCACCTTTTCATTCCATTCTGTAGGTACATCGACACGCAAGGCATTTAACAATTGGCCAGTCGCGTTCATAACGCGGTACTTGGCGTACTGCTCTGAGTATCGAGCATCCAAGTAGTTCTTTCTTGCTTCGAAAAGTTCGTTTTCAGTATTTAACAAGTCCAGCAGAGTGCGTTTTCCAATGCGATACTGCTTTTCGTAGGCGATGACAGTTTCAGAGGCCGAATCTACGTGATCCGCTAGGAACTCTTTTTGTTGAAGTGTTAAATCTAACGCACTCCAAGATAGACGAAGACCTTCTTCTACTTGGCGGTATGCACGTTCTCTTAGGTCTTTTGCTTTATTTAGTTGGTAGGCAAAACTTTCAGCGTTGGCTACGTCACTACCACCGTTAAAGAGGTTGTAACGCATACGTAACATTGCTGTTGTCTCTTCGCTGCTTCCTTCGATACCGCTTGCATCATCACGCCATGTTTGAGCCGCTTCTACCGATATCGTTGGGTAGTAAGTTCCCTTAGATTGCTTGTATTGGAACTTTGCAGAGTCCACATCAGCTACCGAAATTTTGA
Organism: Vibrio sp. 2134-1; assembly: GCF_033339495.1. Taxonomy (NCBI): domain Bacteria; kingdom Pseudomonadati; phylum Pseudomonadota; class Gammaproteobacteria; order Vibrionales; family Vibrionaceae; genus Vibrio; species Vibrio sp. 2134-1. The sequence goes on from NZ_JAWOUS010000014.1 coordinate 144,339, forward strand.
TTACTGGATGTGACTCGAATGCCAAGTCAATCGCTTCATCGATGGTGTAGGGAATAAAGTTTTGGTCCGCTCTTGGGAAAATCAATCCTTGTGGTGACTGTCCGACAAGGCGTGTAAAGGTGGTGTGGCTGTCATATAAGTTGTTCTGAGCTGCCACCAAGTTACCGTGAGCCTTTGCTAAACGAGCCTCTACCTGGGTTAGGTCTGCTGTAGAACCGATACCTGAGTTAACTCGCTTTTTAATGTCTTCATAGATCTTCTTATGCACTTTCAAGTTATTCTCGGAAAGTGTAAGAATTTCATAAGCTTTTACTGAGTCTAAATAAACTTTCGCGACCTCTAGAGCGGTGTCTTGGGCATCAGCTAGAAGTTGATAACGGACCGATTCAGCATCAGCTGCTGTTCGATCCATATCATTAAGTGTCGCTGAGCCATCCCATATTAGCTGGGTTAGTGTCACGGTGGCTTCTTTTCTTGTCAGATCGGTTGAATCTCGCCCTGACTCTGCGGGTTTGATTCCTTCGTAACCGATACCGGCATCTAAGTCTACGGATGGGAGGTAAGCACCACCAGATGCTTCATTCACATACTGCTTGCTAACGAATTCATTGAACGCACTTTTGATGTCAGGATTGGTTTTTAATGTGTTTTCAACCGCTTGCTCTAGCGTTTGCCCAAAAGCATGACTAGCGGTGAACATACCAATACAAAAGGCGTTGGCACGAGTCCACTTCACTGTGATTCTCCTAGATAATGGTAAAAATTCTCGAGGTGATAGGGCTTATAAGTGGAATACTTATAAGGGCGTCAATAATTTAGCGCACAATAACATTAATATGCGATGAAGTAACCTGTTGATTCGCTGTTCATTTGTTTCAATTTTGATAAATCAACCTACTAAATCTGCCTGAAACTTGAATTAAGATCTCAAATTAAAGATGAAGGTAATAGCTAGGAACGTGTGTCCAGATTTTAATAAAATAAAACACTTATGCATCTGGATTCTTATTGATGTATGACACATAATTACTTTATTGAGCATCAAATTGCTGTTATTGCACTATATATTCGGGCAATATATAGCAAATTAGTATTGTTAGTCAAAAACTTGACAGTTATTTAGGGTTAAGGTTTATATGGATCGTACAGCATTAGTGCCACTCGGTAATCAAGTCGTCGTAATAGGTTTGGATGGGCAGCTGAGAGTCCTTGCAGAAGGACAGCAGCCTCTACCAGGTGAAGTGATAGTGGCAATGACAGATGCTGCGCCTCAAGACCTGAAAATTCAGCTTGCTCAAGAGCAAGGTTTAAAAGATATTTCAGACGATGTAGCACAGATTATTAGTGCTATTGAGCAAGGTCAAGACCCTTCTGCTATTGATGAAGAACTCGCACCTGCAGCGGGTGAAAATAGTGGCTCCAGTTTGCAAAATAGTGCCACGATTGTACGAGATGGTACTGAAGTGCTAGCCTCAACAAACTTTGAAACTATTGGCTTAGAATCCCTCGGCTTATCTGAAACTCAAGCGTTGACCTTAAATGATTTCTTCACAACAGGTATCGAGACAAGTGGGGATGGCTCAAGTAAGCCACTTACTAATTCTCCAGTGACATTAAGCGCTGTTGAGGAAGATAGCGATCCAATCACGATAACTACTGAAGAATTACTATCGAACGTCAATATTGATGATGCCGATACTCTTGTCATTACAAACGTCACTATTGAGAGTGGGAATGGCACCTTAATTGATAACAGCGATGGATCTTGGACTTACATTCCAGAGGCTGACGATGACACTGAAGTGTCATTCTCCTATGACATTATTGATAACGATGGCGGTGTTATTAATGGCACTGCTAACTTAGATATTACGCCTGTTAATGACGCGCCAATAGCAACTAATGATGCGATTCAAACTGACGAGGATTCCCAGGTTGTAATTGATGTGCTCGCTAACGACAGTGATATTGAAGGTGATGATTTAATCATTACCTCTGCTTCTGTACCAGAAGAGCAAGGTATCGTTGAGATTATCGATGGTAAGCTTGTTTTCACTCCGGCTGAAAATTTCAACGGTAATGCAACGATTAGCTACATCATCTCAGATGGTGAGTTAGAGGATGAAGCTCAAGTTTCGGTAACAGTAAACTCAGTTAACGATGCGCCTATTGCCTCTAATGATACAACAATTACAGAGGAAGATAGCTCAGTAACGATTGATGTCCTGCCAAACGACACCGATATTGATGGCGATACGCTGTCGATTGAATCGGCGTCCGTACCTGAAGCGCAAGGCACAGTCGAGATTGTTGATGGCAAACTGGTCTTCACACCGGCTGAGAACTTCCATGGCGATGCTGAAATTACTTACACCGTGACCGATGGTGCACTGACCGACCAAGCGACGGTTAACGTCACGGTGAATGCGGTGAACGACACACCTGTGGTTGAAAGCAACCTCGCAGACCAAACCTTGGCAGAAGACTTTACGCCATACAGCATCGATCTAAACACCGCTTTCAGTGATGTGGATAATGTGGATGGCGAGTTAACGTTTAGCGTCTCTGGTAATAGCAACATTCAAGTGGCGATCGTCAACGGTATTGCTACGTTCACTCCAACCGCAGACTGGAACGGCTCAGAAGCGTTAACCTTTACTGCCACCGATCCAAGCGGTGAAAGCGTCAGCCAAACGGTGAACTTCACAGTAGCGCCTGTGGCAGACATCGTGGCAGATAAAGCGACGGTTGTGGAAGACACGCCGACCATCATCAAGGTCTTAGGTAACGACACGTTCGAAGGCGACGACAAAGTGGTGTCGCTGGATACCAACAACGGTCCAGCTAACGGCACGGTCTCGGTCAACCCGGACGGCAGCGTAACCTACACGCCAAACGACAACTACCACGGTACAGACAGCTTCACCTACATCGTTACGTCCGGTGGGGTATCAGAGTCCACCACGGTGAACGTCGATGTCACGCCAGTCAACGATGCGCCAGTGGCGACCAATGACAATGCCGTTACTGACGAAGACACGTCAGTGACGATTGATGTCCTGCCAAACGACACTGACATCGATGGCGATAAGCTGTCGATTGAATCGGCTTCCGTACCTGAAACACAAGGTACAGTTGAGATCGTTGATGGCAAACTGGTCTTCACACCGGCTGAGAACTTCCATGGTGACGCTGAAATCACTTACACCGTGACCGATGGTGCACTGACTGACCAAGCGACGGTTAACGTCACCGTGAATGCGGTGAACGACACGCCTGTGGTTGAAAGCAGCATTGCAGACCAAACCTTGGCAGAAGACTTTACGCCATACAGCATCGATCTAAATACGGCTTTCAGCGATGTAGATAACGTGGATGGCGATCTGACCTTCAGCGTCTCCGGCAACAGCAACATTCAAGTGGCGATCGTCAATGGGATTGCTACGTTCACTCCAACCGCAGACTGGAACGGCTCAGAAGCATTGACCTTTACGGCCACCGATCCAAGCGGTGAAAGCGTCAGCCAAACGGTGAACTTCACAGTTGCGCCTGTGGCGGACATCGTGGCAGATAAAGCGACGGTTGTGGAAGATACGCCAACCATCATCAAGGTCTTAGAGAACGACACGTTCGAAGGCGACGATAAAGTGGTGTCGCTGGATACCAATAACGGTCCAGCAAACGGCACGGTCTCGGTCAACCCGGATGGCAGCGTCACTTACACGCCAAACGACAACTTCCACGGGGCAGACAGCTTCACCTACATCGTCACGTCCGGTGGGGTATCGGAGTCCACCACGGTGAACGTCGATGTCACACCAGTCAATGACGCGCCAGTGGCAAAAGATGATACAGCTGTTACTGACGAAGACACGCCAGTGACAATTGATGTTCTGCCAAACGACAC
>NZ_JAWOUS010000015.1:0-144784 GCF_033339495.1 Vibrio sp. 2134-1
CGCCTTACTGGATCTATGCGGTTACAGTTTTGCACCGCGATACGCGCAGTTCAGTAGTGTCATCAATGATCTGTTTGATGTGACTGAAAGTGAACAAGGCAGCACCATACTGGCGCTAAAGAAGCCTATCAGAACGAATGTTATTACAACGGGATGGCAAGATATCAGGTGTATTGTTCTGTCACTTCAGACAAAGCGGACGACACAAGCAATGCTGGTAAGAAAGTTGTCTGGTTACCCTTCTGGACACCCAATATTACAGGCTCTGACGGAGTATAATCGACTGGTTAAAGCGCAATATTTACTTGACTACATCGACGATGCCAGTTTGCGGCAGTATGTGCAACGTGCCCTGAACCGGGGAGAAGCATGGCACTTCCTTAGACGAGCCATTGCGTCGGTGAATGGTGATCAGTTCCGTGGCAAAAACGAGTCTGAAATCGCTATCTGGAATGAATGCGCAAGATTGCTTGCCAATGCGCTCATCTACTTCAACTCCGCGATACTGAGTCATCTTCTGGGACACTTTGAAGCGACAGGTGATGAAGAAAAAGCGGCTATCACTCGTGCTGTTTCGCCCGTTGCATGGCAAAATATCAACTTAAGCGGGACGTATAACTTCACCAATACCGGAAAATTGCCTGATATTAGTGAAATTACGAAGCCAATCGTGGATGATTAAGCTTGGAAACGAAAGTAACCCACAGCTGGAGGCTATATAATACAAAGCCTGTAGCATTCTATGTTACTTTAGAGGGGAAAATCCCTAGAACCCCTTCTTGGCTCATAGTTATTTCCAAGCTAAAGCTATGGATTTTATGAACGCGTCTGGGCGTAATAAGATGATTACAGGGTTGGAAAAATCAATAGAGTTGTTCAATGAGGTTGAGGACATCCTAAACCCAATCACAATGACTGTCGCAGCAAAGTATGGGTTAACCGAGGAAGTTATTGCAAATATTCAAAAACAGGCTCTGGAAGATGCGAAAACCGACCTTTAACAAACGACTATGGCGTCAATAACTAATTTTTAGCTATGTTCTAATCCTACATGATGCATCTCTTAGCATATCACAACCATCTTGCGAACACATGCAATAATAGCAAGCGTTTAAGGTTTCAAGATGCTTTTTCTAATCTGACAAAAACGTTTTAATACACAGCTCTAAAACATTTTTGTCCAGATACGTGTTCCAGCGGATGGTCAGACAACCAGTATGATACTTTTATAGTCAATTGTTGTGAGATTGAAACATGGTAGTACCAATTGGTATGAATCTTTATTTATGTCAGCGTGACATTTAGAACGGTACTGACAGGCTTACTTGAACATTTAGTATGAAACTTTATTTCTCTCCCAAATCTACGGGGACTTCAAACCATAAATATACACGGTATCCACCACCTAAACTACACCACAAGCCGCTGTTACGACACCAATAACCTTAACTACCTCACTCGCTTTAACTCGAATTAAGCGAGCTTCGCTCGCAAAGAATCAAGCTCCCTTTCGCGTCTTCGACGCTAACGAATAAGGGCTTCGCCCTAAATATTTCTACTCCTTGGTGGCTTCGCCACTGCTAAGACCCCCTGGAAAAAAGTTTGGCGTAGCCAAACATAGATATGGATAGATAAAGATAGAAATAAATCGATATGAATAGTATTTACCAATCTAAGAAGCGGCGAAGCCGCTGGTTCTCCCAGGGGGGAGAATGCTCAAGAGGCGGCGAAGCCGACCTTATAGTTACAGCACGTGCGGATGGAGCGAAGCGGTGGGGGAGAGGCACCAATGAGTACCTTAAAGTGTGGTGGATACCGTGTATAGTTGACTAATTTTTGTTCGATAGTGGTTCAAATGAGGTCCGATTTAGACCTCAATATTTGAAAACGAAGTATTAAGTTAAAGCTGATAATGGCCAAGCAAATGTACTCAATGAGTTGTCTGACTCTTTGATTTTCTCCACAAGGTCATCCGCTCCGACTTCAATACCACATTCATACAGTCCATAAACCTCTTTTACAAAGAAAGGTTCGTCCGAACTAGTGTCCTTTACCATTTTTCGATTAAGGCATTCATTAATAAATGTTCTAGAGACATGTAAGTTCTCAGGATGTTGCCTGTTCCAGGTATCGATCGTATGCATTCTGGAATCTTTGATATGAGCGAGGTGCTGACTAATTTGTCCTCCAATTATCGACACTATGACAGTAATCGAAAACAATATTACTTTTAGACTAAGACGGATCGCAGATTTCATGCAGTATTCCTATTATAGAGGGGGATTTATTCTGATTTGGTGCTTAACGAGGTTGTTTGTGAAAGCTCTATCAAGTTGTAGTTAGGTCATGACATAAAAGGAACACCAGCCTTTTCTAGGTCTTGCCATGTAAGGGGGGCGTTCTTCACTGTACGGGGTGTTTCAAAGTGAACATTTTCGGCTTCTGAAATAAACATTCCTCTATCAGGATTTAAAAGATCCATGATTAAAGTGCCATCGGGATGGACAATAAACTCCAATTGATATCCCTCCGGTACATTTGGCCATTTATAATCCTCAGGAATGATGCCTTTAAGCCTTTGCGAGACAATGGAGACTGTCAAAACTTCATCTTTATCAATTTTTATCATATCAATCATACTCTTCGTTAATATTTGTACCAAAGCTCATATGGAAACTAAGTTGATCAAATTATCAACTAGCTCAGCATGAGGTTTTCCTAACATACGTATTAAAATATATGGTAACATTAGTATTGTTTTTTATACGCGAATGACATCTATTATTCAATGTTTAGTCTAGACTGCCTAAGAATGGTTGAGGAAAAGCTAATGTTTAGAACAAAGTATTTACTGATAGCACTATCTTGTACTGCTTTGATTTGCCTGATTTTCTTTAATAGCGGAGCATACAAAGACAATTTCGAGGTGGTGGCCAAGGTATGTGGTCTACTATCACTAGCTAGCTGGCTAGAACGTACAAAGCAGATATAACAGATAGTCGTCATGTGGCCAAAACCTATACATCCATATCTACTTAAAAAGCATGCGTACAGGTGTGCTCTAGATCCATATCGACACACGTTGATGACACTCCAGAACTATGACGACCTGATAAACCTAGATCTGCAGGTGCTTGATACTCTCTATCAACTAGAACATTTGATAGTCAGTCATTTAGAAAAAATGACAAACCATCATATTAACTCAATTACTAGTGGTAAGTACCTTTTCGGCTTGAAACTAATAGAGGCGGCTATACACAGACTTCCAGTACCGACATTCGAAAATATTGAACTGACATCGCGATCAGATAACGGCGTAAGACAAATCCTCGCGATAAAAGTGTTGTAACTGAGAATATTTGAACTAGGAGACTCAAGATTGGAAAGCGCAGTAACTAAAACAAGATGTACTGCTAAGCGCAATACATCAACGAACATCGAAAGGGCATGCTCTGCTAGTTTAGAAGAATTACTTTCAACCTATAAATTAATTGAAAGTATGGGAAGGTATGATCCTCTCTGGATCTCTTTCGAAAGAAACAGAATTGAACAAATTTGCAAAGTTAAAGAATGGACTAGGGTTGGTTTAAAAGAGCTCAATTGTATTTTGTCTTTGAAAGATATGATTAAGCTCGCCAAGAAAGAACCTAACCTAACACCACTACTTGACAGGTTATCAGGGTGTTATCGCGTTAGAAGTACCAATACTTACATGGTAAGTACCTCAAGCGAACTCGATTTGTTGAAGATTGAATTTACAGCAGCAGCACGATTTACTGTCGCAAGTTGGATGTACATTGCATTTTCTACCCATTTTGAGGACGGAGTTGAGCTAGGTTGGTCAACCATTGATGCAATATTCGAATCTCAATCACTCCCTTCAACACATCCAGACACATGGACAATGGACAATTTCTTATACATCTAGGAGGTAATAATATGATGCATTACAAAGACTCTGTATTTTCACCAGAATGGGGGCAGTTCACCAGAAGAATAGTTATATTGGCATTTTCTCTAACAATTGTAGGTTTAGCTGCATGGCGATTCTCTCAATTAGAGTCTTTTAATCTGCTTTATATAGTAATTCTTCTTCTTGGTATCCTTATCCAGGGGCTATACCCAATTTATGCTGAACGCAAAGAATTGAGACGCAAGCTTTACAGAAGACACTTGAGTACACTTAATATTGATATTCTCGAGAAGTATTTAAATCAAGCTGAAAGCGATATAGAACGAGATTTGATAGAAGACACCATTTCAACAATACGTTATTGATTGGTGATTGAATGGATATCAAATTCGACACTACTGAAATCTATCACGAGAATCGACACCAAAACCTTATGCGTATAGTCAACCAAGACTACAACCGTAAGATTCAGAACTTATGTAGACATTTAGATATGCCTCACTTGGCCAGTTATCTCAGCCACAGATCCAAGCCTCAGAAGAACATCAGTCACAGACTAGCTAGAAACATAGAAACAAAGCTCGGTATGCCTATTGGACAACTTGATGAGGCCATTTCTACCATAAATGTAGACCCAACAATTGATGATAACCTCCCAATTGACAAGCTTGCCAGATCTAGGAATTTAGAGATCCTATTGACCCTTATAGGGAATGGCAATATTAGCAAATTGAACTCAGAGCTAGGTTGTCATTTGAACAATCATTTAGGGCCCAATAAATCCCGTATGCTAGGAAAAAAGTTAGCAACCAGAATTGAAACTAAACTAGGGCTACGCCCTGGCACCATGAGCGTGAAATGTACTTTCAATGATTTTCTACCATATTTAAACAGGGACCAATTGACTAGGCATATCGAGTCTAAACAAGAAGAGTATGATGAACGAATGTCAAAACGTAGAATAATAATTGAACAAAGGAATGATATCGTGAGCCAGATGTTGAAGAAGATAGCCAGCTTTCTGGAAGGCAGTGGTACACATGAAATATTAGAGGATTCTGATATTAGAAAGGTGTATATCCCTGTGCCAAACCACAAAAATGAACTCCCAATATTAGTTAGCTGCGAAACTAAGCCATCAAACAGATTCTTAATTTTATGCTCTAAAGGTATGACAGAGCGACACGATAAACTCACAAACATGATTTTAAGCGATAGGGATAAGTTTGAAACAGATGTCGGTGAAATGGACCATTATCCAAAAATCGCTGTAATAAACGCCTATGACCGAGAGTTGGCGATGCCATCGTTGAATAACCCAGAAATTACATTAATTATTAAAAAGGCTTTGTATCAGCTCAGTAATTTGACAGACGACTATTTGCTAGCAAAGTTTAAGTTAAAAACGGTATATAACGAACTAGTAACCGCACAACTCCAATACGTAAAGTCATTCAGTTCTGTGCAAATCATTAAAACAAAGGAGCTGTTACATCGAGGTTTTTCAATACCCAATATTAAGTTGCGTGGAACAAGGGAACTTAGCCACTCTTTACTAGTACCAGTTAGCAATAGCAAAGATACCTTAAGAGAAGTACGGGAGTTTGCAAAAGGAAGTGGTACTGACTTCGTATTGCCCATCTGTATAAATAATGGCAATGTGGTGTCAGACCAATTTGTGCCTACCAAGACCTGGCTGGCCAGCCACATATAGATACAAGCTTGATCATAACCATATAAAAACAAAAGATAATTGATACATACTTGGTAACATCTTAGTATGTGTCAATATGGTTTTTTTTTACGCAAAGTAGGAAGTATGTTGTTCTTTCTTGAAAAATTGGGGATCAAGGCAGCGATGCACTGTCGGCTCGTGAATGGTAATCAAGAGCATTTATTATGGGGACTGGATTGGAACTCGAAAAGAGCACTACTTGAGTCAAAAAATCGCTGGTTTTGGCTACCTTTACAAAATGTAGAAATATCGAATGTTACAAACATAGTCGATAAACTTTCGGAGTTTTACGCTTCACATGATGAAAAGATATTAGGTGTAAATTGGCTTGAAGGCACACTATTGATATCTAAAGATACTCACTTGGATTGGGTTACCGAAGAAGATCTCGAGCTTCCTTAAATCATAACCTAACTGTTTAAAGAAGGATTAATTTATGGCCACTGTTGCAGCATTACCTTTCCCTCAACTACCTGAGTTTTTTTCATTTTTCGCAACAAACCCCTACGGAATAGTAATTAGTTTACTATTAGGATTGATCATTAGTGGCGTTGTGTTGAGAGGACTAGTTGATCTGTTTAGAGGTCAACAAAAGTAATAGCTCAATTTTGTTTAGTTTTTAGATAATACAATTTAAGACTTATAACCTGATGAGAAGCGGCATGTTAGAAAGAACAATGGAAAGAGAGCTCATCTTTCATGGTACACGAGCTAAGGAGTTTGATAAATTTGAGTTAGGCATGCTAGGTACAGGCGAAGGCTGTAATGATGCTAATGGATTTTACTTCGTTTCTAATCTGAAAGGAGCATGCTATCACGCTGACTATAAAGCGAGGCAGGTAGGTAAACCTACCGTATATGTGTGCGCAATAAAGGAACAAGCTAAAGTAGTAACTATTGGTAAATCCATTTCTATGCACCCCAAATATCTACAGCAACATTGGGATAAATTACCAGTGTGGATATCAACTAAGAGGGGTAAAGAATGGTACTCAGAACTTGCAAAACCACCTGAAAATCGAATACACAATGACCTAATTGATTTGAATGAACGGAAACGTTGTCATATTTTGCGTGAAAACGGTATCGATATCTTAAAGGATTTTGAGAGTGGACAATTTGTAGACGGTGGGTATCATGGCCGTTCTCATTTAGTGTTAAATCCAGACTCTATTGATATAATTGAGACTTTAAATGTAGAAGAAATATATGATGAAATATCTGGGAGACCCAAATTTTACCACCTCCGTAAAGAGCCTTGTATATTTGGTAAATCAAATATTTTAAGCCGACTTTGCGAGTATGACTGAGTATATTTTGACCCGTTTAAATCTTTCAGATATTAAGTTTAACATAGACATTGTTCTAGCATACCCAGGTTAAATATCAAATTGAAAGGGCTGGTGGGTGTTTTATAACCAGCCTTTTTGATGAACAAATAATATTTAAAACTAGATATAACTAGTCATGAAATACAATTATTGTATTTCATGCATTGAATATTCCAAAACAATCCCCACCTTAATACTAATACTAACAATAAAACGGATATAATATGTTCGACTCACTTAAAAGCACCTTTCCCTGGTCTATTATAGCTATCGTTGCTGTATCTGGCTCTGGAGTCGTCGGTGCAAAACTATACAAAGAATATCTCAAAACTACCGGGCCAGCAGTTGTTCAAGGCATTTCCGACAACGAAGCGTACAAAGACTTTGTTGACTGCCTGACGGTGGTAGATTTAGAGCGTTCTAGCTTAATGGAAAAATGCGACAGTTTCTATTTAGAATACCTACCAGCTAAAACAGATCCGAGTTACAAGAAGAAGATCATAGAAGTTCAACAGCTAAAGCCAGAGTGGATTGAACAAACCTACCAGAAATTAACTTGGTTACGATCTGACTATGGACTTCCTGATTATCCACCACTGGAAGACTTATCCAATGGTCAATTGACTTCAGTAAGCAACTGATTTCAAACCTAACAGCACAAGGCAACTTTAAATGTTGCCTTTTTTTTATCTATATTCAAGTAATATTCCCTTACGCAGTCTAGCAGACTATGTAGAACCATGGGTTATTATGTGGGTTTTACTTTAGTAGCTCGCTTTGTTTTCGTTAAGCTAATCTTCGAATAATTCATATAAACTCAACAAACAAATAACACTGTATAAATAGACATGATTATAAAGTGTAGTATAATTTGAGTTATATTACACTTTTTGGCCGTTAAGGTTAGCGTTACAGGTGACAGCGTAACACTTTATTTTTGGAGGTGAACGTGGAGATTACTAAGCAAAATTTACCAATTCCTGCATCCGGATTAGAAAAGATTAAGGCATTAGAACTAGGCAATAACAAAGAAAAAGAAAATCTTTCACGATTTAAAATCCCTTTGCCTGAACTTGACGGTGCAATTGATCCTGATCACCCAAACCTAAAGACAATACTAGATAACATGGCCATATTCGAGGCTACACGTGGTGGTTTTTCGAAGGCAACACAAAAAAACATGTTTTCCGCTGTTCGCTCTTGGATAAGATTTACTGAGTATATTGAATTAGCCTACGCATTTCCTATACATCCAAGAATGTTTTACTACTGGATACTACACCTAAAAAATGAACAGAAAGTGTCTTATGCGACTCTAATGAGCCGAAAGAACCTCATAGCCATATTTTTGAATCAACTAGGATTCGCCAACGTAACTGAAGACAAGCTTATAAAAGACTTTTTCAGGGGTGTAAAAAAGGATATGGCAGAATCTGATTTATCAAAGGTAGAGCAAAAAGTTGCTTCACCATTCAGAGCAAGCGATTTGAACAGACAGATCGAAATAGTTGGGACACTTGAACAAGCTGGGCCAAAGCTTTTCAAAGACCTAGCATACATGACCATTGCATACTCTACTGCTCTTCGAGAAGAAGAGATCTTTACTTTAAAACGTAAAAACGTCATCATTTCTGGTGACACTGTCACTATAGTGAGGACAAAATCTAAGACATCTGCAGCGCCACCCAAAAAGTCTATCATTGGCAGGTATGCAGGGATCGTGAAGAAATATATTGAACTTGTAGAAAAAGGAGTTGAGCTTTACAACCATGTAACCCCTTCAAGTCCAGTCGAAGATCAGGAATATTATATTTTTGGTTGGATTCTGAAAAATGGACAGCTTAAGGACCCATTAAAACCTATGAATGGTGTATCCGTACTTAGATTGTTCCGTAAAGCATATGAACGACAAAGTGTATTTAAAGGTCGTTGTTGGTCAGGGCATTCGGGACGTTGTGGAGCGGTAGTTGATGGGCATGTCGTTCATAAGATGAATGCAGTCGACCTTATGTCTATTGGTGATTGGACAAATATGGGTACTGTTAAAAGATATCTGAGAGCTACCGGTCACCTAGAAGCTTCAAATATCGAACTACAAAAACACTAAATCAAAGCTATCTGACGCAGAATTCGTTCTTGGTCCAAATCTGGAAACGCAGTAGCGAAGTAGTGTTTAGTAGCCACTTCTAATTGGGCCATAAACTTTATCTTTTGGGCGATGTTTCCTGTAAGGCTTATTGTTTTACCGGAGATGATTGTGCTTACATAAATCGAGCTCTCTTTAAATCCTATAGACAATGGCCCAGTTTGTTGTTGGTGAAACTTTAACTTGAAATCAAGGCATTTAAGGTTTTGAAGAAATAGGGAATAAGCTTGAATAAGTTCAGTGTGAGAAAAGGCAACTGAGATTTTGTTGTTCCAATCACTTGAGCGACCGTTATGTTCTGGGCAAATGTCTACAACAATTGAAATTAGGTTGTTAGCTATGTTTCCTAATCGAATCACCGCTGCACAATTTAATGACTTGTTATAGAGATTAATTTGACTATTTGGGTGGAAGTAAGCGTTTGATTTTGTGGCAGAAGGTTGCACTGATTGTGACTTGCCGCCAACTTCAGATAGACGAACGTCCTGCTTTTGTTGATTAAAGGCGTTCAAACAGACATCATTGCTTGGCAAAGTTGTACTTTGTGGGCTTAGGTGTTTATCGTGTACATTAACAATTCGATCTGAGGTTTTTTCTGATACTACATCCTGATGATTCAGATCATCTGTTATGTCAGAAAACTCGTTGTCTGGTTGAAATTCCCATGAATTTACACTCATATCGCCCCCAAAGTAGTACGTTAGTTGTCAAAAAAATGGCAAATACCCTTGTTTATGTATATCTTATATTGATACATAAGCAAGATTTATAAAGACTGGACTGGTTCCTGGTGAAGCAAAGAGGAGTTACCTTTGCCATCAATAGAACCGATGGGCACAAGCTTAAAACAAAAAATATATGAACCCAATCTCTCTAAAGACATTACCAAATTTTACAAGCTATGTGCTTTCTATTTCAGAGTACTTGCTCTTAAATGTTCTTGAAAACGACAAGAAAATCATAAAGAAAATTCAAAGCGGTGATGAGCTACCTCTACCTGAAATTAAAAACTCTTTAGATCAACGATTTGAAGATCTAAAGTTAGAAATATTTGACTATGAAATCCTTAAGTCAATCGCTATGAATTATCCTCATGACCACTACGCTGAAAAAATCGTGTCTTGTAACTATGACTATCATATGACAATGACCTGGTTCAAGAAGGCTATTCTTCAGTCATCTGTTAGACCACTTGCCTTTGCACAGCTTGAGTTAGGCTAAAAAATGGATTTAGAAAAACTCAAAGTGTCAGTTGAAAAGTTCTCAAGTCAGAACTTTCAAAAACAACAAGATATTCTCCAACTACAAAATAGAATGATCGGCACCATTCTACAAATCAGACTAAGTGCAATACCACCAGCTCGAAGAAGTGAATTCGATAATACCAGTTTTACAAATTTGCCAAGTTTGCTAACAAAATGGCAAGTTAATCCAAATGCTGTACAAGATATCAATTTCTTTCTGAATGAATTTGAGACAAAGTTTGGCAGGAGATTTGACCATATTAGCTTGAAGAGTGTTGAGAAAGCTAATGTACTTGAACCTAGTCAACAAACAATAAATCAGAGGCTAGAATCTTGTATAACTGGACCAGTAAATGAAAAGGACGCCATTGGTATCAAACAACAGCGTCCTGATAATGACTTCGACTTTTCTCGCTAGTAGAGCCCTTCCATAAATGCCTCATCATCAAGACATGCTCTTTCAATTTCCAAGAACTCTTCCATTTTACGTAAGTAATAGGACTGCTCTTCGAAAGTGATTTCATCAAACAAAAATTGATATCCGCTCATAGGTGTAGATGAAACTATTTTAGAGAGAAAGTGCTTTGACTGTTTAGTAAAGCCAGGAGAAACAATAAGCGCCGAAACATTGTTGGCTCTAATTGTTAGAAGTTGAGTTTGGCTAATAATTTCATGTTCTGCGTCTAGCCAACCTCGAGCTACCTTTAACTTTTTCTCTAAAAGCCTAGCGCTACGGTCTGAAACATAGCTTTCTTTTGAATTAAGCCTAACGTCACGATGATTAATACCTAACCGTGAAACTAATTCAAGATTAGCCTCACGATTGATTAAATATGCCGCACCACCTTCATTCTGTTTTGTAGCGAATATGTCGGAGAACAGTTCGCTGTAATGATTCTTATCCATAAATACTTTCTTATTTTTGAGAATAGACGCAAATAATCATGTGACTTGTATCTAAACATTAACTGCCGTTATGTCTAATTTTTACCCATGAAGAGTGAAACTTAAATAAATTTTCATCATTTGTTGCATATGTGTGAGCTATATCCCTATTTGTAGGTCGCATTACGCAAATATTTCTACAATTTGTTGAGTAATTAGTCTATTGAACCGATATCACTTCTGAGACTAGCAAATTGAAACTAACATTTGACTCAATAATAAGCCTATGCTAGCAGCTTTTGCTATTGTATTTTAGACAAAAATGGCATAGATTTATGCTATTATTTGCTATTAGACATCTTATTGTGTTCGAACTAATTAAAGAAAAAATATTGGGTTTGGCTTCCATACTCATCACTTCTTTCGCTGCTACATATTATTTGTCCGCGAGTTATACATTCGGTGTTTTCACGAGTGCCTTATTTGGCATCGCATATTTGTACTTTATGCAACGGCAACAACAACAATCGGTTAGAAGAAAGGAAGCACAAGCGAAGATACGTGGGTTTGGTTATACAAACTCAATTTCCTCTCAGATGGAAAGACCCTCTAATGCGAGTAGATCTCAAAGTTCTCCGACTCTGAATGAACAAAACCCATTTAACTTCTCTGAAGAAGAAGTTCAGGCTTTCAAATTATTAGGGCTACCTATTACGTCCCTCAATATTTCTGAAATCAAGAAAGCCTTCCATCAAAAAGTTAGGTATTACCACCCAGACATTAACCAAAACATCAGTACGGATGAATCAATCATCACTGTTTCAAATCTGAATACAGCTAAAACACTTTGCATCAATGCAACGAAGAGGAAACAAAATGAACGTCTTTAAGCTTTCTAGCATAGCATTCGCTTCTACTCTACTTCTTGGGTGCGCAACTAATGAAGTCAAAGATTTAAGGCACTTAGAAAAGAGCCCTGAAGAAAGGGCTTTTGGCGATCTTGAGCCATATGCAGTTGAAATGCTTGACGAGCTCCGATTGTTAGCAAAAACGAGAAGTGCACATGCACAAGCACTTAAAGGCCCTGAGCAGAGAAGGCAGGAGCGCATGCTCTCTACAATGCTGTTACCTGGTTTTGAAAAGGTTGTTGACTGGAATTGTGATTGTGAAGTCGAAACTGCCGTAAAAGGTATTGCTGAGACAGTAGGTTATGGTTCTGATCGAGTATTTACTTATGGCCAAAAACCACCTGGTGGCGTGTTTGTAAGTATTAAACTGAAGGATCAACCAATAAACGACGCAATAAAGATTATTGACTCTGAAAAGGGTGCCCAGGTAGACATCATGGTCGATAACCGACTTAAGACGATTGTCGTTAAATACTTGGAGACAAAAGCGTGAGAACCAATACTGCTATTTGTTTAATTGCTAGTCTATTTTTCAGTGTTACCACTTTGGCAGATGAATCTAAGCGCACCTATTACAGCTTAAGTGAACTAAAAGATGTAAAGGTTAGACAACAACTAGTAAGCGATGGTGAAGAGGCACTCAGAATTGAGTCGATCCGCGAAAGAGCTGAAGAAGTTGGCAGTGCGAATGGTTATATAGCTACGATGGAGCGCTTAACAGATGTAGTGGATAGCAAGTCTCACCTCTTTGACCGCTTGCTACCTTTCGAGCATCTCATTAACGCTTCTGCAAATCTAAGTTCAGGTGAAGCCAAGTACCTTCGTCCAGGTATGGTAGACAAAGTAGAAGCTCATGCCGCGATAACGCGAGACACAAAAGCTACGATTATCAGGACCGATAATCTTGTCTATCGATTGAGAGAACAACCTAAGCCTGTGTTGAGGAAACCGCATTGGTCTGACTATCTCTACGACAAAAATTCACTTACTCCGACCACATTAATTGACGAACTTTTACCTAGAAATTCAGAAGAATTGGAGATCTTCAACTCAGCTCTTGATGAGGGATGGGCCATGGGCTCAGAACAAGCAATTGCTGAGATGAGAACTCGTGTAATTAATGCTTTTATTGACGCAACAGCCATGATCCGTTACGTGAATTTAGTTGAGTCCGGATATATAGAAAAGCCAGATATGATTATTGAAAATGTAGGAATTACGGTACAAGGAGACCAATTAGGTTTAGGCACTCAGTTCATATCTTTGAGTGGTGAGGCAGTTTGGCAGACAAACTCTGATCTCTATTCTTCACCAGTAATAAAAGACCCTAGGGGCTCTGTACGTAGGGATGCTGTTTCTAAAGTAGAAACTGAAGGCCTTACTCACGACCAAATTAAATCCATTCTCGTTGAAGAGTGACACCTACCATGAATGATATTCCATTAATACCTGTTTCAAGCGAAATGACACAAGTAGATATCGAAACTGTCATATGGAAAGCAATTGAGTACGGTGCTTCAGACATTTTAATAGACTGTAACTATCGAATCAGAATCGATGTAAACGGGCAAATCAGGGAAATCACTGATAAACAAATGCAACCTAACGCATGCCGTAATATTCTTGAATATATGCTCGGCACCAAAAAATCGCTGATTAACAATGTTAATGCAGCTACTCCTACGTTTTTTGCATTCGTTACCAAAAACCCCAATGATCAATCTCAGATTAGGAGTTTCCGCATTGCAGCTATTACCTCAAGGTCACTTGAATATGGAAAGACCTATAAGATGGTTGGTAGGTTGAACCCTAAAACACCAAAGGACGCAGAATCTTTGGGTATAGAGCCGGAGCTAGTCAATCTTGTAAAGCATAACCGTAAAGGTATTCTTATGTTTGTGGGAGGGGTAGGCACAGGCAAAACAACTACTATGGCCGGAATTGTAACTTCAGTGCTAAAAACTCCCAGCCTTGGTAAGCATATCTTAGTTTTTGAGGACCCACCTGAAATTAATTATGAGGGAGTAAAGATTGCTCCTGGTAACAGTATTTCAGTTCATGAAGTAGGTTCAGTTGAAACAGACTCCGATGTTCAAAGTTTTAATCAAGGCCTTGAAGCTGCTCTTCGTCTTCGTCCAGATATCATCGTTCAGGGCGAAATACGAAGTAAAGAATCAATCGAAAACGCATTTAACGCTTCTAACACTGGCAACTTCTTGATGGCTACAATACATGCAAACTCTTGCGAGACAGCGATGAGCCGCATCTACAATATGATAGATGGAGAGAATAAGCTGGCTGTATTAGCTGGTTTTATTAGTCAACTCTCTGGCATTGTCGCTCAGATACTAGTTAGAACTCTCGACGGTGAAAGGATTGCTGTTAGAGAAACCCTATATCTAACTGAAGAAATCAGAGAAGAAATGCTGAAGTGTAAATCTGACACAGAGATATCTGTAGTAGTAAGAAGGCACCTAAAGGAACAAGAGCTTACCTTTTCTCAACAAATCGCAAACCTATATCACAACAGTGAAATTGGGCCAGAATATCTCCTTATGGAATCAGAATAATGGAATATAAACCGAAGCTGGATAGAAAAGCGGTACAAAATGCGATGAAAAGACCACTTTTCCTACTTATGGACGGGTCTACTATCGTCCCGGTTTTGACATTGCCAATAATGTTCAGCTGGAACTACCTTAAAGCCATGTGTGTTTTCTATGTATTAATGTCTTTAATCTCTCTTACCAAAAGGACACCATTAGAGTTTTTTATACACCTCCTGTCAAAATACAACCAAGGCAACAACTTGCCATATCGAAAAAACGAAATTTGGAAGCCAGATAACCGATAAGAAATTGTTCTTATTCGTAGGTTACCTTACAGCTTCGTTTGTTGTTTGTTATCCGAAAATGACGTATATTTATCAAAATAATAGGGGTTACTATGATGAAATTAAGATTAATTTTACCTTTACTCGTGATGAGTAGCGCGCAAGCGGGGGTTGTATTTACTGAATACGAGTCAGATACCGCTTATGGTTTAAACGACATCCAATCTAAAGTCGGTTACCAAAATAAATTACCTGCTCACGAAATACTGAATGCTTTAGCACCAGCTGGTTGGCGGGTAAATATTGGACCAGGCATCTCTTCCCACCAATTAGCCTGGGTACCTTCACCTAATTGGCGCAGTGCTGTTGCTAAGATACAGGAACTAAATTCCGGTATTTATATTGTTCTAAATGAACAAGAACGAGTGTTGGCTGCATCCAAAAATCGTGAACACCTTACGTACCTTCAGACACGAACACCAAAACTCTGGACATTAGACCCTAAACTGTCACTCAAAGAGAACTTTGAGGTTTGGAATACAAAGTCCAATATCGACATTATTTGGGGCTCTAAATACGACTTCCCTGTTAAATCACGTTCGGTATTGATTGGTGACCTAACAGGAAGAGACGGAGTCTTAGATAGAGTGCTTAAGGAGACGTTAAAAACAAAAGAACCACTGTGGATTAGTTACAGCCCTGAAATTGGTGCTGCTCATATCCTAAAAGGCGGTTCTACTGAAAAAGGGACTTACCAGTAATGAACAACACATTGAAACTTAAAGCTCTCACACTAACCATTATCGCGCTTGTCAGTGGTTGTAGTACTCCTGGTAAAGATGCCAATAGAGTTGCGACAGCACAGGCAGACGCTGCCACTGAGACGATTCAAAAACACAGACTTAAACCCGGTATAGATCAGAGCGTCTACAGCGAAGACAATAATTACGTTATTCTTGGGGAACCTTTCAAGTTAAAAGAAAGGCAAGACCTTCCAGAGATTTTTCTTACCCCGAGTAAATTCATGTCATATCGCTCTAAACCCCTTAGCGACACGATTGACTATTTGAACAATAAGTATGCCTCGTATGGGGTTTACATTAGCTTTACTAGCGACGCTATCAAGTATCTTAACCAAGACTCTGGAAGTTCCAAAGCAAGCGGTGGTACAAGTGATTCTACTGGTGATGATTTAGACGTTTCGGCACTTTATACAGATACGAACAAAGGGTCACTATTAGATGGCGCAAAAGTGTCTATTTCCCTGAACTTTGAAAAGCACGTTGCTTTAAAGCAAGTGTTGGATGCTATCGCAGCAAAAACCAACCTATGGTGGAAATACCAATCTGATGGTCGTGTATCCTTTTACCGACAAGAAACTAGACACTTTCGGATCGACCAATATGCTGGTAGTACAACTTTAAAATCAAGTATCAATTCGTCTACTAGCGGTGGTCAGCAAGGCGAGGGGACAAGCTCTCAAACTTCGAGTTCTCACTCATATTCATTTGACCGTGACCTAGGGAAACCAATGGACCAACTCCTCAAGGGGATTAAATCCATTGCTTCTGAAGATGCAAAAGTAGAAGTGTTACCTGCACTAAGTATGGTTGCTGTAACTGACACACCTCGAAAGCTGCGAATTGTTGAGAACTTTATTGATGAGTCAAATTCTACTGCTGGAAAGATGATCAGGCTCGATATAGAGCTATGGGAACTGATCACTACAGACGAATCAAATTACGGCATTGAGCAATCTATTAAATACGCTAAGAATGACTTCGAACTTAAAATCGATGGAGTTCCAGTTGGTGATGCAGCTAAGTTAGGTGGTTTAGGGCTGAGTATCGGTGATGGTAGCTTCAAAGGCACTGAAATGGCATTGAAGGCTCTTCAGGGGACTAAATCTCTTTCGCTTAAAAAGTCAATTACGACAACTGTACCAAACAATGATGTTATTCCAGTCCAGTTCGTAAATGAAAAGAAATATGCGGATAAAATCGACCAAAGTGTATCTGGTGATGTTGTAACACAATCTGCAAGCACAGATACAACAACAAACGGTATTGTTTTCTTAGCTTCACCACGTGTTAACTCAGATGGAACAATTGCTGTCCGTATCGTAACTGATGTAAGTACCTTAAATGCAATTGACCCACTAGAAGTTGGTAATACACAACTTCAACTAACAGACAGAACTGTTACTGCCATGGTTAGCGCTAGAAATATCCGTTCAGGCGAAACAATGGTTATGACTGGGTTCGAGCAAGTGATTGACAATGGCCAAAACCAGTCAGTTCTAGGCGATTTGCTATGGATGTTTGGTGGCAATGACTCTAATGCTAAAACACGCTCAGTGATGCTAGTAATTATCACGCCTCATATCGAAAAAGTTTAACCCAATTAGGTCCTTTTATGCAGTCACTAGAAGAACTTGGATTTGATAGGCACTACATCGGTTTAGATTGGTACGAGGTTTCAGAATCCGATAAGACCATCCATATCAAAAATCTGGTTAACAAATACGACGCTACAAATGCAGTAATTGTTGAAGGGTCAACAATTGATGATGCACCAAAATCAACAATCGGTTTCGCTCAAAGCATAACGACAAAATACTACAGCGCGGCGGCAATCGTCGCTCGCGCTATTTGTGTCGATCACCCGAATGCTTTCTTCATACAAAAGCTACCATCCGGTAAATATTGGTATCTTTTGGTAATTGATAAGTGCCCAGCTGGTGGTGAGAATGATTTGGTATTTGAAACGGTGGAAGAAGTTATCCAACAGATCTTCGACCATTATCAAATGTACGATCTTCATCACGTAAAATTACGCTATGTAGTCCCTAATGAGATAACAGAAAATATCTCAGAACTATTTGAAGAGTCACGTTCAGAGTACCAACAGCACTCATATGACGTCATATGTGAAGCTGTACCTAATGAAAAGTTCGCTCAAATTCAAACAATTGAGCAGCTACTCAACACAAACCCCCTATCAAAGATAAAACCATCCCACATCGTATTTGTGGCTCTTGGAATTATATTTTTGATAGGTGTGCAGGTATATAAATCTAACTCCAAGCAAGAGTATGTAATTCCTGACATAGATTCAATGGTGAAGAAAGCATCAAGCAGTACTCTAGCTAAGCAAGCTGAAAACGATTTGAATCATAAAAAAATCGAGAGAATAGACAAGGCAAATGCAACTAAAGAGGAAGCAAAATGGCTTACTCAACGTTTAACCGCATCAGATCCTAAAAAGGTCATTTTGAACCTTAAAGCCTATATTAACTCTCTTCCTGTTGATGTTGGTGGATGGTTCCCAATGACTGTCGATCTCGTTACCAAAGGAATCATTACTAGAGACTCATCAACAGTAGACAAACCAGCAGACCAAGAGTTTTTTCATGAGACGACCGTTTTGTGGAAAAACGGAGGGACAACGGTTGCCAATTTTAGAGACAACATCGAATTCGATGGAACTATCACTTATTCACTCTCTGGAGAAGAGATTACTACGTCTCAAATAGTACCGCTTCCTAAACCAGACCATTATTTTGATGAAAGTGACGCTTTTATCTTCATAAAGGAAACTCACGGCCACTACCTAGACTTACTAACCTTCATTCAGCAACAAGCAGAGAAGACACAAGGAAGACTGTACGGAGCGATTTCAGCAAACCGCAAAACAGAAAGGGAGATCCCTTTTAAAAACGAAACATATTCCACTGAAGTAAGAAACCCACAAATAGATTACACCGTTGTGAATGTACAACTTTCGTTAAGTGGGTTTGGTTGGGCATTTAACTATTTGGACCAACTAGCTAACGATATCGACAAATTTAAAAGCATGATTATACAGAGCATTTCGATAAATCTGGAAACAGAAGAGATCGTTCTTAAGATGCAGTACATACACGAAAGTAGCATTCTTAATCAACAAGACAAAGAGGTTTCATTACGTGAAAATTAATACTATTACCCTATGCATCGCGACCCAATTGTTGAGCTTTACAACTTTTGCAAATGATCAATCCGGGCAGACTTACCAAGACATCCAAAAACAACGAAGCCTCTCTATAGAGGAAAACAAATCACTCTCGCAAAATGAGTTGATACGAGCCCAAAAAGAGCATGCTAATAAGATGTTAATGCTTGACAATCAGTATCAGCAGCTTTTGATAGAAAATAACAAATTACTAAACGGTGGGCCTGAACCGAAAAAAGAGAAGGCATCGGATGAAGAGCGTTTAGCAAAATTCCAGGAGGAGACTAGGACAAAGCGTAGAGCTCAACGAGAAGCTGAAGTTAATGCTCTGCTAAACGAAATGGAAAAACAAATCTTCGTTACAGATATTTATGAGATAGCTGGTCAGTTGAAAGGTGAGTTTTGGCATAAGGGGGCTATCCAAACTTTAAAAGAAGGGGAGAGCTTTGGGGACTGGTATGTAGATTCACTGTCATTTCAAGGCGCTGTAGTCATGCCTTTCGATTATTCAACTCACAAAATGGACAAATCAAGAGCACGACATATCACGGTTAAAACCTCTGACGAAGCAATTGACCGCTTTAAGAAAGCGCAAACATTCCGAGACCGTATTATCGAGCAGAAGATTGGGGAGCTTTCAGAATCAAGTATGTTTGGAGCCCCGGCGCCTACATTAATTAATGACTCTCCCTCTCAAGGTTTAATGTTCAAGTGAGAATTTCATGACTAGTACTAACTTAGCAGAGTATAGACCTGCAACCAGCATTGTAGAATCCAGCGCAAACGAATACGACATTTTGTCAGATTCAATTTCTGGTGATTTAATAAAATACTTTGGTAGTCGTAGTAGCTCTAGTTCACACTTCTTTAACGACTTAACATACGACACTAGAGAACAACTTCCTTGGGCCTTAGGTGGTATCATTGACAAGGACAAAGTGGCACATCCAGCTTATGGTAAAAAATTCCTTATTTCGGATGGCCATATTCAAGGTATGGATGAAGGATACAACTACCTTACCGTCTTAATGACAGAAGACTTTTCAAAGTCAATCACACAAGTTCGAGCGACTATCAGAGATGATTTGGGATATACCGATCATACTCATACAAAAGTCATTAATCTTAAGTGCTCAGAAGACCTAATCCTATTACTTGCTGATGTCATCTTCATGGGCTCTGAAGAAAACCAATCTAAAGATGATGAGGGCAGAAGTTTTAAAGCGATCACTGCGTCTGTTTTAGAATCACACCCTGCAACGTCAGACATTCACTTTGAAGTATCTAATATACCTGGCAACACGTTAGTACGTATACGTGTAGATGGCGATTTAATTGATTTCAAAGAATATACATACGATAGGCTTTACGAGACGGTTGATGTTGCTTACAACATCATCGGTGGGGATGAAGCATCCGGCTCTAGCATCCAAGGTAACAACCTAAGCTGGAAAGAACCTCAATCTGGTAAATTTATCTACACGTATAACAATACTCAAATTGAAATGCGTGTTGAATTTGCACCAAGAGAAACTGAGGGCGGTGGAGATCTAGTATGCAGGATTACCAGTAAAGGGGAGAAATCCTCTATAAGAAAGCTAGATAAAGCTGGATATCACCCAGTTCAAACGCTGTTGATTAAAAAACACTCCAGTAAAAAACAAGGAAATATACTGTTTGCTGGTGTTACAGGTTCTGGTAAGACCCAGTCCATGTATTCAGTTATCGATTACTTACAAGACCTGTACAAATCTACTCGGAAGTTTGTTACTGCCGAAAACCCTATCGAGATGAACTTAGAGGGCGTTTCACAAGTTAACTTAGAAGATAACTCTAGCGCTTCTGATAATGAAATGAACACATTAACCAAGCAGTTTGAACGAATTTCCGAAAGCTTCATGCGACTAGACCCAGATATCATGGGTACAGGAGAAATACGTTGCTACAATTCAGCAAAATTTGCAATTGAATCTGCCCGAACTGGCCATGTATGTTTCTCAACAATACATGCCGCATCTTCTTGTGATGTACCAGGTCGCTTGGACGGTTTCGGAGTAGCTAGATCAGTCTATCAATCATCAAACACCCTAACTGTCATCATTGCTCAGTCTTTAGTACGAACCGTGTGCCCGTCCTGTAGTCGAAGTTATGATGAGCTTCCGAATAACTCTCCATTAGTTTATTCATTAATACAAAGCTTATCTTCCCTAGAGTTACTTGAGTACCTGCCGAACATACGTTTCGCAAAGCAAGGTGGGTGTGAAGAGTGTAATTATTCTGTAGATGGCCGTGTTGGACGAACACCTGTAGCTGAAGTCTTGGCGCCAGATCAAACAATCAGAAACCTATGGGCTAAAAACGAAGATGATTTGGCTAAAGCTCATTGGCTAAACACTGGTGGTTTTACTAAGTTAGAGCACGCAATTTATAAAATGTGCAAAGGGGTATTGGACCCTGAGATGATAGAACGTGAAATCGATCAACTTGTGGTCTCTCGATTAGATCGTGAAGAGCTAAATGTTTCTCTCTACCACCCAGAGGTTTAATTAATGGAAAACGATATTAACCAAAAGTTGCTCAGAATAAAGAGTCAATACCTTAGTGATGACTTCATTGATACCTTAAAGCTAAAGTATACAAACTTTCGTGTGGGCTCAAAGAGAAAGTCTCAACTTCTAGAGAAAATTGCATCACGTTTAGCAGATGGTGATTCAATCGTAAATGTATTGGACTCCCTCTATGAAGCATATAAGTCCCAACAACCAAAATCCCAAGAAACAAAGTTCGTAAAATATCTTGCAGACCGGTACCGATACAGACCAGTTATCTCATACATGCTCGCACCATTCTTTGATAAAACCACTATTGGAGTTGCTTACGCAATCGAGAAGAAAACTGCAGCATACAAAGTAATACGCATATGTGTCAGCCAATTACAAAGAAAACAACAAATGAGAGGTGCTGGCTTTTTAGGAATAGTCGGTCCAATTATAGGTGTTGGTTTGATTATGTTGATTTGTAGTCTTGCACACTTATACATCTATGCTGTGCTGTTTAAGGGGCTTAATATAAAACCAACTCCTATTATGACATTTGCAAGAGAGTTTACAAAAACTGTATACGAGCTAAGCCCATTTATTACAGGCACATTGGTGATATACGGGACCTGGGTAGTTTGGAGTTTACCCAATCAAATTAATCGGAGATTAACTAAATTACCACCTTGGAATGTTGTTGACGCGATTAATTCCGCTATAACCCTACAAACATTCAATGCTCTTTTGAAAGTCGGGATGCCCTCTTCAGAAGCACTAAAGCTTGTTGGTTCCCACTCAACGCCATATGTAAAACATTGGTGCCAAAAAATGCGTCTTAATATGATTGGAGGAAAGAGTGAAGGGCAAGCACTCGCCTGTGATTTCTTTAGTAGAGAACCAAGAATTGAGATTGAGTCGTATGCTACAACCTCTGACTTTACTAATAAACTAGACGATATCACCGAAGAAGTATTTGCTAACACTGAAATGCTAGTAAAAAAGCTTACGACAGGGATCATGCTCGGTTGCATGATGGCAGTTTTAACTGTAAACGCCATAGTTGGCCTTTCTATTTCTTCAATTGGTCAAACCCTTAACTAAGTTTGATAATAAAATTAACAAATTGTGAAAACCATATTCCACTTGATTGATATATGCCAATCATGTATAAAATCCAATAGCTTTCAAAGAGGAAAATAGCTATGTTATTTAAACCAAAAAAACAATATTCAAAGAAACTAAACCGCGTTCATGCAAAACGTAAAGGTGCATTTCTATCTACAGAGCTTCAATTAGTCCTGGCATTCGTGGGCATTATGGTTGTCGGTATTGCTACAACTATGGGGGATTCAGGTGCGGGTAAACTTGTTGACGATGCTGAGTCAGCTCTACTACAAGCATCGGACGAACTACGACGTACAGTGGGTGGCTTTGGTTCATACGCATCTGTTAACAACACTGACTGTTACGACAAAAACATCTGGCCTTCAAGCTGGTTAAGTGCAACCCAAGATGAATTTACCACACCTTTTTCTGATAATGGCTTGACCTGTGGAAGCGTAGACACCGCGACTAACCGTGATGGGATTACAACTACTGGTACAGGTAAATTCTTCACTTTCACTTTCTCAAATGTAGAAACAGATCAGTGTAACCTACTCGTTGGTCGTGTATTCCAAAACTTCGTTGAGATCCAGGTTGAAGGTACGCGAATTGATGGTAATGACACTCTTAAAACACAGTGTGCATCTGGCGATGAAGTAGCAATCACATTCATCAACCGTTAATCATTATTAATAAGAGTGGCCAATATGCTGCCTAGAACCTCAATCAAAAGACAAAGAGGCTTTTTCCTTCAACTTGGCATATTGGCCTCTACTGTCGCTTTAAGTATCATCATGTCCACTTACCTCATGATGAAAAGTGATCAATACGAATCTCAAGTAGACCAACTTCAAGGGCAGCGTATAGCAACGCTGCTTCATGCTATCAAGAATGCCTCAAGACAAAGTGGCTCATTAGCCCAATGGAATCAGCCGGGCCAACCCTTCCAAAACGGTGCTGAGCACATTGGAACAATGTGGTTGAAGCCAAACACCTGTGGTGGTACCCAAACATCTGAGTTCCTATTCTGTGACTTCGAAGATTCCCCTAGAATTGGGGATAACATGCAATACAAAACTGAAGTTACAAATGATGGAACCCAGGTCGAACTCAAATTAACTGTCTCAAATACTGCTGAAACTCGGGGATTTGACTTCTCTGGTGAAAACGGAGTCAAACGTTCATGTACTATAGCCCGAATTGCTGGTGGAGGTTTGGCAAACCTAAATTCAGGCACCTCAATCTCGCAAGTGGATTGCGACTTTGATACAGGTATCATTACTATGGATATCACTTGGGGCACAAGCTTCTCTGATGACCTGAGTATCCATGGTACAAACTCACCGTTAGCTACAATCGACTGGAATGGACAGGATGTCGATAATATGGACCGCCTTGAAGTATCTAGCATTGTGGACCGAGAAAACCCTGTATTTAGACTCGATTTGAATGGAACCAGCAACCTCAACAACCTCAACGTTAATTCCATAGACGCGAACTCCGGTACTATTGACACGTTACGCTCCAATTCTGCAAACTTAACTAGTGTTCGCGGCACTGACCTTGATTACGATAACGCTGACATTGATCGTGCTGATATTAATAGAGCTGACATCAATAACGGCGATATAAATACAGCTAGTATAGGCTCAGCAACAATAGACCAAGCTACAGTACGGAATAGAATCAACCAAACCAACTCATCGCAAATGAATAATTTCGCAGGGGGCTTGGCAATCGGTACTGGTTCAAACATATCAACTCTAGAGAATGGCTCTCTTTATGTCCCTGGAGCCGTTGTTGATTTCAATGACCCCTCAATGTTTTTTGACCCAAATGGCGTTTCTCGAACAAGAGACATTCGTTTGACATCGAGAGGGGGTGTAGCTCTCTCAAACCTAACAAGTAAATATGTTCACCAAGGTTCCGCTACAATAAACGGAGTTGGTGCAATTAAAGGTGTAAATTGTGGTGATGGTGCAGGTTATGCGGCAAATAGAATTGTTGTAGACTGGCAAGATAGTAAGCGTTACCACTCAGCGAACGGTGTAGTCGTATCTGACTATTCATTAAACCGAATCGGTGTTACAAAAAATGCATCTGGCTCACAATTTCTTGTCCGCCTTTACTCGTATAATTTCAAAACTAAACTTTGGGAAACACCTAGAGAAAACCGAGCACTAGCAACTATCTATTGCTATTACCCTTAAATATCTTCCCTTCCAGGGCATACCAAACTATAATATATTATAGACTAAGCTTAAGGTATGCCCTATGAACCTACTTCTTGCTATCTTCTTTGGAATTCTTCGTACTCCGGCTCTACTTTTTTATGTAACTACAGGAGTCGTTCACTACGTAATGGGCAAGCTCGTAAGGACGGTCCTAATCCCTTTATCATACGTAACAGAGAAACTCCTTAAACCCAATCACTATCTAATCGGCCTTGGTGGCCTTTTAATACTATACAAAGGATATGAGTATCTACGTGCTATAGCAGTATCAATTGCTGATACAGAAGTGTTTCTATATATGCCCGTTTGGTTACTAAGTTATCTTGAGTTTAGTGATGTACCATTTGATAGGCTAGGCTTGCCGGGTGCACAAAGACCACTTACAGAATCAATGTTAGATTTCGAGCAGGTATTGTTTGGTAAATTCGATGTAATTGATTTGTACTTGGTCTGGTGGTGGTTCTTTTTAGGGAGTCAACTAGGGCTTTACATCTACTATGCAGTAAACAGGCTTTTGAAGACAATGAACCTCGATTAAGACAATGAAAAAAGAGCCATTATCTGAATTAGTCTGAATGCAATCTGTGAGTTTCTTTATCTCGATGTGACTAGGTCTGACAGGTTGCCCTTAATCGGCTCTGTCCAATAGTTTGCTAGAGATTGAATGACTTTCTAATGTTCTCTATAGCTTGAGTGCTATACATAACCATATTTTCCCCTTGGTCGTTATACAGTTCCAATTTTCTTGATTTTAAAGTGTGGATTAGTTGCCAGCTTTTTATCTAGTCGAGGTGCTAACCACTCTTTAAACGCTTTTTTCCGTTCAGCTTTTCTAACATCTTCCACAGCAAATACTTTGTATTTTGCTTGGTTTTTTGGCTCGCCAAGCCACTTCTTGATAGCTGAATCTGTCCACAATCGATCTGTTTTTAGTCGAGTTACCGTAATCCAGTTTTTCGACCACTCAACAAAACGCTTTCGCTCTTTGATAGCTCGAATCTCTTGTTGGCTTTTAACCCAATTGGGATCGACAGCAAACTGCTTGTGGCCGATAAACCTACCGCGAGGCTTAGGCATCCTTTTCCCCCTACGACTGGTTAGATGGTTCACGGACTTTGAAGCCGTTTGGTCTAGTTAGTGAAACGGCATCACCAACCCTAGATACATTCCATGTTTCAATTAAGTTAACTTGGTCGTTTATAACTCGCACTTTGATGTTTTCATTTTCAGGATCTATTTTGATGCAATTATTGCCTCCAACTGAATGAGAGTACCCAAACAACCAATTTACGGACTCGTTGGGGCACTCTTCGAATCCATGAACATAACCAATTTCACTATCATCAATCTGTAGCTCAGCTACAGGTGAGATGTAGATAGTAATATCAGCCATTTGCTCATTGACCATTTCGTTATAATCATCTACAAGGTCACAAGCACTCAAAAGAGGCAGTGCGATAGCTAATGTTAATATGCTTTTCAATTTCATCATTTCCCCTTAAATTACGTTTCTTGTTTTCAGCTCATCTACGTGGCGTTCTTCACGATAAACACGAGATCATGGCCCTTATACATCAATCAATGCTTTCAACAAATCCCTCTATTAGCTCAGATGTATTCGATTGTGCACCACCAGCGAATCCAGTTGAGCTATTTAATGAAGGTAAGATTTCTTTTATAAGGTTCAATATTGACAGTCGAGTTAAAGTGTAGGAGGTCATATCTTTAACTCTTTTTGCTTCCATCTCCTGGGCGGGATTATTGATCTCCATTTCCTTATTGGCCGTTTTTATTTTCTCTTTTAACAGCCCTAGTTGCTTGATCTTAGAAAACTTTAATTCGTTATTAACAGTAAACCCTAAAGTGGCGTTCCATTCGCAAGATAGTTGAAGTGGGCGCTTTTGCGCTAGTAAATTAGCATTGATTTCATCTGACTCAATATCCTGGTTACTGTATCTCACCTTGTTCGCACCGTTCGCTCTATTCTCAAATGCAATATCACCATTTTTAATTGCCAACGTAGGCGGTAACTCCAGGCTGCTAAGCCAACTAGTAAATACACTCGAAACATCATTATTAACTGTTAGCGGGCTCGCAGGAAATGTTTTGAATGTAAGCTTGAATAAATCAATAATCGCTTCAACTTCTTTGTTTCCACTTGAACCGATAAAAAGAAACTTTAGCTCAGTATTAAACCAAACAATGATATCTTTGAAACGTGTAAGCGATTTCGGTATAAGAAGGTTTTCACACATTTCACGTAAATTCTTGACATCTTGTGAAGAAACCTTGGCATTTACTCCCCATGTCCTGGGGGAATCTTGTGCAAGCTGAATCATTTTCTGCCTGACAGCTTCGTCCAATGTACTAGATGCAACAGACCTAAAGCGCTTTTCTATACGAAAAATGTAATCGTTTTCTAGCTTAATGTAAGGTTTATTTGATTGCAGTAACTCAGCCCAGCCATATTTAGTCTTAATCGCACCAGTCAAAGGCTTCGCTTTCAGTTTCTCAAACATTTCAGAGTGCAGATTTGGGTCCAAGTTGAAGTCTTCAGGTAACTTGTAAATCACAAAGGTTTTAAACATGATTTACCTCGGCTTTATTGGAAAGTGGCAGTAAACGCATAGGATCTTTTTTGATGGCAACTAAAAATGAATACACAGAACCAAAGCGATTGGTGTCATATTGCCAATATAAATGCAGGTAATGAAAATAGATAAAGGAAGTAAATGCACTTAGCAAGGTCAAATACATGGATGTCATTAGGTAACTAAATTGAACCTCCGAGGTTACTATCGTTACAATAATGAATTTGGCAACACTGTTTACAGCGAAGAAGCAAAAAGCCAATACGAAAAATAGCGTTAGCCAAATAGACAGCTGTAGGTTTCTGGCTTTGCCTTCAACCTGTTCATCATTCATGTCGAAACCAGCTTTAACAACCTCATCGAAAGGTACAAGATTGAAGTGTACGGGGGTCTCCATGAACGGAACCATTTTCATATGGGCGGGGACAGCTCTAACAAGTTCCATGTACGTAGTTGGCTTCACTTCGGTACGCTGAATGGTTAAATCATACCGTCCATCTTCCCCTTTTTTTAAAATCAAACGGTTCGCTGATTCAGAGGCTGTCAACTGAGGTAGATGAGGGCTAATTTCAAGCATATCGTTTGCTAGCTGCTCATTAGAATCACTGGGACGCTCCTCGTGTTTTAGAACCAACAAACGATTACTGTCTTTCTTAAAATCAGGAACACTTCCATTAGCCTCTGAAAACACACTCGATTCAAACAAGCTATAACCATGTTTCAGTAGGTACTCTCTATTGACTTCGGTGTATGAGTCTAGATAAGGCAGGGACGTTAAAGGGTCAAAAGATTGCTGATAATCTCTTGCAGACTTTATTTCATTTAGTAGGCCTCCAGGGAGCCTGTATTCATTATGAATACTCTCCAGAGCTCTATCTATAGGGGTTATATGAACCCACTCAGTCCAAAACCTCAGTCTAAACATATTCCATGTCCAATCATTTGGGGTCTTGCTTGTGGCGTTTTTAAAAAAAGTTGAAAGTATCATAGATTACATAGTCCTATTTGCTTGCACTTGGTGGTCGTTCAGACTTTTCACCATTTCCTGTGTTTCCATTTCCGTTATTACCACTGCCATTATTACCATTGCCTTGCTGATCCTGTTGAGGTTGTTGTTTTTGAAGTGAACCATTAAAAGCATCAGACATTTTGTTGAAGGTACCATTCGTTGCTGATAGGTACTGATCAGAATCACCAAATTGACCAATAGCATCTGTAGCAACCCAAGACATTAAATTGTTGGCAAATAAGTTCGGAGCTTTTAGACAATAAACAAGTAAACCAAATAGAACGATTGGATATCCTCCTGTAAGCATCACTAAATCAAAAAGATCCCAAGAGGAGGGTAGGTTAACTCCAATGGACTTCCACCAAACGCTATTAAGGAAAGCTAAGCTGAGGTTACACATTGCAAAACCAAGCATTAATCCAATTACATGAAGAGTCGGCCTCAGGAATATGGCTCCGTAGAGAGCTGCCATTCTTAGACCATGAACAGCCATTAGCCCTTCACCTGCAGCAGAGGCTAATAAAGCACTGCCCAGGGCAATGCCTGCCAGAGCTTCGGCACAAATGATGAAAAAAGCGGTAACAACAAATAGGAATGTAATTATTGGCACCATTGGCAATACATTACCTAGAATAAAAGCACCGATAAGGCTAGATACAACCAGTGGAGCGACTGTTTTAACGAAGAAGGCCAAAGGTATAGCGAATGGAGCTGACAAAGCAGAACTCTCGAGGGCACCTTTGATGACATCTGCGCCTTCAGTTGCCAATACAACGATGTACCAAATGTTCTTAAGCGCTTCACCTAACGTAGATAATAACGCCAAAGCATTTGTAGACCCTGTAACGTCGAATAGAGCTCCATCATAGTCAATGCCGCTCATCCCTGGCGTTTCTATTGCAGATGCCAGATTACCATTATAATTACCAAGGCTTAGAGCTGAGCTTAATATTCCGGAAGCAACAGATACTATTGCAGACTCGTTGCCAGTCGCCGCTGCTTTTGCGTTTTCATTTGTCGAGTGAACGGCCATTAGTGCGGACCAGTTATTCAACTTCTGCGCCTCAGGCCAATCTGATTTTATGTCTCCACTCATTGCAAGTTGTTCAGTTAAGTCCCAAGTGAACTTTGGAAAATTGCTTGCCAGCCAATACGTCTTACATTCGTTTGCTTCATCTATTTCATCATCAAGAGATGAATCGAAAAGGTTTATACTTGGAATCCATGAGAATACAGAACGGCAGAAACTGGTTCTTTCCGGTATATTTGTACTCATTACATTGTCTAATGAAAAACCTACTCCAGATGAAGCTAATTGCATCATTCCATTCATACGGCTAAACGCTAGAGGAGCCATCATCCAGCCCCCTTCTGTTAATTCTTCGACCAGCGAGGATGAGCCTGATATGCTGATATTCGCTTTAGAACTACCGCAACGACTTGCTTCATATTGACCCTGCCAAGACTGAGATAACTCCCCCATATAACCGCGCTCTACAACTTTAGACTTACACATTGCTAAATCAACGTGCGCTTTGAATAGGTTTTCAGCTAACTCTTTAGAGCCTAATTCATTGAGTAAATATTCACGATAATAAGAGTCATCACTTCTTCGCATTGCCGTTACATATTTTGATAAATCTGCGTTCTTCAGCCGCGATAACATACTCGATACAAGCGTGTGTAATTCTGACATGAAAGTGAACGTAGCCTCTGTACCGTAGTAGTTCGAGTAATATGCAAGCTTTTGCTCCACTGATGAGCTAGCAGTAGGTTTACGGGCGAAATCAAACCTGATTGAACCACAGGCTCCTCCACGAAATTCTAAAATAGCGCCAGTATTTTCAGCCCCATTCTTTCCTATAGGCTCATCGACATAATTAAGAGAAGAAGAAGACCCGCTTGAATTAGGGTACATTGAGCTGATTCGTGAAAATGATGGAAATGAGTCGGTTGGGAATATGCTAGATGTCCCATTTGAATTAATCGATTTTAAAGTGAATTTTCTATCATTTGAGCTTTCAAACAACTCAGCACAAGAAAGCATAGAAACCATAGTTTCTCCAACTGAGAACACTTCACCTACATTCGTAGACGCTATTTGCGCTCCAGTATGATTCACATAATCATTTACTCCAGCTTTCCAGAA
Organism: Vibrio sp. 2134-1; assembly: GCF_033339495.1. Taxonomy (NCBI): domain Bacteria; kingdom Pseudomonadati; phylum Pseudomonadota; class Gammaproteobacteria; order Vibrionales; family Vibrionaceae; genus Vibrio; species Vibrio sp. 2134-1. The sequence continues at coordinate 30,616 of NZ_JAWOUS010000015.1, forward strand.
TACATCAGCTGCTCCCGCACCATGGACGATTACATACATCCCAGAAGCTTGTCCTACCGATACAAAGGAACCAGCAGCATGAATCATAGGCGCCAATGACCCCAACGCTATTGCAATTCTTAATGGAACGTATGGTGACATTTTCCCAAAGACATGACCTGTAGCAGCAGCATTCATCATGATGTGACCAGAGTTATATATGACATTTATTGATCCATAGAGTAGGGCTAAGAAATTGAGCCCCCCCAACATGACCATTAAAGGCGTCAATGTCGCTTCTACACTCTGATTACCAAAAAGGTGATGTACCCAACCACCGAATAAAATTGCTAAAAAGTTTGTTGTCGACCCTGTCTGAACATGAGCCTCTATACAAGTAAGAGTAAAATCTGCACAAGTTGCCATAGGGGACCTCAGTTCATGGTTGCAGCTGTGATAGTGTTGCTCAGTGATTGATAGAAGAAATCGATGTACACAAGGAAAATTCCGAACCCCATATGAACAACAATATGACTAAACTTAATTTGTCCTGACATCTGTGGATTGGCTAAGAGAGTTATTCCCATCACACCTCTGAAGTAAGATATAACTCCGTAAATAGACATGACCGCAAAACAAGCTCGTATAGCAATAGAACGAGTTTGCATCCCCGTTCCTACGGTAGAAACATTGACTAGGTTAGTAGCTCGCTGACTTATGTCATCAAACATTGCCGCAGAATAGGGAGTGCTAAAATCTAATCCTGAACCATGCCAAAATAGACTCCCCCAAGCAGCTATTCCTTCTCCAAATTTCCACATAAATGCTGAAGCTATAAAAACTGCCATTATCAATTTAGGTGAGGGAGGACTTCCATACATTTGGCTAACCATGGGGGACGACGTTCTTGTCCTCATGAGGGCAAGCCATAAATAGACACCCTGGACAAATAGATATAAACCCAGCCCCTGAGCTACTAGGATTATTCCATCAACTAAAATGACAAATTCATGCGTCAGAAACCGCTCTAGAACGTCAGTGACCTCTACAGCCATAATTAGTATTTCCTTGCATTTCCAGCTATTTCATTTAGCAGTTGAGTTTGTAAGCCTAAATTGAATTCGCTTGATAACTGGGAATCCAGTATATGACCCAGCAGAGCAAGGACCCTTGCATCAATTTGAGCGTTCATTCTTTGGACTTGTTCCACAGTGGTAAAATTAGCCTTGCAAGCTTGACCAGCTGGTGTGTTTAACCAATCATCCATTTCACGCTGGGTATTTACCATTGCGGCTTTGCGTGAATAACAAGACTTGTCACCACCATTTCCGTAGAGCTTTATTTGCTCAGGAGAGTTATAGAAATCAATATCAGCCTTTATTTGCTCAAGAATAGATTGAATAGGGCGCCCATTTTCATCACGAGGGTTGGTGAGCCCGTTAACTCTAAGAGCTGTATTAAATCCAGCTGTAGTTCTTAGATGACGTTTAAGCCATCGGTTGTAAGCCATCTTTGCATCTGCACCCGAGTTTTCATTGATAACTTGGTTATTCTCACCGCGGGGCATTTTATTTATTTCACCGGAGCTAAAAAGTACTTTAAGCATGGTGTCAGTGCGCTCTTTCTCATCAGTTGATTTGGAGTAGCCACCTTCACCCATGCCGGGTAAAACACCTTTTATATTTAATAAATCGAGTTCAACAGTATCTCCATGCGTAACGCCCTCTAAAAGTGATACAGACTCATCTGCTAATGATTGCAGCCCTGTTTCACATCTATCTCCTTCACAATCAATTTCATCTGAAAGCTGCACAGCAAAATCAAGGCTATTTGTCTGGGCTTCGCAATAAAAGTCATCTGTAGCTTCATAAAGTGCAGACACCGCTGCTATGCCATCACACATCAATGGTGAGGGTTCCATCTTTGCTTGAAGCTCAAGGTTAGAAGTTTCCGAAACACTGTTAGAAATGGCCTGTGTTGATGCGAGTTCGCGCATCGTATCTTGAGATGCTTTCCATTCCTCCATTAGTTCTGTCATTGTCATTTCAGAAATCTTTAAACCCTTTTCTTCAGCCCATAACATCGCATCTTGAGCACTTTGGCTGATTATCTGACCTAAGCCTGTTGGGTCTGTACAGATTACGGCGTTTGCTGTCCCTGGCAATAAGACCGCCAGGGATAAACTTAATAACGTTTTCTTAAACATTAGCGTGCTCTCTATAAATCAAACCCACCAATATCAAATGATAGGTCTTGAGTTGGTTGAGACGGTGAGTTTCCATCATTTGATGGTTTGGATGGAGTTGCTTCGTTGAATAGTTCGGAGAAGTCGAGTTCAGGCACTTGTGTATGTTCAATAGAATGACCAGTCTTCAACGCCCTATCCGTATTCAATGCGTATTCTGAAACACCAATTTGCAGACACATATGTTCGAACTTTGCATCGTTTAGTCCAACCTCGCGATTCGAGGCAGGGTGGTTTCTTAAGATATGCATTTGTGGGTCGACCAATGGGCCGATAATTGAGTTATTGAATTTCATTTCAACCTCTAATAGACTCGAAACTAATGTCATATTACAATAAAAAACAACATCAGCAAAACCCAAAAGTCACCTATGATTAGACTAACGTTCGATAAAAAATGGATAGATGAATACTGGCAAGAGGTTGAGCCAAAAGTAATGAGCAGCATTTCATCCTTTGAGGCCAGAGAAAGCTGGGTTGTTGAGGATCAGTCTCCATCATTAAGAGAACTTAATCGCATTGCTGAAAACCTACCTCAATTAGCAAATTTCCCATTGAATCAGGATGTGCAAGAGCAAGCCGATCGGTTACTCGTAATTTTGGGGTGCTTACCGCTAAAAACGTCTTTAGCTGCTTTTGGTTGGCTGGGGGCTTTTAGTCAAAACGATCACAAATGGAATTACATTGTCTCTATCCACGCGAACCAAACTCTAGCGAGTCAAAGTATAGAAAACCGAAACCGGTATAAGTTTGCCAAAATTCTTCACACAAGATTAAACCTCTTCAACTTTCTAATCGAATTCGACAAGCAATATATGAGTGAGGATGCAACTCGATTGGCACTGGCAACTCACAAAAGATTAATTCAGGAGAATACTAAGGATGGATAATAATAAAATTATTCGTTTTGCACTTCTAGCTTCAGTCATTGCAACTGTCACTCCCTTTAAGAGTGAAGCAGCAAGGGTATGTCGACAAAAAGTCTCATTGCCAGCACCTTCAGCTGGTATATGTGACGTAGATACAAGCAATCCTAAGATGGGAAACCCATTTGCTTATATAGACCCGACTCAAGGGTGTGATTTCTCTTTTAGTTTGCCAGGTCTACCTTCGTTTAGCCTCGATGGTTTACAAGGAGCTCTATGCGATACCATTCAGGATATTGGGCAGCAAGGCATTGACGACGCACTTGGCCCTGTACTTGATGCGATTCCAGATAGTGTAGACCTCGACCTAGATAATTTGATGGAAGGCATCTTCGATGATCAAATTGAGATGCAAAGTAAATTTTGCCCTGTCTATGACGACAAGGGAAAACTGGTTTCGTACGAATGTGCGTCTGATGGGAATGGTGGCGGTGACATTATAGACATAGAAGACCCTGATCATGGAGACAGAGAATGTTATACACAAAATGGAATTACATACTGTAAGGATGATGAAGGAGAGGTAACTGAACCAGACCCAGAACCTTATGACCCTGAGAAAGACCCAACTTTGCCAATATGCTCAGAGTTAGACAGTTTCTTTGACTCTGAAGGTAACTTAATACCTTGTAGAAACGGTACAAGCAGACAAGCCGTTTACCCTCAATCTGAACAAAACCTTCCTAGTTCATCAAGAGATACCAACCAATCTACCAAACCAAAATGGGATGTGAAAAAAGGGTGGTAATGTGAATTTAATACTTGTTGAAAGCAGCCTTAAATCGAAGCAAGTTAACTTGGCTCTAGGTGCACTAGGTATTCAAGAAGAGTTTACTTGCGGATTTACTATGGGGAGAGTTTTCGATTTTAAGGTCGGAGACCCTTCTCTAAAGTGGTCCCCAAGGAACTCTGACGTATACCAGTATCTGTCTACTCAAATTCAACGCTCAGACAATGTTATCGCTATGACAGATGCTGACGAACAAGGAGAGTACATCGCCTACCAATTGCAAACCATAGCAAATCAATATGGTCGTTCACTTGTGAAAGCCGATCTGAGTGAGTTATCACCTTTAGGCATAAAAACAGCACTGAGTAAGGTTAGGCCAATAAACCTAGACGTTGTAGCACAAGCACATACAGAACGACTATTAAATCTTAAAGTAGCCAATTATGGTATTAATCAGGGTATTGGACCAACGAGTATTCATAAGTTAATGGTTGCAAGCCATTTAATGGATACACCTACTCTTAATGTAGCTACATTCTTAGATGATGAAAGTTCCGTTAAAGCCCTAACTTACAACACTTCCCTAAAGTCAGCCGAGTCTGAATTAGTTGAAGTTCCAACGAAACCGCCATCAACCTTAAACATCTACCAGAACGTAGCAATACACTACGATACGCCTGTCTGTGATATCGCAAATAATCTTCAAGACTTATATCAATCTGGAAAGCTTTCATACGGGCGTGTGACCGAGAATTATTGGTATCCAAGTGCAGAGAACTCCGTAGAAGATACCCTAAGCGAGCTTTGTGTAGCTATAGACATGGAAAGATTTGCGGCATTAACAGAAAGAAACCAAGCCCACTCAGCTATTTATGTCGTTGATCATCGTTCCGTGTACAGCAAACATTCAGAAGTAGAAATGGTAACTGAATTTACAAAAAGTGCTTTGGGCTTGAGCGATAAAAAGACGTATCTAGCTGATGCTGGTGGACCTATTTTGTCAACTGAAGAACTAGTTCAGCCTGGTTTAAAACGCAGCTCCCCAGATATCCAGATCTTACAAAGCTTAAATGAACTTGGCCTATATAAGCCTTCTACCAGCCCAACTCTTTGTAGTTCCCTTAGCTCAGCTTTTTACATTAACTCACAACTGAACAAAGAAGCTCTAAAGTTTCAGTTTTCTATCACTAAGCGTCTTTTCCCTTCTCTCTTAGAACATATAGAGATGCGTCAAAATCCAATCACCCAACGAGTAAACCATAAAGTAGATGGGACGGAACTAACTATCACTAACAACATGGCCAACACCTTGTTTGATAATTTAACGATGAGTAGGTAATCATGATCAAATTCCATAAAAAGAAAGGTTTAGCACTATCATTAATGGCCTTAGCCAGTTTCTACGCTTTTGCTGAGTATAAAACTGATAAAGCACCTATAAAGAGTAATCCAACAAGTGAGGTTTATGTAAGTGGCTCGAGTACTTTGCCAATTGAACAACTCGTTGAAGAAAAAATGAGTGTAACCACATACAAAATAATTAAAATCATGGAAGACACTAACCTTTATGCCGCCTTCACAAACAAAGGGACATTCATTGTTGATAGCGATGTTAACTTTGCAATTAAGGGGAAAATGATTGATCTGTCCAATGGCGATAACATCCTTGGTCGTATATTCGGCGCACATAAGGATGAGATACAGTCAATAATCACCAAAGAGAAGGCAATAGTTGCTTTCACAGATAGCAGTCATAAAGCTTCAGTCAAATTGAGCGACACCAAGCCCAAGCCTCAACCAATTCCAGCTGAACCTTCTGAACATAACACCAACTTAAACAGCTCTCATGAAGAAAAGATAAACGAGATTTTACGTAAATCTCCAGGAGTTCAGGCGTTAATCAAAAGAAAGTTGGCCATGGAAGCGAAACAAGAACAGCTTGAGCATCAAGAAAGTTCTGATTCTAGCAAACAACAACCCGTAACTCAGTCATCTATTCCAAGCGTAAGCTCCGAAAAAACATCTAACACAATCATGGATGAATTAAAGAACATCGAGCCTCATATGCGTCAAAAGTTAGGACCTACATACGCTCCGATGCTTCTTCCAGCAATAGATGATGATAGCTTTATTGTTTATGAAAATGATGCAGATGTCCCTTATAAGGGAACTTTGACAGTTGCTACCGATTTTAGTTGTCCAGTATGTAAACAGCTACATACTCTAATTCCTTCTTTAAATGCTGAGGGTGTAAAGGTACGTTACATGCCTTATCCTAGAAAACGGATTATTGATTACCCATTCGAGAATAACTTTACAGTCGATCAGTATATATATCGTACTCACCAAGAGCCCCTTAATAGCTTTGGTGAGTTAGTGCTTAATGGATACTGCTCTGATGATAATAAAGCCGCATACAATGAACTCTTTTCTACTAAGAGCTTAAGAAACTTTCCAAGTAACATTTCGAAGAGTTGTGAAACTAAAATGAGGGAATTCAAGATTTTGGGCGATTTAATGTTCGCAGGTGGAACTCCCTACCTAGTTTGGGGAGACGAAGACACTCCAGCAAGTGAAAGGGGTTATATTCGCGGAGTTATGAGAAGTGATAGAACAATTTTCGATCTACTAAAACGAAAGGAAAGTTAGTAACTAGATAATAACTTTAGAGATCATCCCAAACCCTGAAACTTTATTTGGCCCATCTTGGGCCAAATTTTTATTCAATATAATAAAAGTCTAATCTATGGGAGTTACTACTATTGCATCCGCATCGTCAGACTCATGATTACCGTCATATGGCACTAGAGTAATTAGAGAGGCAGATTCTAACTTGTTACCAACGCTTGCTGTAACAGGTAGGCACATATGAAGTTGACGATTCTCACTCTTTGTCATGTTATGAACCCCTCTGCGAGATCGTTCAGAAACAATCACCTCCGTTTCGACTTCATAATGCAATTGCAATTCGTGACTACTTGATAAAGAGAGTGGTGTTGGTTCTACTTTGAACCCGGTAAACTCAATTTTCTTTACAGCATCCCAAACTTCACCTAGTGGCCAACCTAAATAGTGGTTGTGTTTTGAATCAATAGAATAAGCAATCATAGAAGACATACTCCTTGAAAGTCCTATTCTACCTTCCGACACTTCTTTAATTTCTAGGCTGAAGATAGAGTATAGCTCTATGTCTGCTCGCCCACTAACTGCAGCAATCCAGGCTGCATTTCCCTCATAGTCACCCATTTGACACCATTGTTTTTAATTGATGAATGTCTTATATTATACAACTATTACCCCCCGCGCAACGAGGCAAACATGAGGTTAGAAGATAGCCTACAAGACCATGTTTTTGATTCAATTAGTAGGTCATTAGGTCTAACTATCAATGAAAAGCAACACCTTCAATTTGCAGTTAACTGGAACACGAATGAGTTGATGCTTTCGTCTTACATGGCTGCTAATGCTCTTAACGGAACATCTACGTTTGACTGCCAGCTGCCTATTGTTTCTATTGATGAAGATGGGGATATAACATCGCTCGAACTCCCCCATGAAATTGATTGGAGCAAGCCAAAGCAACAGTCCCTTCTATCCATAATAGAGATGCACGGTATTCGTCTTGATAAAAGCGAACCTAGTGAAAACTTTAAGACATGGCTAAGGGTTGCACAGCTGAATGAACTACATAGTGTTATTAAGCGATCTGTTGAACACCATCGTAGCAGCAATTCACCGAATGCCCATCAGATTCCGTTGTTATTAGATAGAACAGACTATCTCTTCGAACCTTCGTCAGGTTTGGCCGTACCTAACACGCAATCAATGCTAAGTAATCGTGTTGAAAACCAGATAATCAACCAGACAACCTACAAGCACAATCTAATTCCAGATAACGAAATAGTGGTTAACCCAGCATTAGACATTTCTATTGGGGTGGAAAGATGAAGAAATTCTTTACAATTGGGGTGGCTATAGTTGCATTCATTCCGTACACAAGCCATGCATTCTTAGCTTGGACGATTGTAGATCCAGCCAAAACAGGTCAAAAAGCTAGTCAAACAGCCACTGATGGTATGACAGCAGCTGAAAGAGCGCTGACTAAGTCTCAAGAAATGGCAAACGAGATCAATAACGCGATTAAATCATTCCAAAACGACGACAACCTCAAAGCTTTCCATACAGCTACTGTATCAGGTAGTCACTCTGAAACGCACAATTTGCTAATGCAATCAAAGATGGAAGTTACACCAGGCCTTTGTGAATTTGTTGAGAGGGCGTATGTAGCTAATTTTGATGAACAAGGCTGTCTATTCTTTGATGATGATGGCCTAACTAGTTCACTAGTAATTGAGGGGGAGAAGGTACTTCCTGGAAAACTAGCCGAAGAAACCTTTGATAACCTTAAGTCCAGCATATCTCATAGAGCTCCTATTGGCGCACCTAACCTTCACGAAGAATACACAATCCTTCTAAATGACACCTTTGGGCAAGCAGTATTGAGTGAGTTATCGCACGAAGACCGTTTAGCTATGGATCAGTTAGTTGGTCTATTAACAACTCAAAATCAATCTACGATCCCTCACCCAAAAGACATGAAAGGTTCTGACGATGAACTCAGATTAACTAGAAAACTGAATAGATACCTTCGAAGTGACTTAGCGATTGCCACTATGAAATCGAGTTATATAAAACGCTCCCAATTGAGCGATATGAACTCTATTCAGTCAGATATATGGCAAGGCAGAACGGAAGAGCTTAGCGATATGAAATCCTTAGGAATGCCTGTAGAGACAGTTAATGGGCTGTCTCCTAGGCCGACCAGCGAAAGTGTTGCTCGGATGGATGCAATTCAATCAGCACGATTAGCAAGATACCTTTTGGCCTACTACGAATCACTACTTACAAGAGAAGCCAACCTTGCTCTTAAGACTCAAATTTTAGCGGAGTTAGCAGAAAATGGACTATAACAAACACTCAATAACAGACCTTATTAACAGCATCCCGCTAGAGTCTATTAGGCTTGAAACACCTGACTTTGAATTCGCAAGCCAAGGACAGAGCTTAAGCACCTCTTCTGTAGCTCCCAATTTACCAGAAACTATCAACTTCACTCCAATATCAGAAATAACACCTGACACACCAATAAAACGGTATTCATTTTCACCTACCGTTAACATTGAAAGTACTGGTATCGATGCTGGTGGTATTACAAATGTAGCTGCGAGCTTAAAAAATTCAGCTATTGAGCACTCCGTAGGAAAAGGATCACCTTCAACTGAAGAGCATGTATTGAAGCATACTGAACCTGCTGAGGAAAAGCATATAAAAACAAAAGAAGAACCCCCAGAACAAAAAACTGCATCCCCAGACCAACCAGCAACTATTGAACGTAATGTTGAGAATGAAAACGTTCCTAAACAGGATGAAGAGAAACCAAATAATAGAAAAAAAACTACCCCACCAAGTAAGGAAAACGGAAGGGAGCAGGATAGTGTACAAAATAAAGAAAACAAGAAGGTCGACCAGTACAACCAAAACATAAATACAAATAGGAACTCTTATGGCCTATTTAACCTCAACCATAACGGCTCCAAAGCTCAAGGTGGGCCTTCTTTCTTAACAAACTCCTACAACAAATTAAAAGGAGAACAGCCAGGGTTGAAACAAATCAACAGTGTCATTGATAGGTCAAGAGATCTTCAACAGTCCTACCTGGACCTAAAAGGACTGATTGCAGAAGGAGCACCAGCTTCAACACTTAAAAAAGCTGAGAAAAACTTCGAGAAGATAGCTAGTGACCTAAATAAAAGTGTTTCAAAAGTTCAAAAGGGATTGGACAACCTTGGTCCTAATGCGATTGACCAACTAGGCAAAGCCGTAGGCCAAGACAAGCTATCCCAATGTAAAAAATCACTTGAAACTGCAACTAAATTACTTTCTGGAGAAAACGTTCAGGAAGTAGGTATGCAGACTAGCAAGATTGTCCAGAAAGCTGCGGAAAACATGCACAAAACTGTTGAAAACATTACAAATACAATTAACACAACCATCAACATGCTTGGGTTAGGAAGAGGTTAACGATGAGCAATTTTATTGAGTTAATGGAAAGTGAAAACGTACCAACAAACTTTAAATTTCTTCTAGGATTCCATCAAGAGACCAGCAAGCTTTCGCACTTCGGAATCGCAAAGCACATTGGTTTACTAGATCAATACATTGAAGATAGCGTTGACTTAGGTTTGCTTAACAATATGACGCTTGAAGAACTATGCATTCAGTTTCCTCACCTAAATATGAGTAAAGAAAAGTTATCTATCTTGAAATCAGGAGTACCTTACTTCAATGGCTTGTATCAACTAGAAATAAACAAAGAAGCCTACAAGTATAAGGACCTCTATGACTATTGCACTGATGGTAAATCAATTGTTCTGAACCTAAACAATAAACCCATAATATTTTTGCCTAGCGAAAATGATTACTATCAACTACAGCTCGATATTAGTAGCAAAAACCACTCTAACGAAATCGTTTTTTGGCTTGATTGCGCTGGCTTATTACCTACAACAGCCACCGAATCATCGGCTCCCGGTACAGGGATCGCCATACAAGAACAAGTCATGGCAAATAACTACTATATAGCCATAGCACCTGAAAGTGAGATTGTTCGTAACCTTTCTAGGATAGACTCCAGTGTATTCTCGAAAGTTAATGAAAAGCTATATGAAGACCAATTACCACATCAGGCCGAAGGGTGTATTGAATTTCTTTCTTTTGCGGAAAAGCACCTGATACACAAGATCCACTTCAATATTATAGATAGCTCTATCAATAGAGTCGTCTGTCTAAATCAAATGGTTACTGAATCTTTTGATTGGACTTCTCTAGGTATGTATCAGGGGTTAAAGCTATTTTTGCAAGAATCCGGCATACCTACCAAAGCTTTAAATGAAACCCCGTATTCAGGTTTCACGGTTATAGAAATGCTTACATCAGAACATACTGATGAAAGCTTTGAATGCGGCATTAAAATAAACTCAATCCCTATCCCTGGCGGCTATACCCTAATTTTGGACATGATGTACACATCTGAGTTTGAGATAGAGACAAATCAGACAAGCACTCCTGAAATTCAAGAGGGAATTGTTCAGTTAAGCTTCGGGAGTATTAAACAAGATCCACTTGGTGGAATGATCAATAGCGTACGAGAGCATTTGAATGAAGAAAATGGAGATACATTTCTAGCGTATGAAGATTCATTTCCTATCTACTTAACAGATCTTGTTCACACAAACCTCTCAGGTGATATCAATAGTTTACTCTCACAGTACGCTTCTTCAGGTATGCAGTTCCTAATAATTGGAGAAATCTCTAGCGAATTCATTGCCAATACTGCACTGATTGCAGCACAAAATGGCTTTATGGTGTTCGGATGGGTTTATTCGGCCACAGAGTCAGGCGCACTAAAAAAATTCACGTATAAACAATCTATTTATAGACAAAGCGAACCTCATGCACTTGGGCAACTCGTTAGACCTATCCAAATTGAACATGAAACTAGCGAGTAGGGGGAACTATGAATCACAATACACCTAGTAACATTGTAGAAAGACTAGAAGCAAGTCTCCGAGGCACGGTCTATGCCACTAAAAAAGACCGTAACAAAACTATTTTGAGAGATTATGGACATCCATTCGGACGCTCCAAGAACTCAATGGGTGCTAGTTTAAAGCTTTCCGATTACGTGAATGGAAAGTCAAAAAGTCTCAATGAAACTTATTCGAGGGAATTTGCAGAAGTTCATTGGGCTAAAGCCGCTGCATTGGCCATCCATCTAACATCTGGATTTGAAGTCTATTCAAAAAATGGTATTTCTGAATTCTTTGAAGAGCGTAAAAAGCTCGGAAAAATTGCAAGTGAGCTCAGGGCTACCGGAGACGATGTATATAAAAATCCTGAGTATGTGGCCGCTAAAAACAAAGCATATGAAGCATGGCAACGTAGGTTTAGTCCAGAACACAACTCAGCATCAATCTTAGATAAAACTCACAAAGCTCAAGATTCACTTTTAAGTGAGTTCTCTAGCCAAGCAGTTAAACTTGGGTACATAGATCATTCTTCACTTTTTAGATTAGAGAAGCTAGTTAGAGAAAACATAAAGTCTCTAAATAACGGGGTTCATGAAAATGAACTAGCTAATCCTGCTCAAATGTATCAACACAAAGCTGAACTTTATGAGCTAATGTTGAGCGAAACGTATCAAGCAGACACTAAATCACTGCAGCTTCTTGGTAAAAATATGTTTCAAGAGCACTTAAGTGAGATACAAAGTTACGCAGATAGTCAAAAGTACACAAGCTCTAGTGGTAAGCGCGTTGATTTTGACATTGACCTAAACTCATACGCTGACTCTCCAACTATTGGTGAAAATGGTGCAAAAGTCGGAGGTATCGCTAAGGAATTCCACCACAAAGGCGGTAAAAAGTCAGAATGGTCGGTTGCAGCTGGGATTAGGGTTTTTTACAACGACAAAAATCCGAGTGACATAACGCCAACGGTCTCACTTGCCGTCGGTATTTCGCTTATAGGTCGAGACTCTACATTTATCAGTTTTAAACCTGACTTCAAAGGCTGGTGCGAACGTCTACCTTGTGCCCCTTTGGGTAACGAGGCAAACCTAACAGCTGAGCAAGCTCGTCTTGCTCACGAAACTCGTCAAAAAGAACTAGCGGATAAAATAGCTGCCTCCGCAAAAGAAGCAGAGCTTAAGCATCAACAGAAGATGCAAGAGATAGCTGAAGCTAACGCTAAACGTGAGATCGAGGTTAAAACCTTAATTGATGCCAATTTCGAAAAACCAGAACTCACTAAAGATTCCGTAAAAGGCACTTATATCCAAAAAAAACATTTGGAGGCCTTACTAAACTATCCAGAACTCCATGGTCTGATGAGACTAACATCTTTATACGACCAACCAGCGGTTAGCATTCAAATGGGCCCTAATGTGGAGGAGACTAGAGGGTTACAGTTCTTAGCCCATAATGGCTCTCCCTGGAACAAAGAAAATCCCACTAACAAAATGTTTGAAGTCATGAATGACGACATGAAAAACAATTTTGTTCAACTCGGCAATATTACACCTAAGACAACGATCATAACGAGTGAAGGCTTTGCTAATGGAGGGTCTTTGTTTATCGCCGCTAAGGAACGTGGTTTAGATGTTGCTGTTGTTTGTGCGATGTTTGCTAATAATATCTCTCACGCAATAAAGCGGTACAGCCAGGACTACCCTAACAACCCCCTATTAAACGCCTCAGATAATGACTGTTTTTTAAAAGCCCCTACGAGTGAACACTCGATTAGAGCTCTTAATTTGAATACAGGCGCGAAGGTCGCTCTTCAAGCTTACGACGAATTTGGGGTAAAAAGCTTTAGCGTTGATTGGGAAAAGTTAGATGTACTTCCAGAAGCCACTGCAATTAAGGCTACAGACTACAATAATTTATTCGATATTTTTGAATATGATAAAGCTATAGAAGTTATGGGAGACCAGTTAGAGCTGGTAATAAGCAACAATACTACACCATCAAAAGAGTATGTCGCTCCCAGGAAATTTCTGGATGCAGAAAGAGATAAATTCACTGATATCTTTGATGCATATGGCATCGATGGGACCCTACTAACCACTAGCTTTCCCGTTGGAATGCAATTCGAAACTCCAAAAGCAGTATCCGTAGAACAAGAGCGAATAGATCACCGAGTCTCTGAGCTACCTGTTCAAGAAGCTAACGTAGCTCCTAATGAACATAATATAGAACGAATAGTGTCATATTCGCTACAACGTCACATCGACGGAGATTGGCAAACTATTGAGAAAGCAGACACCGCTAAAGAAATTTTAATAAACCTAGAAATTGAAAAGGGACACGCAGTTCAGATAGCTTATGAGAAGTTTTCTCAAGCTGAAAAAAACCTTGATAGTGCTTACACCAAAGCTCTCGAATATGTTGGTTCAACATACAGATGCTTTGACGAGGAATCAAAAGTACCTTTTACTTCCGCAGATACATACAACGATATTAGGGATATTCAATTGGCCCATGATGTCGTTTTGCTTGTTGAGAATGAAACGGGAACATTTGCTAGACCAATAAGAGTTTCTGAAGATGGTGAGCTTGTTATCGGAGGTAGCAAAGGGCTGAAACAACCGAGATACAACAGCAGAGCAGACCTTGCACAAGACATCAACGCTGTAGTCGAATCAATATATTTTAGTAACAATAATTATCAGTGGCTTACTGATCAAAACTTTGTATTACGAGATATTGATGCAGATGGTAAGCCAGACAGAACTACTTCAAGGACATTTGAGGAAGAATTCGGCCTCAGCGTATCGGAAGTAATGTCTACATTAGTGGACCCAAGGTCGATACAAGCAAAGCTCGAAAACTCAAATCAGACAATCAAAATAAATTGTACGACGACAAACGAACTTGAACCAGTAACTGAATTAGAAATTGACAGTAATGAAGTTGCTTATGAGCTTGACAGAATCAGCTCTCAACCAAACATTATTGATATCGATACATCTGCTTTTTCTAGTGCAGATCAAAACTTCTATATCGAACCCGCTGAGCGGCAGTCAAAACCTTACACAGTTAAATCATTTGCACCTAATGGAGCTGTAAACGGTAACTATGAGTTCGATTCATTGGCTCTTGCAGAGAATAAAATTGACGCATTGAATGGCACTAAATTCACCATACCTACAACCGTTTACTATATTTCAAAGCATGGTGAAACGCCTATATCAACAACAATCGACCCTGTGGATTTACCGCTATTGCAGCCAAAAGCACCACTGCAAGAGGAACCTGGTCAACTTTCTCGAGAACTAGAAACCTGCTTAGTACAAATTGATTCAACAGATTGGGGGACGTACGAACTCCCAATATCAAATGATACCCCGATAATGTTGAACCAAGAGGGTAGCTGGGTTAATGCATCAACTGGAGAGCCGACAAAGACTCTTAGCTTAATTGAGCTATACAACATCGAAAACGCCCATACAGAAGGTTTAGATAACGATAATGAATTAACCTTAGATAGTACCAACTTCGCAGAGCTTGCTGCCGATGGTGGCTTCGATATTGATTTCAGAGAACAATATACAGGCTTGGACCATGATCTTATTGAAACCACACATGAAATAGAACCCATTGTCGATGATTTCAACTTTGATATTGACACATTAGCTAACCTTGACATGAATGAACTGGAACCTGAAATAGAGGGAGCCCAGTTAGAACAGCTCAAAGAAAATATAGTTGATGCTATTGACCTAGAAACAGACAACGAGCCTGTAAACCACGAGCAAGAACTGACTAACCCTGACGCTTGGTCCGATGAACTCACTCACGGCAATCATAACCTGGAAGAGAGCATTGAGGTTGAGGCAGAAACGGATAGCCCAGAATTACTCGATAATGCAGATGACTGGTTGGATGAATTATCTGAACTTGACGCCCCATCGTTTAAACCCTCAACAATCGACCCATTAGAGAGCGATATGCCTGATTTTTCAGGTATGGAAGACGTTGAATGGGGTCTTGATGATTTCGGCATAGATGAGGAAGAGCAAACCATTAGTGTTGCTGGCTCAGAACATGTTGAAAACCAGGGCACAATAGATTTGTTTGAGTTAGCTGACCAAGAAGTGGAAGTCCAATCCGTATCTAACGAACAGCCATCATCTGTAAGTCAAGCAGAAAGACACAGTATAGATACGACAATCAATGACGTAAGTATTGAATTGGGTCAAGTTGACCCCAAGTCCGATGGACTGGATCTTAAGCATCAGAAAACTACAGGGGTAGGCGAGCGTTCCTTGGCTGAGCAATCTATGGAGAAGATTGATAGAACGACAGATGTGCTTGTCAACTCTACAACAAGACCACCAAACAGCGATGAACAAGTAATAAAAACTAATACTGGGGCAAAATCATTAAGTCAGCTAGTGTTAGATGAACTAAATGCTACAAGTATTAACTTTAGTGACCAGTTCACACCAAAAGATACTTTTGTTGGAATTTCAAGCTTTACGACGGTAGGTGCCTGGGCCGATAGTTCGAAATATTGGAAATCAACAACCACTGTAGAAGCCTCTACTTTGAATGTTAGAAGTGAAATCGATTTACCTTTAGTAGACGTAGAAGCTCCAGATGTTAATGTGCCAACAACAGAACAATTAACGTCTATATTCGATAAATCTAAGCAGAAAGCTTGGAATGAACAACGAGCCGCAAACTCAATCCAGGCGCAAGTCGAAATGTTTGAGGAAATTGCGCTTTCTGAGAACCAAAACTTTAATGCGAACCTAGATGTTGCACCAGACCTTGATGGTACTTCCTCTTCCTATAACCCTAATAGTGAACAGACATCCTCAGATGCGATACCGTCAAAAGACACAACAAGCCCTGACATAGAAAATACAGCTCCTGCAAACGAGATAAAGGATGAATCCAGAAATGGACAACACCAAAGTGAGATAGAAAAGGAACTTTTAAAAGTACTTCAGTCACTCAAATCCTCAGATAAGGAGAGTGTGGCCCATCTTACTGGACTACTTACAAACATAGCTGAGAGTGCAGCCAAAAATGCCATAGACGTCCATGACGTTAAAAGTAGAATTGAGACACCACATAAAGTAGAAGTGACTAACCAATCAGAGGAGCCTATCCAGGTTGTAACCAAAACATTCTCGGAGACAACAAAGGTCAATATTAATGACTTCGACTTCGATGATAATCCTGATGTAAAAGCTTATGTGAAACTTGCTAATGAACTTGTAGGCGACAAAGGACAGTCAGCTATACAAAAGAAAGCAGCCTTCCTATACGCATCAAAGACATCTCCAGAATCAGATACCAAAGAGCTAACTCAAAAAGCACTTGAAGTATTGGTATCAATAAAAAAACCTGAAGACAACTTAGCTAAACAAGAATATGCATCTAAAGCTAGTGAAATAGGCAATTGGTTGGCGACTGAAGCTAGAGTGGGGATGATGATCGAATCTACACGCAATGAGCAAGGCTACGTGACGAAATTTTCTGCTCTTGATAAAAAGCTACACGCAAAGGTACATGAATATCTTACCACGCCTTCAAGCCCAATTAAGGGCGCTAATGACCCTATATACTTTAGTCGAATTTGTCTAAAGGACGCTATTGAAAAACGTCAAATACCTGAGGATACGCTTAGGCAAGCTCTTTTCGGCATATGGAATAGCCCTGTGGGTAATACAGGTGAACTATCTAAATACTACAACAAAGTTGCTACCAGACTGCACGAAACTGGAGTAAGGAAGGTAGTTAACGATCTTAAAGAGAAAGGTATTATTGAGAATGACCCTAGTAGTAGACAAAATCTACTGTATGAAGACCCACTAGATGGGACACAAAAGTCCTTAAAGATTTCAAGTTTAAAATCTGCAGCAGCTGGTTTGGTAGCAGAACGTGAAATACAAGCTGCAAAAGAAATGCCTCGAACAGCGAAGAAGAATCAACGTGAGCCATACAGCTACTTCGTAGCTAAAGCATTTGAGAATCTAACTGAAATTAGTACTCCTTTAAAAACGGAGATTGATTTAGATAAGCCATGGAGAGCAACATTGCGAAGAGGTGATGGTTCGCGTTCTGATATGAACTCCAAAGAGCAAGAAACTATGGAGATTACAAGATAACAATGATTTCTTATCTGTTCCTGGTAATTACTGGTAGTCTCATTGCAAAGATCACTTATGTCATAGCTGGATTACTGCCACAAATTGAAGAAGATGAGATCAGAAATGATCTCATCACCTATTATCCTGAATACTCTTTAGAACCAAGTAACCGTGAAGGACGGTTTGACTTCACTAGCTTATGCAAAAGTGTTGGATACTGGGTACCTTTCTCCTGCATTGCTGGTGGCCTGAAGGGAAACAACCAAACTTATAAAGAGGTATTTGTATTAGAAATTACCGTAGCCGCTTCAACGGTGACTCTATACCAAATAGCAACTTCATTTGAGCAGTTTCTTTTAATGCTCATTTTCTTTTGCCTAACAGCAATGGCGTTTTTGGTTGACCTAGCGAGTCAATTTCTACCAGAAAAACTAACAAATTTCATTTTATGGTCTGGTTTGGTTCTGGCTTGTACAGAGTATGGCTATCTATCTTCCGAAGAATCGCTTAGCGGTGCTTTATTAGGGTATGGGCTTCTTTACCTTTTCAATACTATGCATAAAGTGCTTTACAAAAATATTGGAATGGCAAATGGTGATTTAAGGCTGGGGGCTGGTATAGGGGCTTGGGCTGGCGTAGAGATAACAATGCTCACAATACTCTTTATGTTTGTGTTCATCGTCATAACATACATAAGAGGAACGAGAGGGCAGTATCCACTGGGGCCATATATAGTGATAAGCTCTTACATAGCATTCATAGTCAACAATCCCAGTTTTTTAACTATTAATTTTTAAATTAAAGCAGCTATCGTAGCTGCTTTATTTTCTAATATGAATAGTAATATGGGCCCTACCAAACCACTACCTCATGTTACTTTCATCCAACCCATATTCTGTCTCCGCTAAATCGAGTAGCAGATTTAAAAACTCATCATTCGTTGAAGACTTAGCTACTCTCTTACATAAGGAATCAAACCTTTTTTTGGTAAGCTTAGACAGTGCCATTGTGGTTGTTGAAGTTTTATCACGAGATTTCGCAGCATGAAACAAACCGACGAACTTATCTACTCTAGACTCTGGAAAGAAAACCAATAATTGCATGAAAGTAGACCGAATCTTCTGTACATCCGTTTCATCAATTTTATTAAGCTGAGATTGAATTGCTTTAGATGTTGTACGAAAACCATCCGGGTCATTGCAGTGGTTAAGTGCCAAAAAATTATCGTTAGCATCCAGAATCCACTTTAAAAACTGGTAGTTATTTGGCCCACGTATGTTAACTTTTTTGCTTAATGAATTAGACATGAGTATCGGCCTTTTTATACAGCGTGAAAAACACGGTCGTCCATAACCAAGCTAAAACGTAAAATCCCTCGCCGGGAGGAGCTGTAAGCAAACATCCAATAGATACAATTACCACTGCAACCTCAACGGCCTTTAAGAGGGTAGGAGATAGTACTCCACCTTTGAACTTATGAATGATGCATAGCAAACCAAGTACAAATGCCGACGTCATAAAGACTAAGACTGCATTTCCTTCAACAACTGATGACACCAAACTTACGGTAGCAAATAGGGCAAGTAACATCATAAATTTGTTAAAAATCTTTAGCATTTGTACTCCTGATCTCTTAGTTATATATACTCAAAGTCAGCATGCTTAGAAGCTTCAGTACCTACGTACGAGTATTCCGCTTTTCTCACACGAACAAAGAGGGGGCTATAGCTATTATGTTGGTTGAAGTGGCCAACAGCATGGTTTCTTTCGTCAGCGATAGCTCTTTCGATTAAAGCTGATTTAAACTCGCTATACGTAGTGCTCCTATTACCATCGGAATCCTCAGGTAACTCCAAAATCAAATTCAATATCAAATCTGAAAATTTATCATTTGGTTCTGGTAGCTCAGAGTCGAGTCTATCGAGTAAGGAAATCGAATCTGATATCACACGGTAGATTAGAATATCAGTAAATTTAAGCTTCTCGAGATCATTAGAAAACTCAGAATCGATGCCTTCAACTCTGTTTAGAATTGAGCCGAGAACATCGTTAATAGCAACGTCTGACTTGGATTTGAGTATTTCTTCATCAACCTCACTACTTTTGAGTGACATCAGAGTAGAACAAAGCTCATCGACAACGATTTGAATTGATTTTTCATAAATTGAGTCTCTTGTAGTTAGCAATCGCTCGCAGAATGACATGTGTCTTTCAGCAATATGAATCCTTTCAAGTTCTGAGTTCAACAAAGATCTCCTAGATTCACCTGCCTTTTCATACTGAGAAACTTTTCTGTTTAATCGTTGCAGTTCCTCTTGTAACTTATCAACTCTTAACGAGAAATCAGAGCACTCTGCTTTTAACAAACGTAAGTCAGAAGAGGTTGATTCAAGAGATTCGATTTTCTCAAGCTTCACCTTCTTATCTGCCTTAGCTTTTCTCAACTGTGTACGATTAGATGCAATTGAAGCGTTAGCTTTCTTGGCTCGTTCAATATATAAACTGGCAAGTTCAATTAGTCTTAGATAAAGAGGTTGTCGAGCGCCTTTATAAATGCTTCTTTGAGATTCAATAGCGCTTCTAGTGCATCTCTTTAAAGAGTCAACGCTATCCCTATTAAAAAGCACGAGCTGGTCTTTCTTAAGAATAATGTCCTTAGCAATAAAATCTTCAAAACGTTCGTCATACAGCTTTGCTGTCCTCTCAGATATCTCTTTTATGCTTTTCTCGCGGAATTCAGAGTTACTTAACGTTTGGTTTGGTGCATTCTTTAGTACGTCCATCATTATTTCTTCTGAACGACGAAGAGAAACATCAACGTTATCCAGTAACAGCTCAGTAGGACGAAGAGTATTGCTCTCATCAATCGTGCATAATCCCGCTCTAACGAAATACATTAAAGCGTCTTGCACTTTGAAAGGTATGTCAGAACCATAAGAGACATTATTCAATAAATTTGAGCGCTCTTGTAGAAACTCTAAATCTGAGTCACTTCTTAATGCGCGAGCTTGGGCCCGTACTGCTCTTGATATTTGGCATGAAAATAGGGCAATTGAAATCTCATCAACAACTTTAAAAATCTTAGCTGCAAATCTTGTAATCCTATTATCTAAAGAGTTAGTTAGGGTCAAGTAGCCTAATCGCTCATCTAGCCACATGAAATCCTTATGACAGATAAGCAAAGAGTGAGCTAATTCCTCTCTTTTATGTACAGGCAGCTTTTTAGGCATGAGAGGTAGTAAGATTTGCTCTTGTATCATCCCATTGAACTTTACAGCTCGTTCTGCGTGGTTAAGAAGGTTTTCTAACTTAACGTTAAAGTTGTTTGGAATAAGGAAAAGCGTAGACTCTTTAGTATTTCTCTCACGACCCTTTATACGTGTGTCATTGAACTCAAAATAGAGCCTCTTAATTTTGAGTTGTCTCGTGTCGACTTTTGGTCTGAACTCTAGGATTTTCATCAGCCCCAAAACATTAAATGGTTTTTCACTAAATGCTTCTTGATGTCCAAGCTTGGGGTTAAAACTCTGATATTTGGGATCGGCTAAACGTTGGGCAAGTAGCCCAATTTCAATTGGGACCTGAGAGTACAGGTAATCAAACAGATTTTCGAAAAACTCATCCCACGATTTAACTAGTTCCTTGCCAAACGAATCTACAAGTACACTCTTGATGACACGGATTCTTTCGGTACTAACAGTTGCTTCTGGGTACTCCACGTCAAGAAATTCTTTAATCTGAGCTTGAGTATGTGGACCCTCACCATTTAGCCCTAGTGCCAACTCTAAAATTCGGGCGTTGCGTTTGGGATTCTCTAGTAGTTCAATCTTTTGAACAATGTCTGCCAGCCTAGAGATAAGTAACTTTTTGGTTTTTGGCATTCTTATCACCTTAAATCAAAGGTTTACTACTTTTGTATTTATTATATTGCGGTAATAACCATATTGCTAAGAATTCTATTATATATTATAGCAAATGTTAAGTCAGCTTTGTGTTAATAAAATTAGATATATGCTATAAATGGACTATAAACAATAGAAAGTGGAGTTCACAATGACTGTAGAGCTAGAAGAGTTAAAAAGCCCTTGGGTGGAACTGTATGAACAATGTTTAGAATCAGCATACGATTACCCTTACAGTGACTTAGAAGGTTTCCCTGGCTTATACGCCAGAAGACTTAAAACAGCAATTTTGCTAAAACAAAATAGGAACAAAAAAATCAGTATAACTGAAGCAAGTACGATTGCAGATAGAGCAGCAAAACACACCCTAGTCGAACTTAGGGCTAAGTTCACAGAGCGTTGTAGTTTTTCACACATCAAAAACGAGCTCAGAAAGGGTAGTGCTAGCCAGATTCCAGGAAGAAAAATAATAGACAATGGTATGGCTGCAAAATTCATGAACATTGTCGTTGGTTTCCCTACCTATAAACTAAGTTCTAACGAGATTAAATTTCTCCTTTCGAAATTCGATAGTGACTTAGTACACTACGATAGTGAGAAGTGGTACATAACGATCAAGGTTTTTGAATTGCATTTAGAAGAGGCGGAACCGACACCACAAGAGATGGCTGTTCTGGATAGCGTTGCACGATCTTCAATTCCTAGCATTATTGCATACACATTGGACTCAGATTACAAGATCGACTGGAAGGACTTTTTTAACGCTGTTAAAGCAAGAGTTAAAGAAACAGTTAAACAAGGTTTTAATAGGTTCAAAAGTCGGAAAGGGGACTTAGACAATGAACAAATTGAGGCTCTCTTTGACGAATAAAATCGCTACCAACTCCTTTCAAAAGTGGGGCTTAACTAAACAGTGCTAAGCCCCATTAGCCCCATTTTTCTTAAGCTATCAGCAATGACTCCATGTTGAAATTATCAATAGCTAAGCTATCAGAGACACCATCTTTACTTTCAAGATAATCATCTTTCGTAGAAAAAGCATCTGGCTGTTCAGTTTGCCCCTCAACAGCTCTAAAGCCAATAGGGTGGTTTGAAAGCTTTTCAATACTTGAAGCTATTTTAGCCAAATGTTGCTCAACATTTTCGAGTGTCTTGTACTCATTACACTTAAACCTTTCTTTATTACTTTGGTTTTGAAGGAAATGAATAGCAGAATTCATCATATTGATAGCATGTTGGTTGACATCATTAAGAGCTTGCTTGGGATCGTTTTCGGAATGTGCAGACAAATAAGTATGAACGAGACCTTGGTGATACACAGAAGAATCCGTTATGTGTATGCTAGCTCTTCTCTTTACTTTATCAATGTGTAACCCTAAGTTGCGGCACCAATCCCAGTCTCTGATCTCATGAGGGAGGATGTTATCAAAATAATACATAAGCTTATCGAACTCACCCTCTTCGATGAAATACCCAATTCTAATTAACTCTTCGACTAACGATTTGAGAGTTATTGATTTTGAATTCGCTAACTCTCGGCATTCTGTTGAGTAATCATTTGGTATCCTTATTTCCACTTTTAATGAAAAGCGCCCCATGACCTTTGCCTACTTATTCTTTTTGTTGTTTTGGTACCAAAGCTCTGCAAACAACTCAAGGCCCCAAGCGTTTAGCTTGTCTGCTTCATCTGGTATGAGGAATGAGTTGTTATCTTTACCGTAATACTCTTCAATTAAAGGTGTAATTTCTTCACGCAATGCGGCAATAGTACCTCCAATGAATATGATTAAATCAATATCTACAGCTTTAGATAAGGTATCAGTGATTGCGCCAAAAATCTTACTAGCTAGCTCCTTCCGTGCATTCTCTGCCCATTCTGAATGATCTTTTTCAACCCCCCGAACTGTAACAATACCTTCATCAATTAACTTACGGCACTGCTGATGTGTGGGTGTGGTGAAACCTAAATCGTAAAGGTAGTTGGATGCTTTTTTGACAATCTGATTGAACCCGATGTCCTGGGTGACAGAACGATCCATATCAATAGTTCCATCGTCAAACACAGCTATATCAGTTGTTTTACCACCAGGATCAGCGATTGCGATCGTTTTTCCTATGTATTCAGGGTTATGTACCAACATCCCTGAATCATCTCTCTTAAATAGGAATACACGAAGGGCTGCTAGTGCTTCGGGCTGAACAAGTAGAGCTTCAATATTTGACTTCCGCAGCTTCGATTCCGGGTCAGTACCTAAGTGATCAAAAGATCTCTGCATAGAGAGCATCTTTTGCTTAACATTGTTTTCGTTGACGGACCCATCTGTTTTAAAGAACTGTCTTAATGGCATTCCAGTACAAAGAACGTACTTTTTATTGAGTAACTCATCTCCAAATTGATTTAAGCCATGCTGCAGTAAAACCTGAGCTGCTTCACTATTGGAGAAGTCATCGTTCCTGGGAATAGGTTGTTTTACCTCACCAATGGTGTAAGCGTTACCTGTAACAGCAGAAGTAAATTTCGTTTGAACAGGAGCATTACTTGATACTGAAAAGGTTTCATCTAGTACCGCAAAACGTTCAGTCGAACGTTGGATGTGTGTAGGAAAGGAGGTTTTAACAGATTCAGCTGAGATCTTATGTTGGGCATTACCGTCATCATACCCAATAAATAGTGTTGAACAGTCGTTAAACATAGTAAAATATCTCTATTGTTTTTTAGTGATAAATGCAATATATAGCATGTCTGTGACAACCTCAAATATTTTCACTTTAGGAGGCAGGTGTTGATTGAAGACTGGCGAGAGAAGTTAAAGGAGAACTTGGAGAGAAATTACCAAATAGAAGTATCATCTCTCTATATATCGAAAAAGAATCGAATGGTATATGTACAATTTTCTGACAGTTCAAATGTACAAAAATACTTAGGTTTAAATTTAGACCTAGTCGATGTAGTGATTAGACAAAATACATGGGAATATTGCCAGAATAGCAAGGTATCAACGTTAATTGAAAAACGACATAGAGTAAAACTACCAAAGAATAAAATGAGTAAATATTGCTTCGAATCTTAGTAAGAGTAATCGAAAACTAAGTTATTTTTTATCAGAAGATCTATTTAACTTTAGTTAAATAGATCTTCTGATAACCTATTTTATGGTAAATGGCCATTATGTTTAATACTCACAAATTTCAAATTCACAGGGGAAAGAGATTTCACATAGTCAACTTTCAAAAGGAGGTATCTAACTTATTGATATTTGGTAGGTGGTAACAACTACGTGTACAAAATTCCAATCGTCGCGAATTTAACATAACATAGATAATATACACTAAGAGTGTAAGAGCAATTTTAATATGTCCTCTTATACTTAATGAACATGCAGAGCTTTGAGTACCTCAACCGATGCTAAATCCCATGATTGACCGAGACTTTAATCGTATTACAGTGATGCAAAATGTTCGCGAACACCGCCTTCGTCAAATCGACGATTTAGGCTGCAAATATATATAATTTAAGCCCTCGACAATTGGAAGCTTATGTAGTCAGTTAAGCCAGTTTGGTGCTTCTACGTTAGCACATACGTCAAGAGCCGAATCAAGCAACCGACGTTTTCTTTGCCTAATCATCTGAACATCATGGGAGCTCAATACTTTGATTTGTAGCTAACATTCGCTTGTGAGGTTCTAACGGAACAACACAACTTGGCTCTGACTGTCTATACACTAAGTCAGTTGATGACAGTCGATGGCCCCACGTGCCACACTAGCCATTTGCTTGCCAACCTCGTTATTCACATAGGTCAAATAATAAATAGTATTTTCAATTTCTGAATACAAAGGTGGAAGGTTATCATTAAGGTTCCAACCTCATTTTAAAGTAAATTGTTCTGAGCTCCTTGCTCTAAGTAGACCTCAGTTGCTCTCCCCAACATCCCCCTGGCCTTCACTCAAAATATTCACATTATTTCAAAAGATACGTCTCTTAACATCTTAAAAATGGACGCACCTATCGCTTTGGCAACATCACACATTGAGCTGTCTAAAGCTAAAACATGCTCTTAAGTTGATAACTTAAGATAAATCCACCACAGCACTTAATTACTCACAGTTGTAGATATGCCCTGGCAAAGGGTCTTTTTTGTCCTGACCGATTAGTGGCTATTTGGTGGGACTGTAATGGCAATTGGATGGCATTAATCAAGCTAATATACCCGATGGACATTTAATAAGTGAGTAAAGCATTACGTCACAGTGAGAGTAATCGGACACTTAAAGGTCATAGAAAGGAGCCCAAAAGGACAGTGTAATTTTTGATATTTACAAATATGGGAGAAAAACAAGTCTGTTAAACAAAACGCAGACCCTTCTTTAGAATTAAAATATTTTAATACTTTTAAATTTAAAATAATTAAAAGGGCTTCGCCAAAATATAGATCGAAATAATCAATGTCAAGTTCTTTGATATTGCATTGTGATCGGGGGATGACGGGTTGGCTGGGGCCGAGCTGTCGGGGGTGACCCCCAAGAAGCGGGAAATTAAGCATTTAGGGCTTTAGCCCTAAGTGCTTAAATGGATAATTCGCTATATCCAGAGTGATCAATTGACTCTGTCATGGTGATCTTGCGACCAAAGAATGACCACTCTAATTTACGTACTAAACGTGTTTTGTACTGGACTTCTGAAATTACAGAAGGCGTAGTTTCCACACCAAACGTTTCTCTCAGTAACTCTTGTGCCTTAGCAACTATTGACCCCTGCGTAATCTCGAATTGAAGATCGAACAACTTTTCTTTCACAAGGTCTCCGATAGGTGTTTCTGAGGCTTTGCCGAATTCATATTTTATTCCCAGTTCACAGTAGACAGCGTTTGGAGTTTTTTTCTGAAATTCCGCGCTAAAGAATCTCCCCTGAGTTAAACCCATATCGTTATCACCAACTTGACCAATAATCTTGCCGTTAGTGATGTAGAAGTTATGAACTGTTACTTTCATTTTTTGTCCCGCCAGTAGTATTCCCAACTGTTTCCATTATACCAAAACCAGATTAAAATACCACATTAAAACACAAACAAAAGTAAAATATACTTAACTATTATTATTGACTTTTATCCAGACAAAGACGACACAATAGGGCTCGATAGAGGGTTAGCTTTTTAGGCGAAGCCGTTAAGAAAAGCGTTGAAATTTCTTTTAGCTGCCGAAGGCAGATCATTTAGCTGCCGAAGGCAGATCATTTAGGCCACCAGCCCCCTGCCATAGCAATGACAACGGGGTTTATGTTGGCATTGCTATGGCGCTGGAGGTCTAGCAGCCTTGAGCGATACATTGAAATGCATCAAACCTTATTACTGCACTAAGGATGACAACGTCTTTTTGTTGGCGTCCATAGTGAATTAGGTTTGATTGAAATTTCAATGACAACACTTAGCGAGGAACGAGCTTTAGTGATGTAGGGGTAAGTCCGGCGGGTGGGCCTCGGTGGCGACTAGGGGGAACCCCTATTAGTGGAGAGCGTCCAATTGAAACAAATTTACTTGTTACAATTGGATAGTTATTAGTATTAAAATTAAAAGTATCGCCAATTTTACTCTTTGCTTTGTACTCGTTTTCGTTTTGATAGTTTCTACAATTTTATCTATTAGACCGAAAGCCTCTGCAAACCCAACAATTAGTACAAATACTGTAAAAGCATCAGCCACATTTGAGAAACCCAAACGCTCAAAAATAAATGTTAGAGCGTCAGCTACTGCGTAAATGCGTAATAACAATGCTGCTAAATTCAATATGTTCCCCCTACCCTTAATATATTCCTTTTCAATTAGCTAGTATGTTCAATTGATATATGTCAGATATCACTAGATAAGTTTGAAACTAGATAATAATGAATCTGGCTCATTGGTCTGTTCGATTATTAAGGGTTGTCCTGACACATCCCATTCATAAGTAGAAACCGTCTTTCCCCTAAACTGTTTCATCACTTTTAACCTAGGTTCATTAAACTTCTTCCCTAGAAGAAACTTACCTATTGAAATTACTTTTGATAAAGAAGAACCACGATGCCCTTCCTCTGATAAGCAACTTAGGATTTCTACGATATTATGTCTTGTGTCGATATCCGAGTTAGTACCTAAGATAAAAGCTATGTCTGAGTCCATGTATATTGAATCATTGATCACCTTTTCATAGGTAATCGAAATAAACTTACCCTCTACTAAACCGACATTGTTTTTCCCAACATAACCGAATAAACGACTGCAAATAATGGTGTAATTATTGATGATAACTTCTAATTTCATACTGCCCCCAAGCCTATGATATTTATTTGTTCAGAGTATGTATTATAAATAAACGCAACTATAAATACCATATTAGAACACACAATAAAGTAAAATATACTTAACTATTCTAGTTGACTTTAGACCGGACAAAGACGACACAATAGGGCTCGACAGAGGGTCAGCTTTTTAGGCGAAGCCGTTAAGAAAAGCGATACAAAAGCTTCTAGCTCGCCGAAGGCGATTCATTTAGACCACCAGCACCCTGCCATAGCAATGACAACGGGGTTTATGTTGGCATTGCTATGGCGCTGGAGGTCTAACAGCCTTGAGCGATACATTGAAATTCATCAAACCTTACCACTGCACTATGGATGACAACGGATTTTTGTTGGCGTCCATAGTGATTTAGGTTTGAATGAAATTTCAATGACAGCACTTAGCGAGGCACGAGCTTTAGTGATGTAGGGGTAAGTCCGGCGGGTGGGCCTCGGTGGCGACTAGGGGGAACCCCTGTTAGTGGAGAGCAAATATTGCCCAGTAAATCTGAGCAATATTTATCTATTGATGGTCGAATGACAACGCTGCTCTTTCAAGCTCCTTCTCTAGCTCCACAAGGCGTGTCGGAAGTAACGCAAAAGAAAACAAGGTCAATAATGATTCGATTGAATCCCGCCATTGAGCCGTTGACTGAAGTATTTCTAGAACCCCGAAATCTGCACAAATCTGTTTTAGCTTAACTTCATTGTTAGCTTTTTCTTCACGCTTAAGGGCAACCTTCAAGAATTCATCGAATTTATTCTGAGACATTTCTTTGACTGAAACAAAGCCAGTTCCTTTTTCTGTCCATACCATTAGATGCGGTTCTCCGCTGAATACACTGATCTGGTCTTTATAGTGCTTACTAATTAGCTCAATCTGTTTCTCAGTTCTCATAGTGGTGCCCCTACTTCAATAAACTAATGTGATTTGGTTTGTTACTCAATAGCTCTGCGATCTCAAACTGCTCCGCTACATACTCGACATTAGGGATTAAGGTAGGCTCCCATGTACTAAGCGCGACCTTTCTGCCTTGTTGAACATCATCAACAATGTTGTCTAGACTTTTGACGCTACATACCTCATACAAGCTTGTACCAAATTCATCATTCTCTACTACACATGTAGCGAACGTGCCAACGTCCTTAGATTCAATGATTAATAGACGTACTTCTGACTCCTGTTTAACCCCGCCTACTATATGACCAATAGTCACTTTTTCAATGTTTTGAATAACTGTCTTCATAATGCCCCCAAGCAATTTAACAATATAAACAGTAACTTACTTGTATTTATTATATCAAACCACCCAGTTAAATACCACATAATAACACGATGTATTGAAAAATAAGTATTGTCCTTTCGATTGACATTAGCCCCGACAAAGGCGACACAATAGGGCTCGATAGAGGGTCAGCTTTTTAGGCGAAGCCGTTAAGAAAAGCGATACAAATGCTTTTAGCTCGCCGAAGGCGATTCATTTAGACCACCAGCACCCTGCCATAGCAATGACAACGGGGTTTATGTTGGCATTTCTATGGCGCTGGAGGTCTAGCAGCCTTGAGCGAGATAAACTTTTGCACCCTAGGGTAGCAATCTGAATGACAAATTCTTTTCTTTGGCAATCAGATTGCTCTAGGGTTTCATTAAATGAAGCACTTGAAGAGGAACGATTCTTAGTGCTTAGGGGTAAGTCCGGCGGGTGGGCCTCGGTGGCGACTAGGGGAAACCCCTGTTAGTGGAGAGAAAATTGTGAATGCGTTATATTGTTTACTCGCAACAAAAAGCCCTGAACTTAGTCAGGGCTTCTCTAATTAAAGCTTGGTTAAGCGGCTTGTTCTGTTGCTCCATTAATGTCACCACTATCATCGCTCATACTTTGAGAACCAAAGTACTGATCCTCTAACTTTTGCCGTGCTTCAGAAAGTGGTACACCCAGGGTTGTAAGGAGTTTATTTGCAGCCAAGTCAATGCTAGTTTTATTCACTGACATATTGCCACTCTTGTCATCTATGATGCGGCCAGTAAAGTCAGACGTACCTAGATCGCGTGAGTAGTTAAGTTCTTCAAGCTTATCCCACTGAACTGCTTCGAGAGAGCCATAGTGATTCATTGCGATATTTCCAGCTACTGCAACAGCCTTTAGTGTAGCTACATGAGTTAGAATACAGGTATTACGGAATTCTTCTGCTGACGTATCGCTGAATGCTAAGCCTCCCCAACCCATGGCTCTAGAAACAGTAGTCCAAAACTCGTTTGCTAGCTGGTACTTTGAATCAGAGATTTCTTTTACTTCCTTACTCAACCCCAGCAGGATTTGGTTGATATCTTTGATAGCTTTCAAAGGAAAGTACTTTTCAGACTTCTTGGTGATCGTATTGTGCTCCATATCAACCAGGTCTTTAAACGCAACGCAGTTCTCAGTTATGTAACGAGCTAAACATGGAAGAGGGTCACGTGTATTAAAGGCATCTGAAATACTTTGTTGAGGTTTGGCCAAGTTTTGGTTGATGTCACAAAAGCCCAACTGCCTCTCTTTAAGTGTCAAGTTCGTATATAGCATAATAGGAACATCTACGTTCTCTAGATCAAAACCTAACTCGGCGAGTTCATCACACAACATTTCTAGAGCGAAGTCGATTCCAACAGAACGATGTTGGCCATCGAATAGCTTAATGGAACTATCCATAGATATATGAAGTAGACCAACTCGCGCTCCTTCCATAACCTCTTCAAATTCAGGCTTTTTATCTTTCTTCGACACAACCACACCAATGATAGTTGGGATGATGTAAAAACGCTTATAGTTGTTCACAAGGTATTTCGCGAAATCTTTCGCTCGCTTCATATTTACCTCTCGCTGGCTACGTTTAAGTACACTACCCTTGTTATCGATGTTTAGTAGTGAGACCAATACTGAAGCTGGAACATTCACTAGATGAAATGGTTTGAATTGCTTACCTACAGTACAAGGAAGTGAGTATGCGAAGTTTTTATCAATTGACATATTTTAGCCCCCAAGCTATTTAAAAATCAGTTAACATGAAAACTATGCCTTTGTTTTCATGTATTTATTATACACCCTCACCCCAAAAAATACCACATTGTAACACCAAATATTTAATAATTATTGTTGCCTTTTTTGATTGACATTAGCCCCGACAAAGGCGACACAATAGGGCTCGATAGAGGGTCAGCTTTTTAGGCGAAGCCGTTAAGAAAAGCGATACAAATGCTTTTAGCTCGCCGTAGGCGAATCTTATGACCACCAGCATTCTGCTAGGTCGGTGACAACGGGGGTTTGTTGGCAACGACCTAGCGCTGGAGGTCAACAGCCTTGAGCGGCAGCACTTAGTGAGGAACGAACCTTAGCGCTGCAGGGGTAAGTCCGGCGGGTGGGCCTCGGTGGCGACTAGGGGAACCCTGTTAGTGGAGAGCAAATCAACAACCTGCCGCTTTGGGCAGGTTGTTGATATCAAGCACAACAAGAGTCTACTGATACACCTTCTAGGTATTGATGAGCCTTACCAATGTCTGACCAGTAAGTCAGCTTTTTGAGCCTCATTGATGGGAACTGCGTTAATGACCAGATTTTATCAAAAGCGCTATTTGCCTTTTCTTCGTCATCATACGCTGAATGAATACTCCCAGTTATTGAGTTGTATAAGACGATAGCGTTATATTGTTTTGTGTTTGTTGACTTACTAACAGTACCAAATTCTGTTGCTGTGCCTGGTTCACATGAGCCTAGCTTGATTGTTTTTTTAGTGTCCTCTTTCTGTCCTACTTCATAAGCCGATGCTAGTTGAAGAGTACCAGCAACGCCTCCATTGCAAGCTGCTTCAGTGTCAGCTGGTAGGAATAAACCCCCATTGATACAAACAACCGCCTTTAACTCTTCGCAGTACATCACTGATAAGCGCTGGTTCGTGTTAGGGATGAATACCATAGCAGGTATAAAAGTTTCCTCTCCAGTAACCATATGTGTAAAAGTATTTAATTCCATACATGCCCCCAAGCATTTAAATAATTGATTAAACTGGCGTTATTATATACTAACCCTTACAAATATACCATATGATAACACAATATTTTATAAATTATTGTTCCCATATTTTATTGACTTTGGGAAGGACAAAGGCAACACAATAGGGCTCGATAGAGGGTCAGCTTTTTAGGCGAAGCCGTTAAGAAAAGCGATACAAATTCTTTTTGCTCGCCGAAGGCGATTCATATGGCCACCAGCATTCTGCTAGGACGGTGACAACGGGGGTTTGTTGGCATCGTCCTAGCGCTGGTGGACAACAGCCTTGAGCGGCAGAACTTGGTGAGGGACGAGCCTTAGGGATGCAGGGGTAAGTCCGGCGGGTGGGCCTCGGTGGCGACTAGGGGGGACCCCTCTTAGTGGAGAGCTAAAATCTCACAAACCCACCTAATAAAAAGAGGCTCCCTTGGGAGCCTCTTTTTAGCGTATGATAAAAATCATCGATATAGTCATGTTTGAGTAATCAAGCACTCTTTATGACCAAATAGTGTAAAACACCCTGAATATGTCAAATGTTCATTCCCGGTAAATCTATTCAGATACACTCTCATTTGAACTAGGTAGTAACCGGTATCAAAATGCTCGTTGCAAACTTCACAGTCGCCAAACTTACATGTACCACTGCCAAGCTGTGTTAGCCTATACACATGTCGTAGATCACTTGTATCAGTCATCACTCAATTACCTTGTAGTTTAATCTATCCTAGAACTGTAAAGCCTTTAAGTTTTGCAAACTTGTTTGACACACTAAATCCTTTGACGACATCTAAAGGTAATCTCTGTCTTTTTATTATCCACCATGCTTTTCTTATGTGTAGCAATGCGAGTCTACGTTTTTTATTTATCGTCTCTTCTTGCTTTGTTGGTCCGCAATTTCGTAGGTAACTAAGAAGCAAACAATACAGACCATCTAAGCATTCGACCTGAAACCAGATGTCACTGCCAAAACTTGGAATGTCCTCCAGTTCGAAACAAACCTGTTGCTTTCCATCAATTTCTCTAAATTTCATATTGCCCCCAAGCAATTGCTAACAACTATTATATATTATAGCAAGTGGCCGAGTTAAATACCACATTTATACACATGTAATTTTGGTAGTCTATTGAGAGCTTTGATATTGAAAGAGACTGATATTATGTTTTCTTCTGGCTTAAGGCTCGATAGCGGACCTGAGCCGCTATCATAAGGTTATTTTATTCTTAGATGCTCACCACGCTCATCCGGCTTTAGAGTGAAGAGTATGTAATCAACCTGCTCTATACAGATCTCATAATCATCGTTGATTAGTAGCACCTCCCTATCATCAGTACTGGATGTGTATTGCTGGGTAACCTTCCCTTTTAATACTTTATCTTTATTGAATACCTTTAATCCTACTAATCTCATACATTCTCCTTACTAGCAGTGATTGAATGATGAACGGCCTCCTTATGGAGTTCTAATATCTCCTTGCTTGTAAGGTAGCTATGAATCTCATTTATTTTCTTAATTACTTCAGAATGATCGTTGAAAAGTTGTTTGCGCTTATCCCATACGACTTCGTGGTGTGCTAGCTGTCCTGGTAGTGTCTTGTCATGAATGCCATAGACATATGTCCCTTCTCTGATTTTCTTTTTGACCAGCATCTTAGACATTAAAAAAATGATGAGTAGGTCCGTTTCTATGATCTGAGTAGTGAGGATAATACCGAAGAATAGACAGTCCTCCCGGTCTACGTCATCGATGTGAATCCCATTGTAACCATTCGAAAAGTAATACACTGGACTGCCTGGTTCCAGATTGTATGAAAAATAGAGATATGCATTTTCATTCTTCTGGAACAGCTCTTTCCTTCTCGCAATCTGAGTACCATATTGATCCATGTAATTATAGTTACAGATGTGCATTTCAGGGCACAACGATATGGTCTTTCCGCAGGTAGTTATGTACTTCTTTCTCTTGCTTATAGATAAGCTGCTTATTGTTTTGGTCATATTGCCCCCAAGCAATTGTTTTTCAAATGTATTGTTACATTAGCAATTAAAGAAATTATACTAAAACATGCCATAAGATACCACATTCACACACCTAATATGGTTAAATATACTTAACTATATTGATTGACTTTACCTCGGACAAAGGCGACACAATGGGGCTCGACAGAGGGTCAGCTTTTTAGGCGAAGCCGTTAAGAAAAGCGATACAAATGCTTTTAGCTCGCCGAAGGCGATTCTAATGGCCACCAGCATTCTGCTAGGACGGTGACAACGGGGGTTTGTTGGCAATGTCCTGGCGCTGGTGGACAACAGCCTTGAGCGGCAATACTTGGCGAGGCACGAGACCTAGCATTGCAAGGGTAAGTCCGGCGGGTGGGCCTCGGTGGCGACTAGGGGGAACCCCTGTTAGTGGAGAGCAGGTAAGCCGCAATGTTTACTCATTGCGGCTTACCTGGGGTCAAGTACCCATTAATTAGTAAACACTTAGGTTTATTACTTCCGTACCGCTTTCAGCCAATGTGGCAATTTCTGGCTCAATATCTACCAGTTGGTCATATACTGAAAGCTCCTTGGCAGCGGCTATGTCTAGATAATATTCAGTTTTATCGGGGGTAGTAGCAATTGCATTCGTCTCTGGCAACGATTCAGCTTGAAAAGCTGCTATTGGTAAGTACTTAAACATGTCTTTCCTCCTAACATTTACAAATGATCTTGCTTGTCAGATGACACTCATTGCTCTTTCGTAGAACAGACAGAAGTTCGCTCTGTCTGTTTGAATTCTCTCTTTAACCTTATCTTGCGTTGATTCTCTTAGCGCATCTAACACCTTTACTAATATGGAAGCAGTGAATGCGTCTATCAGTAGTGGTTGAAGACCTAGTTCTTTAGATTCATCAGTAAAAGAAATTGTTGTGAGTGATTTATTGATTAATTCATTTGGCCAAACAAAGAGCATTGCTTGGCCTTGAGCGACTTTTTTAAGATTATCGTAATTGCAGAACTCTGTTTTCATATTGCCCCCAAGCAATTGTTTTCAAATAGATAGTTACATAAGCAACTAAGGAAATTATACTAAAACACGCCCTAAAATACCACATTTACACATTTTACATAGTAAAATATACTGAACTATATTGATTGACTTTGGACCGGACAAAGGCAACACAATAGGGCTCGATAGAGGGTCAGCTTTTTAGGCGAAGCCGTTAAGAAAAGCGATACAAATGCTTCTAGCTCGCCGAAGGCGAATCATATGGCCACCAGCATTCTGCTAGGACGGTGACAACGGGGGTTTGTTGGCAACGACCTAGCGCTGGAGGTCAACAGCCTTGAGCGGCAGCACTTAGTGAGGAACGAACCTTAGCGCTGCAGGGGTAAGTCCGGCGGGTGGGCCTCGGTGGCGACTAGGGGTATCCCCTATTAGTGGAGAGAAATTTTTATGTTTCGATTGTAGTTGATTGGTTTTATGTACACCAGAGAAAAAAAAGCCCCGACAATATTGCCGGGGCTGGTCGCTTGGGGAGCGGTTATTCTGGTGCTGGTTCTCTATATACCAGCAATCTTCCACTAATTGACTTTTGATTGCTCTTTCCCTTATGGGGGACACAGATAGAGTACAAGGAAAAATGTTTAGCCTTCACCACTTCTGTTAGGCATTGGCTTTTAAACCTACGCTCGAGAATGTTCAGGCTGTCTTCTAAAGTATGCGAAAGAGGTTCAGGCTTTCTCTCTACTGCTGACCCACCTAAATTGTAATAATATAATTTCCACATAAAAAACAACCCAAAACCAATACCAAGTCTAATGTACATTCAAGCTAATGTTTGCTTCAAGTTCGAGTGTGAAAATCGTATCTTCATAGCTATAAACCACAGTGTTATTACTAACGATTGGTTCTGACATTAAGAACAACTCTGACATATCGAGAAATGACTGCTTATCTATCTGTTCCTGTGGAAAGCTACCCACCTGTACTGTGATAACCTTAGTAAATCCAATCCATTTCTTTACATCTTCATGTTGCTTTTTCTTATTGGCAATCATAGATTTGATGTAGCTACTTCCTTGCCCTTCCTTCTCTTTTCCACTTTCGACGCTGACGACTTCGGAATGATTAAGCTTGATAGGCTCCTTGTTAGAGTTGTCTTGCTGACCATTACTAGATGGCTCGTTAAGGCATGAGTAATCAGCCAACATACCAATGCATTTGAAGAAGCCATTTACATCCGAACGGTCAGTAAAATGAAAACCTGGGATAGCGCCATCAGATTTAAACTTTGAGTAATACCCATTGTTCTCCTTAGCCACTGAAAGCAACGACTTAAAAACATCAGGGCTTTGTTTTTCTTCGAAGTTCACCACGAAAACTAAATGGCCTTTTTTTGTGTGATGCATCACCTCAATTGGCTTGGCCTTCCCAACAATAGAGTTCTTAAGGTCTACTTCGGATTGATTACTACTGTTTTCTGTTTTCTTGCCAGTAACCTTCTTTTCTGGAATAGCTATTTCTCCATAAGGAACACTTGATTTTTTATCGTTCGTGTTGAGCACTATCTTTCTAATTTCTATACCGCAACGAATGTAATCTTTATTTGTCAGATAAAAGCCTCGTCCCATAGAATACTTTTCTCTGTGCTCTGTACTAAGCTCTTTGTCGGATAGGGCTGCGGTGTCTTGGTGGTTTAGCGCTGCTTTACGCATCTCAGAAAATAGATCTCGGGTGTGCTTTGACCATGCCAGGATGATGGTTCTATTAGTTTGTGTTTCATAATAATCAGTATAAGGGTCTGATCTATCACTCATAGAGGTAAATTTGGCAACGATAACCGCCTGGGCATCTTCAGGGATAGATAAGTTGTCCTGGAAAGCCTCTACCGCTTTCCGATGTTCCATTATGCGCTTTTGCCTTTCTTCGTATGCTTTCTTTTCTTCCTCTTCCTTGCGCTTAGCTTCTTCGGCAATAATAGAGGAATAAAGTGCCTTGTTCTTGCTGTTGTCGATATCTTCTAAATCGACCTTAGTTAGAAAACCAAACTCAAGCAGCTCTTCTCGTGTCAATCGCTCCTTGAATTCTTCTACATACGATTTCAACTTCCCTAGGCGCTCTTTTATACTTTTGTCGCAACCACGACCCAGGCTTAGGTCAATATTGAAAATCGTGCCAGAATCGAAAGTTACCTTAACATCTGTCTTTTCATACCCTAGTTCGCATTTTGCAGCTACTTCATGAGCAAGTTGTTCAAAATCTTCGATAGAGTAATCTTTCTCTTCAAGCATTTTTGATTCAGAAAATAATACAGTAACTGAAATTGGTTTAATCATCGTTGCCCCCAAGCATCGGAAAAATAGATTAAGAATAAGTTGTTCTCTTAACTTAAAAACATTATAACTCACACCCCCAATAAATACCATATTAACACACTATAAATAGTAAAATATACTTAACTTTATTTATTGACTTTGGCCCGAACAAGGGCGTCACAATAGGGCTCGATAGAGGGTCAGCTTTTTAGGCGAAGCCGTTAAGAAAAGCGATACAAATGCTTTTTGCTCGCCGAAGGCGATTCATATGGCCACCAGCATTCTGCTAGGACGGTGACAACGGGGGTTTGTTGGCATCGTACTAGCGCTGGTGGACAACAGCCTTGAGCGGCAGCACTTGGTGAGGAACGAGCCTTAGGGATGCAGGGGTAAGTCCGGCGGGTGGGCCTCGGTGGCGACTAGGGGGAACCCCTATTAGTGGAGAGAAAATTCATCTCAATATCTTGTTCACAGGACAAAAAAAAACTCAGTGCTTAACACTGAGTTTTTTTGAGGGGTTTTGAAGTATCTCTACTACTTTTGGTTCAGATGATGAACCGTTGGTATTGAGGTATATTTCACGTTCTCATCGATTTGACCCACCGCGCTGACCGAGGGAGAAAGTGCTGCTATTAATAAGAAAGCGATAATATTGTTACTCATAAGATTAGCTCCTAGTTGCCGAACGAAATAAAACTTTATACTGGTAATCCTCAAGAAACTTTAGCTCGAGGTCGAAGGCTTAAAATTCTCGTGTAAATAGCATATTTCTGTTTTGCCAAATCTTTAGTAGTAACATGTGAGCTCTTACCTAACTTAGGTTCTGTTTGACTGTCAGTGCCTAGCATTTCTTTTAACACTTCAAGCTCAGCCTCGAGGGTGTCATTTGATGAAATGTATCCAATATAGTTGAATACATCCTGGGAAGAGAAACTTAAGCCATCAGCTTTCTGGTGCTCATGCCGGGAGATATAGCAGCGCTTACCGTTAATGATATCGATATGATAAGCCTCTACAATGCGGTCACCGTATCCATCATCCCAGCCATTATCTTTGTTACGGCCATATAGCCGTGAATGTCTGTAATGAAACTTGAGAAATTGCTTCATTTCTTCAAAAGAAATGAGAATATTATTGTGTCTCATATTGCCCCCAAGCAATTGAATTTATTAACAAGCCATGTAAAGAGTATAACAAAACACGAATTAAAATACCACATTATAACATCTATGTTGTGGTATTTTTTCTATTACTCTGTTCGTCTTTAGTGAATTCCTGGGGTGACATGGCCCTTAAAAAATCTAAGGCCATGGCATTCTCAATTAACCACTAAATTTCTGTGCTGCCTATCCATTGCTCGCCTAGATAGACATCTGCATAATCGTATTCAAACTTAGAGCAGCACTCCTCTAAATCTTCGTAGGTCCAACCATCAGCTGGAGCTGGTACCAACTCCTTCAAGATAAAATTTTCCCCATAGCAATATAGATTAGATGCCTCTAGTCCAGTAATTAAACAGCTCTCGCCTTCTTTAGGTCTTGCTATACATTTAACACTCATTAGATTTACCTTTTGAAATCACTATTTTTACAGTCTTCACTTGTGTACCAGATTCGGAGAAAGTCCCTTCTTTACAACTAGTGACCGATGCGCCCAGCTCCTTCAGCCATTCTTGGAATTCTCTTTGAATTCTACGGGTCCCGTTAACCGCTCCATCACTTGCTATGGTAACTAAGCGGCCACCGATGTCTAAGTGATTGAACATCTTTCTTATATGCTTAATGTCCTGGTGCTTATTGAATGGGGGGTTAGCCAAAATACGGTCGAACTTATTACCCTCAGGGTACTCCATAAAGTCCATACAGTGAGTTGCGTATCTATGATGCTTAAGCATGTCGAAGTTCTGAGGGTTCAGCTCGATAGCAACACCATTATCACTAATTCGAGCCATACGATTTGCACACCTACCATCGCCGCAACTAGGTTCCATCCATCTATGTTCAGGCCTGAGATCTAAGTCAATCATCATTTCATCTGCTAGAGTGTCCGGAGAGAAAAACATTTGGTATTTTTTCTTATCATTGAGCTCTTCTCCTTCGATAAGTTTCTTTTGTATATCAACTACGTTTCTATACTCGAAATGAAATGCACCTTTTTTGTATTTGCCTCCAGCCTTAAGTAATAAGTTCTTTATCGCTTTGTAGTGCTTCAGCTGCTTTTGAGGTAATACTAGTGTGTTGTCTATTGGTAGAAGCAATGACAGTTCATGTTCAATGGAGTGATCATCAGATTGCTCTTTCTCATTAAGTTTGTTGAAAAAGAAATGGTCATGTGCATGCTTGATTACAGTCAAAGTATCCTCACTGATGAAGTGAATGTCTGGGTGGAAACCAAGAGCGTTCAAAAAATTGGCTTTATCAATGATCTTATTGCCTGTTACCTGGCGAGTATCGCACTCATTTCTCTCCAGCCATTGGTAATAGAAAGTGTCTTCTAAGGGTGCCGACATTTTCATATTGTTGATAATGAACAGACTCTTTAAGCAATTGGGCTTTGTATCGCTGTGAACAACTATTGCTCTTGAGGGACGACTAGCACCAAATTTTTTTTTGTATTCCGCTTTACTAGGGGTGTCTAGAAGTACGGAAGAGCCGCAGTCATAAAGCACCTCAACATTTCCTAATGATTGTGAAAGAATGAATGACAGACCATCTTCGTCTATAAATGTTGTAATTTCCATAATGCCCCCAAGCAATATATCTAATTGATTAACTGGTAATAATTATATCTAACCCCATAGACAAATACCATATTTAAACACTAAATAAAGTAAAATATAATTAACTAATCACATTGACTTTGCCCCGGACAAAGGCGTCACAATAGGGCTCGATAGAGGGTCAGCTTTTTAGGCGAAGCCGTTAAGAAAAGCGATACAAATGCTTTTTGCTTGCCGAAGGCGATTCATATGGCCACCAGCATTCTGCTAGGACGGTGACAACGGGGGTTGGTTGGAATCGTACTAGCGCTGGTGGACAACAGCCTTGAGCGGCAGAACTTGGTGAGGGACGAGCCCTAGTGATGCTGGGGTAAGTCCGGCGGGTGGGCCTCGGTGGCGACTAGGGGAACCCCCTATTAGTGGAGAGCAATTTTAAGTTTCTATTTTAGTTCTATGATTTCATTAACACGAGAGACAAAAAAAACCCCGACAATATTGCCGGGGCTGGTCGCTTGGGGAGCGTTAATCCCTGGTAGGTTCTGAGTCTAATGCTTTAACATAAACAGCATCAGCAACACCGTTTTCACACATTGAAGTAGCTGAAAAATTGTCTTTTGTGGTTTGACTGTAAAGTTCACTGTATTGCGAGTTACTGAGCCAGATCAGGCTGTTATCATCGTCCAAACCTAAAAATCCTTTGGTTGGTGAGTAGATACGATAAAAAGAGCTCAGCTCATAGGTTTTAAATACCCTGCTATCTGGTAATGAGAACCAATAGCAGTCCCAATCTAAGTGAATATAGGCTTGCCTCTCTTGACACGGTTGTGAGAAACCTATCACTTTGAAGCCTTGCAGAACTAAGCCATAACCATTAACGACAATGACCTCCTCTCCAGAAGTAAACCTTGATTCGCACAATGGTATTGAAGTTAAGCTATTTTCAATATATTTCAGCATGGATATTCCTCTCTTACTCCTTGAGATTAAGCTATTAAGCCAGTAAACAAATCTTGCTCTAGCTCTTTGGATGAGAACTGAAATCCTTGACTGATATTGAATTCCCGGTCAGCTACCAAATCGACAAAAAAGTCATGAACATTTTCATTTTTACAACACTCTTTAATGTTCTGGGCTGCAATATAGGCTGCATGCTTAGGATTGATAGCACTGACAACGAAAGCTTTGCTCTCTGAAGAGCCAAATCGAACTGAAGTTAAAAACTCCGTATATTGGTCAAACTCATTGCCCCGCAAAACAACTTTAATTTCACTACCCTTTGAAGTCTCAAGTTTTACATAAGAGAATCCATCTTCCAGCACTTCAAGTAGTGCTCCCTTGCAACCTTTAAATGCACCTTCAGTTACGATAATTTTCATAAAGCCCCCAAGCCCTGAATATCAATCAACGATTAAAGCATTTCTGCCCCAATCCATAATAGCCATTATACCAAATAGACTATTAAATACCACATAACAACACTAAATTTAGTTAAATATATTTAACTTTATTTATTGACTTTTGGCCGGACAAAGGCGACACAATAGGGCTCGATAGAGGGTCAGCTTTTTAGGCGAAGCCGTTAGGAAAAGCGATACAAATGCTTTTTGCTCGCCGAAGGCGATTCATATGGCCACCAGCATTCTGCTAGGACGGTGACAACGGGGGTTTGTTGGCATCGTACTAGCGCTGGTGGACAACAGCCTTGAGCGGCAGCACTTGGTGAGGAACGAGCCTTAGGGATGCAGGGGTAAGTCCGGCGGGTGGGCCTCGGTGGCGACTAGGGGGAACCCCTATTAGTGGAGAGCAATTTAGCCACCGAGACGATGGCTAAATTCTATAGGTTAGGACCACTCAAAGATCGGCAATGATCGCTCTTCTCCTGCATCTGAATCTAACTCTACACACTTAAAACCCAATTGGGCTGCTTTCGAAAGAATAAAATTTAGCTCGTCAGAATATTCTTTACGGATATTTAAATCGTGTTGTGTATGCAATTTAATGAAATAGCCCGTATTTCGTTTTGCTACTAATGAAAATTCTTCCTTAGAGATTTCATCAAGGGCAACTACATCTCCTTCCTTTATATGGCCAGTGCTAAGCTCAACTGTTGTATATTGGTTGTTGATATCAAACATTAGCCTTCCCCTTGGTCTAAATTGATGTTCGAGTGTGAACAAATGACCATCCTAAATGCGCCCTTTGTTTTGAGCTCTATTACGTGGGAAAAGACTTCTTTCGCCTCAAAAAACAACTCATCTTTAAAATATCCTTTTTGATACGTACCTCGGAGTGTACGAAACCCATCAAACTCCGGTACTCCCTTAATTCCTCGGTCCGTATTAGAGCGAGCTGAAACAACGACTATGCCGCCCTCTTGACTACAGAGCTTAGCTAGGTTTTTCCAGACCTGTTTTCTGGGTAAAGGGGGCAATACATTGGTGCAATATCCACAATATACAAATGAGTAATGCGCTTTAAGAATGTCTAGATCAGGACAAAATGTGTAATCGTACTCTGCACACATACCTGATAAATCGTATATAGCTTGAGTGTCCTTACTTTCTTGTTCACGCCCTTTCGCATAGTTCAAAGCTGGGGCTGACACTAAATGAGGGAACTGTGAGAGAAACTGTTTTAATGGGGCACTAACAGATTTACGTGCGATTGAAGTTTTTGAGGAGACCTCGAACTCCTTCTTGATCTCTTCAGGTGTTTGATAAAAGGATTCTGATTCAAATTGTTCTGAAACGGGTACTAACTTTAATGCTAAATTTTCCATACTGCCCCCAAGCAATGTATATCATTGATTAACTGTTAATAATTATATCTAACCTCACACATAAATACCATATTAATACACATATGATTGTTAAATATAATTAACTATATTTGTTGACTTTGGCCCGGACAAAGGGGCCACAATGGGGCTCGACAGAGGGAAAGCTTTTTAGGCGAAGTCGTTAAGAAAAGCGATACAAATGCTTTTAGCTCGCCGAAGGCGAATCATATGGCCACCAGAATTCTGCTAGGACGGTGACAACGGGGGTTGGTTGGCAATGTCCTAGCGCTGGTGGACAACAGCCTTGAGCGGCAATACTTGGCGAGGCACGAGGCCTAGCATTGCAAGGGGTAAGTCCGGCGGGTGGGCCTCGGTGGCGACTAGGGGGGACCCCTGTTAGTGGAGAGCGCTTGACTGGCCATAATGACCAGTCAAATTTTTCTACAGTATATATAAATCGTAGTAGCTAGCTTCTTCAGCTGTAAGCTTATACCCAGGCTCTACAGAGTGGGTAGATACGCGATCTTTACTACATTTAATGGCTTTAAGTGTGTTATTGATCTCACTGCAAGCATCAACAACAAACAGATCTGGGATAAAGCCATTCTTAAAAAAGCTTGATTGTTTATTGCGGATCATCTTTAGGAAGACTGTTTCAATTTTAGGTGGTAGCCCGTAAACAAGTGCATGCCTTACAGTCATTAAATTTATGAACTCATGAAGTATTTCGTGGAATGTAAATCGACCTACTTGGTGTTCTGAGGATTCTGTAAAAGCGGTACACTTGTAAATCAGATTGGTAAGGAGATTACATGTAATGTAATCAACCTCTAAAAGTTGGCCTTTGCATTCAGATTTTTTGATTCCTAAATCTTGTACTTGATTGACCCACTCCAGGTAAGGGAGCACCGTATTTAAATCATCCAGTAAGTACCCAAGTTTGGTTTCGAATTCACGTACCTGTTTGTACCAGCATGCTAGCACCTTGTCGGAATTTCCGTATTTGCTCTGAATAGGTTGGGTTCGGATGCTTCTAAGACGTTTGCCTTGAATAGCATTTACGCACTTGAATGCTAGTGTAAGTGCTTTTTTTACTTGTGCCTTCTTTTCTTCGTTGATCTTTATGATTCTGTCCATACTGCCCCCAAGCAACTTTTTATAAAAAAGAGGGCCATTGAGCCCTCTATACACGTTAG
Organism: Vibrio sp. 2134-1; assembly: GCF_033339495.1. NCBI lineage: Bacteria > Pseudomonadati > Pseudomonadota > Gammaproteobacteria > Vibrionales > Vibrionaceae > Vibrio > Vibrio sp. 2134-1. Next base: position 74,451 of record NZ_JAWOUS010000015.1, read on the forward strand.
ATTTACCGATTACTATTCTTGACGGAACGGATCAATTACAAAGCCAAGCGCGTCTAGGGGTTGGCTATTGTATGCAGTAAGTGCTTCGCGACCTAAATCCAGTTCGTATCCAGAGCCAACAAAGTCATCACCTACAAAGCCACAAATAACATTGTTTGAGATACCTTCGATACCTTCCCAAGCTCTCCCGGTCCAATATTGCGATTCGACAATCCAAACACCTTCACGATGAACGCGCACTCTAAAAGCACTTTCACTTCGCTTAAGTTCTTCTTTACTTATATCGATGTTCACATCAGGATTAAATAGGTCACCAGATAGAGCTTTTAAATCTACATACTGGTCTTCTTGTTTAATGAATCGGATTTTCCCTAATCGAACAGCTAGGGCTACTTTGTCTATTTCGCCGTTTCTCTCCGTGGATGTTTCAGTCTTTTCGGGTGTCAGCTGATTAAGTAATGAAATGACTACTTTCTTATCGAATGATGAAATCTTCATATTGCCCCCAAGCAATTGTTTTAAAATAGATAGTTACATAAGCAACTAAGGAAATTATACTAAAATACGCCCTAAAATACCACATTTAAACATTAAATATAGTTAAGTATATTTAACTATATTGGTTGACTTTACCCCGGACAAAGGCGATACAATGGGGCTCGACAGAGGGACAGCTTTTTAGGCGAAGCCGTTAAGAAAAGCGATACAAATGCTTTTAGCTCGCCGAAGGCGATTCATGTGGCCACCAGCTTTCTGCTAGGACGGTGACAACGGGGTTTTGTTGGCATCGTACTAGCGCTGGTGGACAACAGCCTTGAGCGGCAGAACTTGGTGAGGGACGAGCCCTAGTGATGCTGGGGTAAGTCCGGCGGGTGGGCCTCGGTGGCGACTAGGGGTATCCCCTATTAGTGGAGAGAAATTTTCTTGCAAGGTCTCTATTTCTTTTATTGAATTTATACGGACAAAAAAAAGCCCCTGCTTTGTAAGCAAGGGCTTTTCGCTTGGGGAGCGTTTAATCAAATGTTTGAGGATCTAGCTGTTCAAGAAATGGTACTACGTCTCTCTTAAATACCGCCTCAGCATTCACAGTATGAGCGCGAACCCATGCATTATTTCGGGTTGGTGAGAATTTGAAGCTAAACTTTCTTAGTCTTTGGGTAACCTCTTTCGGTGGCCTACCACCTAACCAAATACCAATGCGCCCATCAATAACCCCGTGCTTAATTCCATTTTCTAATTCACCTTCTAATGAGTTTGAATTTCGACTTTCTTCGACTCGCTCTGCTTCGACTAAACGTTGTTTTAATCGTCGGATATTAGCATTTGAGTTTGCTAAGCTAAATCGTCCCCAAGTGTTTACTATTGGATTTGGCTCCAAAAACGTTTTAAGGAGGTTTTGAGGTATACCACGTTCAAGCATCTTGTTTTCAAGTACAGCAGCACTATTATCTGTAAGCTCTCCATTTTCAGACGCTTTATATGCAGCTGGCACTAAACGATTAGCTATTTTCATGTAGCCATGCATTGTTTCCGCTTCACTAATTTTAATTCTTAATTGCTCAACCGGGTTATCTGATGACATTTTGACAACTGAACCATCCCCATCGGGGAACAGTTTCTTTGCAATGGCTTTTAAGGCTCTCTGAGGATAATCTGCATATTGATTAAGCTTATCCCTACTATTCTTATTGGCCTTTTCTGCTTTCGCCACAGGGAATCTCGCTGGCCCTGTTACATGCCATGAGATACATTTGGACTCTGCACTTATGTACTCATCGAAGTAGCGTTTTAACTTTCTTTGAAATTCTTCAAACTCAATTTCAACAATTTCTTCCACTGAACAATTAAACGCCTTCGATGGTGCGCTTTCCGAAGTGGACTTGATCAGCTCATGAAGTGAAATTTTGAATGTCCGTAATGCGTTGCAGTAGTCAACTACTGCTTGAGCGGCGTGACGCTCAGGAAATTGAGATTGGCCATTAAAAGCTCGCTCAATTGATGAAGGATCAAGCTGGCTCTTATATTCAAGCAGATCCTTGTCTTCTCCAATGTATTCCTCGATTTTTTTATTAACTAAATTTTGCATCTGTAGCCCCCAAGCTATCTATGTTTAACAAATGATTTAACGTATTTATTTGATGTGTTAATTATACTAACAACCCCCAATAAATACCATATTAACACACAAATAAATGTTAAATATAATTAACTATTTAGATTGACTCTGGCCTGGACAAAGGGGCCACAATGGGGCTCGACAGAGGGAAAGCTTTTTAGGCGAAGCCGTTAAGAAAAGCGATACAAATGCTTTTAGCTCGCCGAAGGCGAATCATATTGCCACCAGCATTCTGCTAGGACGGTGACAACGGGGGTTTGTTGGCATCGTACTAGCGCTGGTGGACAACAGCCATGAGCGGCAATACTTGGCGAGGAACGAGACTTAGTAATGCAAGGGGTAAGTCCGGCGGGTGGGCCTCGGTGGCGACTAGGGGGAACCCCTGTTAGTGGAGAGAAATTCATAACCTGCAATAAAAAAGAGCTCTATTGCAGGTCGATATTCTATTTAGATTCTATGCCGCCATTCGCTCGTATTGTGTGTTTAACACATTGTTAAGCCACTTACCAACCCATTCACCAACCCAACAAAAGGCCGAGTAAATCACCGACTGGCCCAAACATTCGTGGGCTAGTCCTACGGTCAGATCGCGAACGAACGATTCTGGTATTTGCTTGCACTTGGCATGTTCAACAGTTGTAAATAACCTAGCTAATTTACCATTGCTATGGATTAGAAATGGATCGGTAGATCGACACTTTTGGTATGATTTGGTTATGCACCCTACCTTTGTAGCAGTAGGCTTAAGCCACTGGAGTCGAAAGCCTTTCTTTTGAGCAATGTCTCTCTTTTCCTTTTCCACTAAATATGTATAGGGCTTATAGCTTTCATGAGTTTCAGGTATATCATCGAGTACATCAGCTAAGCAGCTATATTTATAAGTTGTCCTTACCTTTTGGGGCATAAAGTCCTTTAAACCCTCTTTGAAGGAGCTGCAGTATCCAATACCACAAAGCCTCTTTCTATCTTCAAGTGCACCAAACTGAGAACCTGCTAATGTCATATTTATAAAGTTGTACCCAAACACTTTACTAAACGTATCTACGATAACAGCGTATGAGTTTGATTTAGTAAATGAAGTAACATTCTCAAAAACAGAAATAATTGGATTCGTTATCGACTGCCAATGCAAGAAATCGATAAAACACCCGCCTGTATTTTTGTGTGCTTCTGCAAATTTATTTCCGTTCTTAGATCTGCCGCTTATGGAACTCCCTTCGCAAGGCAGCGATCCTGAATTGACTTCCGTTCTAACGCCACCTCTGGACAAATCAACACTCTCCAATCGCATATTTAATCCGTATTGCTCTTCCGGTGCCTCCACAGCCCACACAGGATTATTTTGCAGACATGCATTGAAGTACCTTTCACTCGATTCGACAATTACCTTTACGAAAGTAGAAAGCTTACTCCGCTTAAGTCCATCGGAAATACTTGAGCACAATACCCCTATACCATTAAATATATCTGAAGTGGATAAAGGTATATTCGCTTTGTACTTTGACATAGCTCTCTGAACACGCTCTTTTTGTTTGAGATTCCTCCAAGTCTTTATCACTCTATCGAGACTTAACTTCTTGATAGGTGAAGCCGGAGTTAGTTCAACAGAAGCAGAACCAAGCTCAGCCCCTGTGATATTTTTAGATAAGTAACCATTCAATTCATCATTTTTTACGTAACCCATATTTTTCATAGTATGTGAAAATGCGGCTTCAAGAGGATCTGTCCACTGTGTATCTATAAAAATTGCAGATGGTTGAAGTGTTTTGATGAAGGCAGTCATTAAGTAAAAGTAACAATTAGCCTCTGGCGCACCTTGTAAGCTAATCACTTCAGCCTTGATGCTACTCTTCTTTAGATCAAACAGCTCTATTGGCGAGTTGTATTCCAACTCGTTAGAAAGGAGTACTAAATTAGAATTAAAGCTGAATACGGCATGGTTTAAAGGCTTAAGATTTCTCGTCATATCCTTAAACCTCAGCTCTCTGTCACGAATCTCTTGGACTGAATGCAATTCGACAATTCGGATTTCACCATCTTTGATGTAGGCTTTTACATGGTCTCCGAAAATATCTAAATCAGCGTGCTTTAAGTCAATGACAGGTCGCTCTTTACCGTTTCGTCTTGAGTTGGTCACTTGTCGAGAGCCGAAACGATCAATAACTATTTTAATTTCTTTCTTTGTACGGTCAGACTTAAGCTGAAACTTAGCCCCTCCTTTAAAACCCGCCATTAGTAAATACTGCCCTTCGAAGAATACTCTTAGTTTATTTCTATGGAGAGAAACTTTCTTCTCTAATACCTTTATCATACTGCCCCCAAGCAATTGATCTCACTTGCCTTAACTATGTCATAATTATATAAAAAACAACAAATAGATACCACATTTAAACACTAACCTTTGTGAAATATAATTAACTTATTATCTGGACTTTGGGCCGGACAAAGGCGACACAATAGGGCTCGATAGAGGGTCAGCTTTTTAGGCGAAGCCGTTAAGAAAAGCGTTACAAATGCTTTTTAGCTCGCCGAAGGCGGATCATATGGCCACCAGCATTCTGCTAGGACGGTGACAATGGGGTTTTGTTGGCATCGTACTAGCGCTGGTGGACAACAGCCCATGAGCGGCAATACTTGGCGAGGAACGAGACTTAGTAATGCAGGGGTAAGTCCGGCGGGTGGGCCTCGGTGGCGACTAGGGGGAACCCTGTTAGTGGAGAGCTTTCAAACCCATTAACTCCATTTGTTTGTGAGGAATAAAGTTTCGTTACTAAGCAATAAGTTTGATACTGAGTATTAAAGTTTTATACTTAATGGCAGCCATCAGAGTACGCCGCCATTTCTAAAACGTTTATGTCCAACTTAGAACTAGCTGGTGAAGCCAGTTCATGGAAGATAGAATGAGCGGGCGTTTAAATGATGGCTAGCCAGCTTTTTTAAGCTGGGTGTACTAAGATGTGGGCTTGATGTTTCTCGGTGTTCCACTCTTTCATTTCAGCAAGAAATAGGCCGTGAGCATTAATCGATTCAATTAATTCAGGTGCACGCTCTAGTTGGATAAGCATCGATAACGGGGTGAGTTGATTGTGTTCTTGGTCAAAACCGTGTTCGACTTGTTCCTCTAGCATATAAAGAATCCCAGGCTCCGCTTCACTACCCTCCTCAAACAGTCTTGATTCGATACCCTCTACGTCATAAAGGTGTACGAGTAGGTTATAAAGCTTTTCAGCACCGATGAGTTTTGTATGCTTCGATTGTGAATTAAGTTGATGCAGTTTCATTTCTAGGTTCCCACCTTTTTTTCTTGCTAAGCTGATCATCAGTTTGATGTCTTTTTTGATATTCGATAACGACTTATCGTTGAGCTTTGGCTTAAGGTACTTTATCAGTATGTCATTGCGTGATTTTACTGGAACAAAACGGGAAGATGCGGAAACCTGACACAGCAAATGAAGCAGGGCGTGGGTAATGACGTTGTGAAGGTTGTGGTAGTAGTCAAAGTCTCGTTTGATTTGCATAGCCAAGGTAGCGTTGTGGGTGGATTATAAGAATATTGGGGCTGGGCGTTTTAAATCAACCTTAATAATGAGTTCGGGAGTAGTTTCCCAGACATAGAGTTGTTCATGGATTGCTAATGTTTGATTTTCCGAAAATGATAATTGTCCAGAAACGTATTTGAATGGGACCGCTCAATCTGTGGATGCTCAAGACAACCAGCATGAAACTTTATTCCTCTCCTACACCAATACATCCCAGACCAATTAATAAACCAGGTCATCATATTGCATGATATGGGGCCTATTTTTTTATCTAAGGTTCACCTTTTACGATGAAGCCTTTCGTTGGCCTTTTTGTGCTTTTGATAGCAACCCATCGAATCTGTGCCGCTAAACATAGCCTTCCTGCGTCGTTCGTAAGCACTACTAGGATTTGAGTTACCTTTCTTCTCTTTTCGTTGTTCACTTGATAGAAACCTGTTAAGTGCTTCATCAAATGAAGATGTATCACTCTTAAATGCCCATCTCACTGCTAACAAAAAACCTGCAACCAATAATGTGCCTAGAAGTACTTTCTCACTCATTTGGTGACTCTTCTGTTGAGCTCTTACTATCTGTTGTCAACGTTCCAATTAACTCATCATCAACTGGACATTCATTGCATCGGTTCAGACACTGTTCTTTAACAGGGACTGACACACTACAAAGTTCATCATTGCTCTGTTCTATAAGTGTTTCAAGACGACTCATTATTTCCTTCCTATAGTTAGGCATTAAGCGATTGTGATTATAGAAAATTCATCCATTTCCTAAATTTACTGAGACAAAAGGTCATGACAGTTTGAGCAAACACCTTGCTGTTTTTCTCTATCCACTTTTAGCCAATAACATGCCTGGGAGTTCTCAAAACATGCATTATTATCACTACACCCGCAGCCAATGCAGACAGCTTCTTTAGGCTCAGGTCGAATATTATAAATAGATAAATCTACCATGCTTTCCCCTTTAATCATTTGTCTTAACGAAAGGGTCGGGACAATCATCTAAATCAACAAAGTGTCTGTCTGCGATTTCTTCTATCTTCGGATACTCTTCTATGAGATCGAAAACCGACCTACCTTTGAGGTCATAGTCGAACTGAATTCCAGCTCTGAACCAATAATCGATCTGTCTATTCAAGCAGTTCTTTGCTGTAGATTTAGTTGGCTTTTTAAGTAGTTCCTCTAAATCTTCAGAGTCAACATAACCACCCGTCATGTCTTCAGCACAGCCAACTTTTTTAAACAAATACTCCCAGTCGGCGTACAATTCTTCGTATGTCATTGGTGAATCTTCTCCTGGTTAAATAGACTTCATGTTCTTGCGTCGTTTAATTGCATCAACCTCACGATTGTAAGCCTCTAAAGGCTCAAGTAAATGAGCATATAGCTTTTCATTTTTGATGTACTCATCATGATTTATTAGTGCCTTAAGTTGTGCTACGGACTCTTTAATTGGCACTCGTACTACCCAAGAGTCTGTTTCAAAAGAGAATTGCCATGCTCTTTTAAAATAATTTTCGAAAGCGTTTAGAGCCTTACTTCTCATAGTCCAAACATTACGCCTTCTTAATGCGTGATCACTCTCTAAATAGTGATTAGCAATATTATCGTTAATGTCTATCTCCCAACTCTCAGGATCTAAAACAGAACTAGTAAAGTGAGCGACCGTCACCCATAGGCACAGCTGTTCTCGTGTAAAAGTATCCGGATTGGAATTAAGCGAATCTAATACCTCAATAGCATATTTTTTCGCTTGTTTATTGATGTTTGCTAACTCTTGAGCCTTACGTTTTTCGATACGGGCTTTCTTCTCTTTAATTTTGGTAAACTTTTCTTTTGCTTTACTCAAAGCCTTTGCTGCGACTTTCATCGCTTCAATTTCTTCGAGTTCAAACAAGTCTCTAGAGAATGGGTCTTCGACTACTTCTTTTAGAAGTCCATTTGATAGCTTTGTTAGAGCTGTTTGCTTTTTGCGGGTACGTTCGGATGTCCAGTGCTTTGTGAAGTCTAAATCTGACAAAATGTTTCCCTCTGAGTGCTGATTTATTAATTAGTGTCAAACGTTAAATCAAGTCGAAGTGTTTCTGATTAACTTCTATACCCATGCCTAGTTTCTATCCAGTACATACAGCTAAAATCTAGCGCTATGACCTTGTAAGTGCGACAGGGAGCAAAGGGAATCCGAGTTAATGTGTTTAGTTAGTGGAAGCATTAATCGGAATCCCCGAAAATCAACTAAAGCACGTTCGAAAATGCAGATGTATATTGAAACTCATAACCCATATCTTCGAGTTTCCATAGTAAGTCTCTATAAAACCCCCTTAGAGTGTCCAGAAGCTCATATAGAGCTGACGATCCTTTATATTTATAGTCCTTGTCCGTATCTACAGCTAAACGATGACAAAGAGTGGATAAACCATCTAAAGAACTCAGAATGTAACCGGTATTAACTAGTTCAAGTGCACTGCTTATAGTTTGTCGAGTAGATTCTGACTGAGAGCTTGCTTTATACATTGTCGCCAGCTCATCAAAGTACTGCTTACCATCCCAATACTTAACAGCTATTTCTTCTAAAGAGATTGGTTTAAATTGGCAAAATACATCAAGCATTGAACACGCCTTTAGAGCTTCAACCTTCTTGAGTGTATCTTCTAAGCCGCATTCCAAGGTTAATGGAGCGAGTAATGAAAGGTACTTTCCATCTTTTGAAAGTGAGACCTCATCCAGACTTAAATCGTCTAGCGCACCAATTATCGCACTTTGGTTTTCTTTTGGAACATCAGATATATCAAGTTGAACGAGGGTATGATCGTCTTGGTTGATAACATGAGCCTTAGATTGGTGAGACTGCACTTTCTCTAAAGTGAAGATATCCTGGGTTATGGGCAGTTGGATTAACAGATGTGTGTCTGATTTTGGTAACTCGCTAACTTTCAAACACCCATAAATGATATCCAATTGTTGTCGAGCGGATATTAATTTAAGTTCAGTAGCATGAAAGAGCAAAATTGAAAACCTGGCAACCGAGAACTTGTCTAAGCACTTATTTCCACTTTCATACCATGATACCAAGAAGTTCGTTATGTTTAGAATGAACTTGGCACGTGATTCTGGTTTTCCTATAGCTGATATAGCTACATCCAATTCCTTCTTAAATGATCCCATCTTAGCCTGGAACTTTAGGCCAGGCTCAATATCAAGTTCATCTACCATTTGAATTGCGCTGTTAATCACCTTATTCATACAGCCATAAGAGACTAGTAAATTTTTAGCGTAGTTTAGTTCTTCTCTACTTACAAAAGATCTTCTTTTCATTTTAGCCCCCAAGCTATTACATATATTTCAACGGGATAGAACCGTTAATTCCCCATTAGTATAACAGTAAATACCATATTATAACAGTTGTTTGTGTATGATTTTTTAACTTTCTTTGTTTATATGACATGATGGTTCTGGAGAGCCTCGGAAGATTAAACCCATTGTGTTCGTGCGTATGATCCTTAAACCAAATGGTTAATTAAATGAATGATCTAAAGATCGTCATTGAAAATTTAGGGCAAATGCAAGCTGAGAGCGCCTCTATGCTTATGATTGGACACAACCCGGTATATGTGTCTAAATAGAGCAAATTAGCTCATATAGCTCTACTGAGTGGCTTTTTGAGTTAACATGCAAAAAAAGAACTATTACTACTTCTTTGTTCTCCAAGATCGTCCCTTTACCCTTCTAACTGATTAATTTCTAGACACTATTTAATAATAATATTTTTATTGATCTTATTAAGATCTTTTTTAAGATCTTATTAGGGTGTTGATAACTTATCTATGTTTTTATAATTCAAGTAGTTAGGAATTCGTTTAAGATCATCTAGGACGAAACACTATTACATTTAGGAAGATTTGAAGATCGCTTAGGACGACTTACCGTGCCATCTAGGACGCTTTCGGTTGTGGATAAGTCTGTATAAGTATGTATAAGGTTGGTTTGCTTACTTACTGGCACATTTAAGCCTACAATGTTACATTTGGTACAATTTCTTATTGTGTGTATCAGTATCATGACCGAGAACAACAGCAAAAACGATCTTACTGTTAGACAAGCGAACGCTTTAACAACGGCAGCTTATAGCCTTACTCGTTATGAGAAGCGGCTTGTATACATGTGCCTCAAGCGGATTAATCAGGAAAACCCTACTCCCGAACATTTAAAAACAATGGAATATGGTCAGTATCCGATCACTATTTCTAACAAAGAGTTCATCGAATACTTCGAGATAGATGATGAGTCGAAGAAAAACCTATCAAGAGACATACAACGCGCAGCACAATCTTTACATGAGAAAAGTGTGGTTATCTATCTTCCTGATGAAGACAGCAAAGATGGTGAAAAAGCTTATGATGCTATCCACTGGACCACTAAACAGAGCTATCGTCCTAAACGAGGACATGTAGTGCTGTATTTGAATGCTGAGTTGATTAGTATCATTAACCAAACCACATCAAACTATACACAGCTGCTGATAGGTGAAGCAGGAAACTTATCTTCCGTTTATACCATGAGGCTTTATGAGGCTATCAATCAGTGGAAGAATTTAAGAAATAACCTAATTCTAGATGTTGATTGGATGCGCTCTAGGTGGCAACTGCCCTCTTCGTATGACAGAACTGCGGTTCTTAAGAAACGTTGGCTTAACCCAGCAATTGAAGAACTTAATAAGTTGCACATTTTCAAAAGTCTTTCCTACGAGGATGTTCGAAAAGGTACCAAGACTGTCGCATTTAAGTTTACCTGGGAGCTTTCTAAAAAGGCCCCAAGTAAACTATCCCTTGCAAGGTCAGCAATCAAAGCTATCAATGCCAACCTTCAACCAAAGCAGAGTGAAATGGTCGCATTGACTGAGCAGATTGGAGAACTATTGCTGAATGGTGAAGATATATCCCCTGCTGTCCTAAGCGCTATTAAGAAGTTTGGTGAAGAGTCAAAAGATGCTAAAGGTACATCAATGAAGAAATCAGATGACGTCATTGATGTAACCGACTATGAAATAGTCACAGATGATGAAGATTAGCTTCAACTAGCACACCAAAGAAGTAAATTTCCATCCAACTAGCACATTCAACAATCAAGTGTGCTAGTTCTGCCTCAAAATACCGTCCTAAGTGTCACCTTTACCAGATATTGCTGGTGGCTAAACCTCTCAATAACTGTGATCCAACTCCCTAATTGTTGTTTTTTATCCGTGATTGAAGTTGTTTTGTGGGTGATGAAGACCCAATTCTTTCTTTATAACCTGCTTTTTTGCTTCCTTTGAATGAAAACCCTGTAAATGAAGGTTAAGCTAATTTTTCAGAACTCCTTCTAACGTATTGAATTATAAGGATAGTATCTATTGCTTCTAGTTGGAGGGGTGACACTTAGGACGAAAGTAAGGGATCAATGAATATGCAATGCGTTTTTTTCTCTATTTTCGTCCTAGGTGTCACTGTTCTATGGCGATGTTTTAATCGGATTTTTTATAAGTATATGTATTTTAATTGTTTTTCTGTGTCAAGAGCGTGAGGGGTGACATTTAGGACGGTTTTAAAATGATACTTTAAGAAGCAACAATGTGTGTCCAGTACTCTATAGAATAAAGCTCAAACTTAATGATTATAACTGACTGAAAATAAAAGATATTTTATTTGTGCCTTAGGCTGATATAAAAAGCTACACACTGGAGTCATACTTTCTCTACGTTCGATATACAGTAAAGAGTGATAGGTGACATCTAGGACGAAAACATTCGTAGGGGTAAAATGGTTTAGCCCAGTTGGGAATTTAAGAAAAGCTAGTTACTATAGATATCATTGAATATATTTAAAGCATTGAAAATAAAGATAAAAATCTCTTCTCTGTGACATCTAGGACGTAAAGCCTACTTGAGTATAAGAAAGTAGAAAAGCATATCAATGAGTTAAATATATGCGGTGGCACTAGATAGAAAACTTTCGTCCTAGATGTCACACTTAGATAGAGGTGTTCTTCTATCTTATTGATTTACTATGGTCCAATAGTGTCTGGGGTGACATTTAGGACGAAAACTAACGCTTTAAGAAAACGTCCTTGATGTACCACTTGTATATTAAGACCTGGTACACCAAGGAAGGTTTGTTTGAGAGGCCCAGAAAAGCTTTTACAAACTCAAGCTATCTAGTAATAGTAGGTCTTCCCGGATGGAGGTCGAGTGCTTGTGGTACCACCATTTACAGTTTTGTATCTGGAACCGGAAGGTTTGTTGTAATGTGCCCACCCTCTATACCTTACTCTCCATGGATCATCTGCACCCATTGTGTAGTATCCCATGTCAGCAAACGCAGCACGAGTTAAGCTTACTCTACAGCTAGGTGTAGCAGTTGATGTCACTGGCCCGGAAATTTCAAATAAACCAGCATTAGCGATTTCATCAGTGAGATTGTATATTTTACTATGATCAGTGATGGCTATTTTTGTGATCCCTTTGGTTTCCAGGTTATATGTTACAAGGAAATCAATGTTCGACGAGTTAGGCCAATATGAACCATAAGATGAGCTAAAGTACCCACTTGCTTTGCTGTCCATTGCGCTTTTAGCTCTTTTTGGAGAAAAACATGCTCCCCTTGCGACATTCACAGAAGCACATCCACAGTTAATAGTAATATCTACTGCCTCATCTTCATCCTCTCCAGGTTTGGGGATCTCAAAGTCCCCTACTGGATCATCTGGGACGGTTGGGAGCTCAACGATTGTTTCGTCAGAGATGTTTCTGGAGCCTAAAGTATCATCCAAGCCAACTGCACTTGTTTGGTTCATGTGTGAAGGAACCTTAATAACTTTATTGTAGCTCCCTGCATTGTGTGGTGCTTTGATTGAAGCAATTACAGAGGGGGCGGAAACCGCTAAAGCAATCCCCACTGTAATGAGATTAATGTTATTCATTGCAATCTACCATTGTCATTTATGGATAAAAAGCAATATAGGCCTTGAGCGAATTACAATCAACTTTAGTTTTCGAACTAAGGAAATTGGTTCACGGTTTCTTTTAAGGGTTGTACTCAACTTTCACCATAATTTGATTTGTTGGTGAAGGCGATACGGTACCGACAGTAGTGCTCTGCAAACTCGAAATCATCTTCATCAAAGATTGTGCTTTCGTTACACCATAACTTTTTATGTTCGTCACGTATCCTTACCGATTCAATGTGAATTTCAAATTTACATTGGACATCATTTAAGTAAGCAGATATGTGCTTTCCTAACAGTGGTTCTATGCTGTATATGTTGTACTCATTAACACCTTCCTTAATTGCTCGAGATAGACCCATTCTCGCCATTGTCATCGCATTAGGGCATCGATGTGCTTTCAGGTCTAAGTCATTACTCTCTGGTGACTTCATACTTCTTCTCCCACTGAGGGTAGTTCTAGTTCTTTACAAATAGCAGTAGCACAGCTTCTCTCTGAGCTGCGGATCATTCTGTATTTAATACTTCCATTTCTTGAAATAGATTTCTGTACTACATTATTCTCTAGCCAAAAGTCATGTGTAATATCTTTCACAGGCAATCGAACTATCCCATCTAGTACTGACCAATCAATGGGGGCTTTATGCATTCGAGACAAATGCTCTTCAAAGATAGATCGAATTACTATCGCAGTCCCTTTCCAAAATATACTTTTCGTGTACATAACATTTGGCCCTGAGTCTGAAAGAAACCTCATAGGTATAAGAGAAAAAAACTTGGTGAGGAATGGAGTTGTTAAGCGAATTATTTCAGCTTCGGTATCGCTTGAACCTTCAAGCAATTTGTTCATTTTTACAGGAGTTGTACCTAATGCGGTACAAATGAAATCGCCTAACTGCTTCAAGTCCATTAACTGGGATTTCTTGGGTTTTCCTGTGGTACTTATAAACCGCTTTAGTGAATGACCATCAACTAATACATTATCGAGTATCTGGTCCCTAATTAATCTGGAAAAGCTTTGCGAGCTGTCAAAGAATAAGTTTTGTGCTGATGTTGGTTTACGAAGGTGTAAGTGGTAGTCAGAAAATACCTGTCTAATCTTTTGAGTGACTGGCTCTAAGGTGTCCGTGTTTGTAACAATGAATTTAACTCCCAGCGTATGGTACTGAGTAGGACTAGCATTCGTAACTCTGTCCTTAAACAAATTCAAACGGTTCTGACCATCACATACAAGACGGTCAGATGAACTTTCTAATGTGGCTGTGACGACTTCTTTGTTACCAATAGATATTTCCTCATGGAGTTTTAATGAAGAAACAAAGACAGTAATGCTAGGGAGTACTGTATCCTCCCTATTGTCGAAATACTTAATCAAACCTTGTGCACGACCTTTCTCAAGGTCTCTCTGTCTTTTTTGATACTCATTTAAACTATCTGAGCTCTCTTCTTCAGTGAAGTTCTCAGCAAATTCTTTGCCTGTTATTACCCCCTCAAATACAGAAATGCCATTCGTGCAAATACCCTCGTTAGCTCTGAAGAGTACTAATTGAAGGTCTTGTTCAGAATAAATTGGTGTGTACATGTCTTGACCCGATGACTAAAAGAATAGAAGTAAAATACCATATAAATACACCTCCTTCAATATATGTGCACAAAAAAGTGCACTAAGTATATTTAAGTCTATAAAGTGTGTTTAAATATGGTATTATATAGTTGTCGGTCTTTAGTAATGGTTCAGCCAATGGTTAATATTTTTGAAACAACAAACCTAATAGAAAACGAATTGGTGGCTTTGCACGAGAGTGTTAGCTTCAAGTTCAATGCGGTTGTAGAAGAGTTTATAACGATTTTGCGATCTAGTGATTCGCTAGTGTTTGTTCCTTGCAGTATGGGTAAAGACTCCAGCACAGTTTTGAATGCTGCTTCTGAAGCTTATCGAGTTTGTATTCAAAATGGTTGGATCGAAAAAACTCGCCCCTTAATTGTTTCAACGGTTGACACTCTTTCGGAATCACTTCCAATGGTTATGTACACCAGGTGGGTTAAATCTAAGTTTATTGACTATGCAAAAGATAACGATATTAACGTTTACTACGATATTGTCACTCCGTCATTTCATGAAGAGTACGCGAACAAATACCTGACTAGTAATAAGCTAATACCAAATGCACAACGTAATAGTGACTGCAGCTCTATTCTCAAAATTGTTCCTAGCGAAAGATATTTAAAAAACCTATTGGACCGCTTTAAATCAGACGAAGAACTACAGCAATACACCCGTTTTGATGTGATTTGCGCTACAGGGCAAAGAAACAACGAGAGTACAAAGCGAAAAGGTAATATGGTTATTCAGGGAACCAGTGATAAGTCTATAAGTGATTTATTGAAAGAGATGAAAGAGTCTGACTTAAATACAGGCTACCCACTGTTTCTATACGCTCCAATACGTGACTGGTCTACCCAAGAGGTTTTCACTTCCTTAGAACTTTCTGGAGCTAAGCCTCTTACTCGTAGTTTAGCTGGGCTCCCTCCCCTTCCCGGCTTCCTTTCTGATTTCGCCCTGCTTTTGGCCATTTATGGGAATGCTTCTTCTGATGTCTGTGAGATTGCAGTAGGACAAAAGAATTCAAATGGTTGCAATGGATCTAGTCGATTTGGATGCACACTATGCACAATGGTTCAACACGATAAAACCCAAAACTCACTAGCTAAACATACTCGATGGAAAGTGTTTTTACAGGAAGAGGTTCTGCGCATTAGAGATTTCATGTTTCAGCTGAGTTGCAATATGGATGCGAGAATGATGCATGCCAAAGCTATCGATTTTGCAGCATATCAACGAGTAGCATTTCAGCCGAACGTTCTAAAAGTAAAGTATTTAGAAAAGTTGGTTAGGTATTTTGCTCAAATTTCAATTGAGTCATCTAAAAAAGCTGAAGAGTTCAAACGACTATATAAAAGTGGGTACGTCGACCAACATGAAGGCGTTATAGACATCAAAAATGATAGAAGCTTGAACGCTAAAGCCAGAAGAGCATTTCTTGATATGTACATTCAAGAGGCCCAGAAACCCTTAATAAACATTTTTTCTGAAAAGCATGCTGCTTATCTTTCGTTTAGATGGAGTCTAGATGGAGTAAATGCCCTTCCCTATAGACCTTTGGTTATCTGGAATGAACTTTTGAGAGGTAATGGCTGGATTCCTTATCCTAAAAGTAATGCAGAGTACGAATCTATTCATGGAAAAATCAGCATTAACTCATCGAAATTACCTGAAGCCGTATTAATGAAAACTCTTAATGTTGACAATGACCCAGTGCGGTTTATTGATAATCATAAGTCCTTTCTTAGCTACTGGGAGCGTCCAATAGATGCGAGCGATTTGAATGAAAGCGATTTTAACTGCACCACGAAGATCCTCCCTAAAACACAGTTACCTGTAAAAGTGAGTATTGCTCATAATTTAAAGCTGGAACCAATCAGCCAGGACACTTCTCGATCTAAACATTGTGATCTCTTAGGAAGGATTTCAGTGATGGTCAATGCTGAGAGAGTTGAACTCTTTGATTTGATTTCAAGTAACTCTGATAAGGTAATCAAGTTGGAGTGTAATGGACGTAAAGCTTCTAGTGCATTTTCAGAGTACTTTAAAACTAGTCTACTTAAGGGTTATGCAAACAAAAAAGCACTAAATTGGTATAACGAAATTGATGAGCAAATTAGTAGCATTGAATTTAGTTCTATCCAAGAAGCTACGAAAGTGATTTATGCATCCTTTAGTTCTATGTTTGGCGGTGGAAAGATAAACACCAAGCTTTCTATACCCTATCTATCGCATGTTACTGATATCCAATACCAGGAAAAGGCTCGAAAAGTTAAACCTTCATTAGATTTCACAAAACGTGTAGCAAAAATTAGATCAGGTAAACTTACTAAGGGAACAACAAGACTCTCTTTCTATAATCTTGAAACAAATCCAAGACTTCACTATGCGCATGCAGATAATCATAGAGTGCTTCACCCTGACATCGATCTCTTGGGCGAAGAAGTTAAAGATGTTTTTACACCAGCACATTATATTGACCCTAATGCCGCTCTAGGCGACAAGTTAAATATTGTAGTTAATGAAAGAACTCTCAGTCAGTGGCACTTAACCCAACCTTACGAAAGAATTAAAGCTGAACATGATCTTGCACTCATTCAGAACATAAGAAGACGTAGATTGTCTCTCTCTAATAGAAAACAATCAGTACGGTCCACGCAATTAGGAGCTGTGGCACGTTCTATGGTAGAGACAGGGGCCGTTAGGATATCGTTAAAGTACTACCCGACATTCCTCGACATAGCCAAGAGAACAGAGTTACTGTCAGAACTTGGTTGTTTCGACTACCAAGACATGAATGCATCAGAACTAAAACAATTGCCTTTTATGGTTTCTATGCAAAAGCATAGGATCGATAAAGCTAAGCTATTACTTCATGTTCGGGAGCGTAGAAACGCAATAAGACACAAAATAAAGCTGCAACTGTCTAGGCCGTTGGAAGGCTGTGAGAGTAGATTAAGGAATCACTGTGATAGATTGAAGAAATACCTGGCTCGATTTGGTGAATCAACTGTCAAGCTAAACAATCCCACACTATTCTTGACCGATAATCAGCCTCAGATTCATCGAACATTAAAGTGCTGGTCTTTATTAAGCTCAGACTCGTTCAAATCGATTGAAGAGTTCTACAAAAGTTCTCTCTCTACTAACCAACTAACAGAACTGAATGCTAAGCCATCTATTAAGAAGGAAATTACACACTTTACAATCGAACAGCTAAACTCAGTTGTTTCAGTACTAGAGCAATCTATTGCGATGAACTGGGCACTTAAAGGAGTGTATTCAAATGCCATTAATAGTATTGATAGTGAAACAGTTTCAAAAATCGCTAAGGTATCTAAAGACCTATCTAACTTGAAATTTGACGATGTTTTTAAGTATAAAAGTTCAGAGGAATATCTTTGTCTAAAAACTGAATTGAGAAATCTGAATGCAGCTCTATACACGCGACTAAGTAATATCGAAACACCAGCCTCAAATGTGATTAACTTAGACAAACAAGATTTTCTAGCTTCATTTAACCCAAGCGTAGAAAACTACTTAACTCGGTTGGGAGAATATGAGTCAAACCTATCTGAGGCTCTTATCACCCTCGAGTGGTTTAAAGCTCAAATTGAAGATATAAAGAGATTTTCTCTTCGTGAAACAATATCAAAGTTTTCACTCGAACAGCGTCTATCTCTATCAACGGATTTATGTACAATGCCAGTAAATACGAATGTTACAATTTCTCCTGATCGAGTCGATAGTAATATGCATACGACAAAAGTAACTAAACGTTCTACAAGAAATGTAACGCCAAAACCCTTACTCGAATCACTATTAAATCTATAAAACAATTATGTTTACTTATGACTATAAAAACGATTTATCTCTCTTAGCTGAAGCGTTTAAACAGAGTGAAAGCACAATAAAACTGTGGCAGAAATCAAAGCCGAAACAGGCTTTCATGTTGGATAATGCATTCAACTACTGTAATGATTACGATGAACTAAAGCTATTTGTCAACAGGCTGGTGGAATTGGAAACCATAAAAGAGGTTAACGCCGAACTAGGATTGCCTAGTGCTCCAGATCGACTTGTAGATGAAGGCTTCTCTAAGTCTGCCTATTGGAAGTGGTTTAAGGAAAACAGGCACTTGTATGTTGCGATGGTTATGGGGTATTCAGAGTTTAAGGTTCAGAACCTAGTAACCAATACTAACCAGGATTTGATAGCCAAGATACTAACTAACCTAAGTAAAAAGGAGCTGGTATCGCTCTACACCTCTGACCCAGATAGTTTAATTAAGTTAATCAATACGCTTAAGTGATGTGAATTTTTGGGGTGATATACAGTGTATATTCTAATGGGACCAGTATTGATGTCACATTGTAAATATACACTGTATATTTTAAAGGGAGCTATTTGTTAAAATAGTATACAGTGTATATTACTCAGATATCCATCTGGCATAGTGTTCCAGAACTCTTGATTAACTATTAATCAACATGGTTGTTCAAAAAAAAGTATTAGAATATACAATGTATATTCTTAATCTAAAGTGTTTTAAATACTACAATTTTTCAGAATCAAGCGCGTAAGTACCCATCATAGTTGCATCAGCCGAACTGTTTTTCATACTTATGAAAACCACGGACTTACTTTTATCGAATTGGTCATTCGTGCACCCAATTAGACAACGACCCACTTTATGTGGTTTTGTTAATTTGTATATTCCAATGCCGATAGCATTGATTGCTCTAGCGAAACTCTTAGATAGTCCTGCCATAATCAACTTGTTGGCCATTTCGGACAGCTCCTGAGCATATGAATCTGTCATGTTTTCTGCCTTTATCTTTATCATTGAGCTCGAACCAAGCCACCAGTTGTTGTAAGCACCAGACTTACCTTGTGCGAGGACAATGTCTTCGATTGTGTACTCAATACCGAAAATGGTGAGTATGATACAACCACGAATGGCAAAATTGAGTTTACGTGGAATGTCATCCATATAGGTATCTGCTATTGCACCTCCTAGGCCGTTTTCTTTGGGCCAATTTACATTTGACACTAGCCAGTTAGAAACTTCATGTGACCCCTTCCTGCCAGCAAGTACAACCAATTTTGCTGGCTCCTTGTGACAAGCGTTGTAGCAACGGACTCCATCATAAGGTTGACCATGGGTGATACAATGGGATTGTTCTATGAAATTGATATTAGTTAAGCCATCGAGATTAAATTCAAATGCGTTTGAATGAATGGTAGCCACAAAATACTCCTTAGAAAAAGCTCACTTGCCGATACGAATTAATGAATACAGATAAATACTTTCGGAATAACTAATAGTTCATAAGTAAACAGAATGTAAGGTGAGCCTAAGAAAAAAGAATCTAAGTTTGAGCTCTGTTGATACAAGAATGATCTAAGCTTGTTTAGATGAATTAACAAAATAATAGTAAAATTAAGATAAGGGAGATCCATGGAAGGATTGGGTATTATTGTCTTTAACGGTATAGGGATGCTTCTGTGTTTCTCTATTGGTTCTTTCGTTGCGTACTTTGGTTATAAAATTTTCAAAAGAGGCGCCTCGTTAAAGGAAGAGGAGCAACTAATCGAATGGAACAATCTCAAGGTTTCATCAAAAGGTGGAGGAGCAATAGTTACATCATGTTCAGCAATTTGGGCAATTGTGGGCTTATATGTTAGCCCTGGCATTTCAAATACTCCAAATGGGCCGGATTATACATCAATTCATAATAAACAGAATATAGAACTTAAGGTTGCAAGTGCGTACGTTGATGACCCTGAATCTATATTGGATAACCCTGAAGAGTTAAAAAAGTATTTTTCCGAGAGTTTGTCATCAAGAGACTATGACGTTGGAATTATTCACGTGAATGGCCGAATTGGAAGGTTGGATTCAGACTCAACAAACTACTTGGTTGATAGTTCAGGAAATACGACCTTAACAGCTGAGGCAGAAGGGGAGTTTGGTAAAGTACTAGTTTTATTCAGACCAAAAGTTAATGAAAAAAATCAATTGATATTTGATGCAGATGCTTTGGTTAAGAATGTGGATATAAATCGTCTAGATAAAGTAAAGAGTTCAGACTAATAAATCTTTACTATTCAAGCTACGTTGGTCTTTGGTCATTACCCATAAATCACTGAATAACCCACAGAAACAGAAATACCCAGAATCAATATGCACTTTACGACATTACCTCTAATGGTACAATGCGACATAATTTTCAATAAAAATACTACAAAATGTTCCTAAGAATAGAAAAAATTACAGTTAAGAATCTGTTTGGTTTTTTAAACTATGACATTGAACTTCCAGAGTCCGATCATGTGGTTATTACAGGCCCCAATGGCTATGGTAAGACTATGCTTCTCAAATTGATTCATAATGCTATCTCAAATAACTACAAAGAATTATCTAAAATAAGTTTTGATACATTCGAACTGAAAACCAATCTTGGTCTTGTCCGTTACTTCAACTCAGAATCTGGTATGCAGATCGAGTCATTTCTTAATGACGCAAAAAAGATCATCATTCCTTCAACCCAAAACTTGTCTGAAGAAAAGGTATTTGATTACAGAAAAGCTTTTTCTATTCTTATCCATTCTGTACATCTGAATGACGAAACTGAAGCATATAGCATCATTACAAAGCAAAGAGCGTTTCTAGAAGATAAAATGAAGTTTGCGCTAAGTAAATTGCACAAGCTTGACCAGTTGGTTTATGACTTATTTTCATGCATTTCAATAGAATCACACGAAGTTCAAAATAACGCATTACCGTACATGCAGAAAGAGAGGATAGTTGGCCTACAAGACCTGTTAGCACCTTACACTCGTTTCGGATTGCTACCAAAGTCGAGTAAGTATCTCGAATTGAATGACTTAAACCTTGTATCAGACTACACCATTAACTTGAGTGATAAATTGGATGAAATATTCTATGAAGAATCTTTGCATGAAGACTTTGTAGGACGTTTGAGCGAGTTCTCGAAGCTAATTGAGAAGAAAAAGTTTTCATTTAAAACTATAGCAGTTAACCCGGAATACGGCTTCGCATTCTTCAATCATGTTGGTGCTAATATACCTTTAGAAAAGTTGTCTTCAGGCGAGAAGAACCAAGTATCTATTTTCTTTGATCTAATTTTCAAAGCAGAAAATGGTGCAATCATTTTGATAGACGAACCTGAGGTATCTCTACACATTTCATGGCAGAAAGACCTCCTTAATGAGTTCTCTCAAATATCAAAGTTTAATCACTACTCACAGCTTATAGTAACAACGCATTCACCGGATGTGATTGGTGATGAATGGGAAAGTTCAATTGACCTCTTTGACAAGCATGTGATTGCAAAGAGTAACTAGTTATGTCGAGTTTAAGAGATGCTACCAGAGAACGTAGCGATGAAACTAAATTTAGCGCTCTGCTTTTACAGGTCCAAACTGACCACGTAGGCAATAGGATTATATTTGTTGTTGAAGGCGACTCCGATATTACTCTGTTTAACATGGTGTTGAGAAATACAGAGTTCTTTTACTGCACTCCAGCAAGTGGAAAGGCGGATGTCATAGAAGCTGTTGATAGGCTGAGGACTCGTATTTCTAATCAAGTTTACGGTATAGTCGATGCAGACTTCGACCACGTACTAGAAAAGACTTACAACGATACATTTATGACGGACGTGCATGATGCAGAAATTATGATGCTTCATGATGAATTTATCACAGATTTTATAACTGAACATACACAAAATCATATTCTGGGTCCGATGCAGATCGATGAAGTTGGTCAGAGATTAATGAGTAATCTGATGAGCGTCTGTAATGAAATCGGTCTTGTAAAACTCGCTTGTAGGTTGCTGAATTTGAATGTGAGATTCAAAGGTATGAACTACTTTACTAGCGAAGCTGTGACGGTTAACGATTTTAATGTGTCAATAAACATTCAAATCTTAATCGAAGCTGCAATCAGAAGAAGTCCGAGAGTAGAACAAACTCATTGTATCGACATATACAATAAATACGTAGAGTTAAATCAAGCTGGTTATTGTATATATCAGACCGCGAATGGGCATGACTTTTGCCAGTTGCTGGCTCAAGTGTTTAAGCAACCATTATCATCAGATAGAAATGTAACTGTCAAAGGGGTAGAGAAGTATCTTCGAAGCAAATATACAAAGGAGAACTTTGAGCGGACTAATTTATATGAGCAAATGATTAGACTTATTGAGACCGATGCAGAGGTAGAAGAAGTAGCGTAGTTTTTAGGATATCATATTGCCTCATTTCAACAGAAGTGAGGCGTCAATAACTATAACTTTCGTTACTCACTTACTTGAACAACTTTGTTGCCGAAGTATCTTAGTACTTTAGTTGTCCTACCGTTGATGACTGGCAAATCTTCTTTGTTAATCCATCCAATTAGCTCCTGAACATTAGATTTTCCGAATTGGTTCAACTTATACTCACTATCGTATATGCAGTTTGCCATACGTGTTACAGGGTCTCCAGTGCCGTATAGTAGGTATATCAGAGTCTTTTTTACCCTCTGTTCTTCATTACTTCCCATAAAGCTCTCCTTTAATGTATTGAGGCCACCTTTGTAGAAGCGAAACCGGTCATGGAAAGAGTGCAGAACGCAAAGTGCCTCAACTATATCAATCATTGAAGCTGATATGATTGCTTCCTTTGAACCGAGGACTTTTTTTATAAGGGGATAATTATGCGGAACAATGCGATCCTCAAAATGTTCCCATTTTGTATTCATCCATTCATTAATAAGTTTTGCCGTTTTAGACCGTTGTTGTTCATCCCATCCAAGAGGTTGGTGCTTCCAAGTGTCTTGAGTGGCATAGAAGTCGCGAACAAAGCTGAAGAATGAGTCAATTTCTAATCTTAATGGTATTAAGTCACCGTTAACTTTTCTATCGAAGGTTTTGTAGATTTCTACTATTCGATTAAAAGCACTAACTGATTCTTGATATGAACGCTGGTATGTATCTTGGAAAATAGACTTCTGTGATGCTTTCTTTTTACCGCGATTGATGTTCGAGAAGTTCACATCCCCCATGGTGTCGATGACATCGTGTTCCATGTCATTTAATAGTTTATTTGCATGATAGTACTTGTTATAGATACTCCGATAGCATTTGACTGCATCTCTATTGAGCACTTTTGCGTCACGCCAGTATTCACTGAATAACTCTTGCAGTTCTATAAATCTATGATCTTCCGGGTGGATGCCAATCATAACTTCTTGATTAGAATATATGGCGGATCGAGTTAGATTCGCTGAACCCAACAAGATGGACTTATCACCAAAAATGTAAAGCTTAGGATGGAATGAGTTGGTCGTGAAGAACCTAGCTTCAACCTTATTATTGTTTAGTAATCTATCTAGTGCAGATGGTGAGGTTGGAAAACCAAGTCGCACAATGATTTTTAAATTACATCCTTTTCCAAGGACCTCATCTATAACATCAAACTCTGTGAAAAAAGCTGAAGCAATGAATAAGTCCATTCCATCTTCTATATGATCTGTGATGCCATGTTTAATGAAATCATTTTTTGAAGTTCGATTAGTATACAAGTCCATTGGTTTGCTCTCATCACTCTCTTAAAATAGTACAAGCCATTGAGGTTGATAAAAGAGTAACTTATATCAGTAAAAGGATACACTGGCCTAAAGAATTCTGTGGCTACAAGCTTATTTTCGCAAGTTTGGAGTTGATCAAGTAAAGATATTAGGGGAGGGGGAGTTGTATATTTTCTGGTTTGAAAAAAAGAACCCCCTCCTACGCAAAAGCGTAAGAGGGGGACAGAGATAAACGCTTGGGGGCAATTTAACTCCGAAGCGAATTATATACAGGTTTACAGCTTAGTTCAAAGAAAATGACACTATAAACAGTTAAATGCCCAATTTTTCAGCATGATAGATAAACGCCACACTATATGGATAATCCCCAATCTCCTAAAAGCTGATCAAGCTGCTGCTTTTGCTCATCGCTTATATTTTTAACTGTGAAACTGAACTCACCTTTCAAGGAGTCATGTTTTACGTGAACTTCAGAGCCGTTATCAAGTTTCTTCTTAAGTTTCTTTGGCTTTGTCAATGCATCTTGCCCTTGATCCTCATCATGCTCGGCATAGCTGTATGACAGAATCTTTTTTACGATTTGAGCGTTGGCGTGTTTAGCACTTAATGCTGTAAGCCTTAGGTTTTCTGTCTCTTCTAATAAAGATGAGCAAAAATTTTCAAAGCCTGATTTTTCTTTATCAGAAAGGCTAGTTATTTTCTTGTCTAATTCAATTATTGAAGGTCTTCCTAGATCAGGAACACTAGGAATGACATCTATTAGCCATTTTGGTAGCTCTGCCGCTTTTATACCAGCTGAGACTAAGTTTTTGTCATAGCCTTTCTCGGTGGCAATCTGAATATTGTTCAAACCTTGTTCTTTCTTGAGGTTCAGCCATTGCTTACCTAACTCATAGAGAGACATGGGTCTATGTGTATTACTTACTTCAGATAAAGACTGCTTACTTTCGCGTGTAATATTTTGACTTGTAGCATAGATCTTAAAACCGCGCTTACTGTAGAAACAACCGCTTCTGCGTTGAGAGCCATCAATAACTTCATAAGTGACACCCCCTTGTGAATCAGTGTGTTTTATAGCAAGACCGGGATAGAGTTGACCCTTATCAGAGATCTTGTTGGTAATATCTATAACTGACAGCCGAGACATAATTGATTGATCTCGAACATTATCCTCTGATACGAATGTTTCGGCTTCAATTTTATCAAAAGGAATTTCGACCAGTTGAAACAAGACTTCTTGGCCATCAACCGCAATTTCTAGTTCGGATACTCCTGCTTGAGCTGCCTCGTTAAGGAGTTGCTCCTCTTTCGTTGTGATTGCAACACTATCTGATGATAACTTCGAGGTACGATTACCACCTGGTGTATAAGCTTGGACATTTCTTCTATGACTTGACATGGTGCCCTCTTTATAAATCGATATCTTTTAAGTGATCTTTAAGCTCATTTGCTAAATCAATTACTGAGTCCTTAGAGTCACGTAGCTGTCGAGGGATACAAATACCTTCGCTAGAAGCGACATCTAGTACTGTTCGATAATTTTTGGCTGCGGTATCAAAAGCATTTGAGCGAATGATGTAGTTATTGAATACCATGGAACGGTACTCATCTTTGATACGATTTGATAGCTCAGTATCTCGGTCTTTCTCTTCTTCGACGTTGGTACGGGCAATTTTAATCCAACGAATACCTTCTGAACCTTCTGGCAAAGCTCGAACCTGGTTAGGTAAATTATCCAAGAATTGAGTTGTGGAGCTCCAGTCGAGAGCCTTTGGAGATACTGGTACCAACAAACCATTACAAGCGTACAGTGCACTCCAAGTAAGCGGGTTGATTTGAGGTCCTGTATCAATAAAGATTAAGTCGTATTGGTTACGAATAGGGTCGATAACTCGTTCTTTTAATCTTGGAATTAGGTTTTCTTCTCCGAGCCAATGTAAAGACGAAAATCGCTCATCCTCAGGAAACGCTGGCATGATTCGAACATTAGGTAAGAAGGTATTAAGGATTGCTTCATCAATAATATCCTCATGACTTAAACCATAATTCACGAAATTTTGATATAGAGAATCTTTACCCTCAAGATCCGCTGTCATAATGTCAACGGCAGTGAGTTGGTCCAGATCATTTTGTTTGTATTCCTTAGATTGAGCGAACAATTTAAGTGAACCCTGTGGATCTAAATCAATGATTAGAATGCGGATACGTTCAAGGTGCTGTAAACCTAATGCCTGAGCCAGGTTAATAGTCGTCATGGACTTACCTGTACCACCTTTCTGGTTCTGTACATTGATAATATGAGTACCACGATTAAAATCAGACCATTTTGGCTTACCAGCTAAATCGAGAATTTCATGAATATAGTCTGGCGAATACGCATACTTACCACGGATCATTTCAGGTGGTTGATAGCCTTGCTCCACCCAATCTTCTTCCTTTTTCTTAAACGTGTTGACAGAGTCCCAGCCACACATTTTGCTCATTTTGGTTTGTGGAACTGAGTGATTAAGAATGACCTTGCTGACTTCAAACTGTTCATCGAGTACAACCTTCGATTGCTGAAGGATGTTTGCTCGACGTTCTGACTCGGTACGACTTACGCTCTCGTTTGCTTTTTCCAAATTCTGCAAAACGGATTCAGTGACTGATGACATTGTGACTCTCCATAAAATTGACAGTCACATTGTCAATTAACAGGTGATGACTGTCAATGATAATTAATGGGTATCAATGATATGTTGAGGCTATCATTTTTATTTGAGGCTTTCATCACAGAATCCTAATGAAAAAAGTCAAATACAGTGCGAACAGAATCTATAGGTTGATTTTGTCGCTGTATATGGTCAGATATCTGAGTGTACAGAAACACAATGTATAAGCTAAGCTATTAATAAATAGAGAAAAAATAATGAGCGACATTAAAGAGCAATTGCTAGTATTTTTGAGAGAACGGACCGCGGTAGAGGCTGTTGTGTCTCCGAGTGTTTATGTAAAAAGTACTGCAATCCCACGCGAAGATAAGTTAGAAATTGTATTACATCGGCAGTCTACTCCATATAACAGTAAACATTTCATTGATGTGATGATAGAAGTACCTTTAGAAATCAACAGAAAAAATTACGAAATTATTAAGAGCTGGCCTATGTGCAAACTAAACGAATACTCAGATTCTAGTATGTTATTAGTGAAACGCGAAGACTAAAAATCTTGAGTTGTTGAGTAAAGTATGCTTAACGTATATAGTTAAGCATACTTTACAAAGATAGGTTTCTTGTTACCGTGACTAAAGACGAATACATTGAGTGCTATAAACGAAAAGGTTGGACTACAGCACACCTAGCCAATCGGTGGGGGTTTAGCAAGGTAAGAGTCTACCAAATTGCAGAGGAAGTTGAGCTAGGGCATAGTAAGAAACAAGCTCATATAGATATGCTTAACGGGCTACCCAAAGCGCCAAAATCTATTCGAAAACCCTATAAAGAAAACTAGGAGAAGCTTGTGAAAAGGCTTGAGAATGTAATGGAGAATAACAACCTAGCTTTGAGCTTTGGTCCTGCAATAGACTTCTTTGTTGACTGGGGCTTCAAGATAGCGCTTTTAATTTTTGTAGTGGTGTTTATTTCATCTCTAATCACTACTTACTTCAATGGTGCACTACATACTAATGCTCTGTCTGTATTTGGATTGACAGGTTATTTAATCGCTAGTGCTATATATCAAGGCCTGAACGATCATCATCGGGGATACTAATATAAATTTTTCATTTGGCGCTATACAAGAATTGAATCGCGTTCCGTCGCCGGAACGCTGTGAGTCAAAACAAGGTCAAACGTGATATGACATTCAAAGCCGTGCTCCGTTCGGAGACCATTTACTAAGTTGGTGCTCCTCTTTGTTTGGTTCATTTGATAGTGTTTTTGCCTGAGGTTTTTGACCAAGCAAAGCACTTCTTGATCGCTGCTTCTACGATAGATATTTCTACAAAACTACCACTTGTTTAATCCTCTTCGGTATCAAGTGGCATTAGCCATTTATTGAAAGCACCCTAAATCTAACAGTTGCCTTTTTATTTCAGCGAACTGGTCAATGTCAATTATGCTTAGTTGCAGCATTCTATTTGTAATGAATTTTGGTGTTACGTTCATCTGTAAAGCTATCTGCCTCAAACCAATATCTTGACTCAAGTAATTCATCAATTGCTCGTCACTCGAACTGTTCCAGCTATTGGTGGAACGAGGAACACTTTGAGTGATAGTAGTGTTGGTCGAGGTTGCATTTTTCGGCAATTGTTTAGGTTTAATTGATATTTGGTTCTCTGTGTTGTGGCATAAAGAACTTATGCTTTCTACTAGCCCAATTAGACCGTACTCAAAATGAATGTATGGAGTGAAAGTGATAGAAACTATAGATGCATTAGATAGTATCGACTTCGCTAAATCCATTTCGTTGCATTTGTTTTTAGGGATCAACAAATTTATCTTGCCTTCACATTTAGTCTCGATACCAATTACAAGTCCGCCTCTTTTTTCGTGCATTGCATCACTAATAACACCAGCAAAAGTACATTTGGGGCTAAACTTTGATACTCGTTTTCGCCAAGCGTCTCGGTCACGACTTTGCAGTGAAGTAATATATTGCTGACTTGTAGAGGCTGATTTTGGTCCAACAGAGATAATCCATTTAATGAGTGATGGCCAATTTGAGATTTTCATGAGCTGTACCTGAAGGATAATTACACAGTATAAATACCACATTAACACACGCGCGAGTTGAAATAAATCGAATTTATAAAGATTATGGAATATAGTAAATATGTCATTTGAGGATAAATAACAAGGTCTAAAATTATGGTTTATAGCTATATCATTACCCGAGATAGAGAGCGTATTGTAGACAACCTAATGGAACACGGTGAGTTTTCTAATGGTTCAATTAAAGGTAAAGAGTTAAGCCTTGATCATCCATTAGCAAATGAGATGGTAGATACCTTAAAACTAGTGCCTCAAGGCATGGCCAATACCTATTACACCCTTCACCATTTGAAACAGCAAGATTGGGATGTGACTCATGAAAATGGTTATGAGAACTCTCTCATTGCGAGCTTTAGTTTAAATGGAAACCTAAGTTCACTTTTAGATAAAGTCAAAAGTGGAGAGGGGTTTAAGGTAGAAACGAATACCTTCCAGGAGTTCATTGAATCGAATCAAGGTATCGATTTAATCGTAGATTTTCAAAATACGATCACTCAGTCTGATTGTTGGACACCCCAAGGAAAATTAAACAACCCATTAATATCGAACTTCACTGTGGATATGGAGCGTCTTTCAGAGTGGCCCGGCATGCTCGAAGCACTAAATAATCTAGGTATTGATTCAACAAATTTAGAAAACGCTATTAGTGAAATTGGTTTAGAGTCTGCTCTGGAGCTTTGTAAAAGACCAGAAGTACTTTTAGCTTATCAATATAGCCAGGGAAGATTTGCAGACTTGCCAAAGAAGAATCTACCCGGTGCAAGATTTATTCAGAATTTAGATTTAGTAGAAATTGCTGAAGAGTACTTGAAGTTCACTACTGCTCAAAAGCTTGAGGGCGTTGAACCAGACTTTAAACAGTTTTTGTTAGAGCAAGGGGAATCATTAAATGACAAAATTGATAGCGCCGTTAAATCACAAGTTTTATCGTTTATGAATGAGATGCAGCTCGATGACTCCAAAGAAAGTATTGAGTTACTAGACGAAACTGCAACAACACTATACAAACAATTAGATCCGCGAAACGAATTAATGGGCTTAAGGTACCACCTTGAAAAATTACTAGACGTATATACAAAAGAATCAGAAGTAGACCATGAAGCTCTATCATTACAATTAAATTTGCAGTTGGATGAGTACAGTGAGAGGGATGCTTTCAATACTTGGTTATTAAACAACATCTTAGAATGCAAGTTAGAGCCGAGTGTAGAACTAAAAAGTAAACATGAAGCTATGGCCTTCCTTGAAAACTCCAATAATGTCACTATTCCGCAGATGATGGCAGCATTAGTACATTTATCTAACCAAGACCTTAGTAAAATACAAGCGACCCTGGATGGTGAGCTTGTTGGGCCAACTAACCATACATCTGAGTATTATGCGGACCTTATTAAAAAATTTGAAGGGATAGTATCCCAGTTATCGGTGGACCAAGGTATTGATGTATCAAAAGCAAAGGAAGATGTATTCAGTAGAATAGTGGAATCTTTATCGCTAAACAAACCTGTTTCGCAAGAAGCTTTGAGCGATAGTTTATCGAATGAATTATACCAGCTAGCTGAGGCTACAAGGTTTTCGCCAATAGGTTCTGAGAAAGCTGACCCCATTCAAAAACTGACCATAAAAGATGTTCGAGCAATCATTTTACCTGAAGCAGTAACTGAGCCTGAAATTATCGATCAAATGTTGGCAATAGAGAAGCTGAGGGAGGAAGGCTTTAAAGGTAAAACTATTCTTTACAGTGAGCTCGAGCGTGATGGTAAAGCTCAAGCTGTACATTCTTTTATAAAACATAATCCTGACACGTTAAGAACAATAGGTGCTGCTCCCACTTCCCAAGTAGATCCTGAGCTGGATATCCCCAAATCAATAAAGATTCTTGAAGAGATTCAGGCTAATCACCCTTACTTAAAGATTCGTGTACATGAAACGATAGATTCAATGAACTTTCTTAGTAATGATCTGAAAAGTTACAGCTCTACACTCGCTGGGGTTGCCCACAATGGTGAAATGCATGTGAATCTACAAAGTGAACATAACGCATATGAGTCAGGACTTCGAAAGACTATTGCACATGAAGCGGTACACTTGGGATTTAAGAAGATGTTCACAAACTCCGAGTATGTGGACCTTATGGAGACTGTTTGGCAAAACATTTCCACTGAAGACAAGGCTACAATAAAACAAAACTATGGGCACCTTGATGAAAACAAGCCTCTAGATAGACGTAGCCTTGCGGAAGAATGGTTAGCTATGAAGGCTGAAAGTATTGATCTAAGAGATATTGATCGTATACAGCCAGTTATTAAGGTTTCATTGGTTAACAAGCTCCAAGGGTTTAGGGATTCTGTTCTCAAGAAATTAGGCAAGGTTACCGAGACCTCTTTAAATGTGGATGAGCTCCTGGTAAACGCGATTAAAAAGGCTGGAGAGTTCAACCAGTTCATTGATGGTAAAGTAATTGATCAAGGTTTGGTCGTTAGAAAAACAGGTTATGTTGAACATGAGCATCAGTCGTTTGACCTGTATCGTGGTTATAAAGCGAATTTAGACGCTGGTAGAAATTTATCTACAGAGGTGCAGATTGCAGCTAAACAAGACTTTATCCATAAGTACTCGAACAATGGGCACATTAAACTCTTAAATATCACTTTCGATAATAATAATGAACCCAAACTTGAAGGTAGTCAGTTAAGCCTACCGTACTCTGCAAACCCCAAGGACCTTCTTGAGATATTAAGGCAGGTTGAGGTAAGTTCGTGGACAGGTAAACCATCTTTGCATTCTAACATAAGTACTGAAATAGAAGCTGTTGACAGGGCTGAAGCAACTCCACCAGCAGTTGTTAAAGCCAAGCTTGGTAATATAGTTAATGAGTTCACTATAGATACATCTGTGAATAATGAAATTCTCAATAAGCTTTCTGGACCAGTAAAAGACAAGTGCAAACAAGTAGACGAAAAAGTTAAACAAGAGGTTGACACTGATATGAATTTAGGAATTGGATTTTAAATTGTATATGCTGTAACCTATTATAAAACAACAGGAGGCTTCCTATGGTTGCTGCAATTGCTCTTCTTCCATTACTTGGTGTTATAGCGGCTATTTTTTGGGGGTTGAATATGTACTACACACTCGTTCCTAACTGGTTAATTCCAGTAGTGTGCGTCGTGGTAGTCGCCTCAATATTCCAAATTAAGGTGACATACAAAGAACTAAATGAATCGGAAATAGATAGTTTTATTGGGCGGTTCTTGTTCTCAATACATCGAACAGTTCGACAGTATATGAGAGCGGCATTTATGCCAGTTGTACCTGATTTTAGTTTTGTAAAACAAACCCTCAATATCATGACGAAACGAAAAGATGATGAATAAGAAATTAATGTTAGCTGTAATGTTGAGCGCCTCCCTTTTCGGTTGTGCTCAAAATGATAGTCTTGATCCAGTATTTGGTTTTACTGGTGAATATGGTGCTGGTGGTACAAGAATCCCTAATAATCCAGCATACTTAGTTGATCCTGGGTTAACTACTGAAACTGAACTATTTAAGATATTCGGTGAGCCCCAACTAACCCAAAGTTTCCCATGGGGTAGAGTAGTTACTTATAGATATTGGGAAAATAAAATTGGGTTGCCGATGTATGAAGAGTATGTTGACTTTGTTTTTAACGATAGAGGTTTCCTTGATAAGGTGGCAACCTATTCTCAAAGGGGCTCTAAGCGGGTTGAAACAAATCAATCCAAAATGATAGAGAGAGAAGAAGAGTGTCCAAGTCACTACACAGTGTGCCAGTCATACGAAAACTTCAGTCATTAGAATCCTCACTTCATGCGTTTGCTCACTCCTTAGAGCAAACGTACTTTAACGTTCAGTTAAACAATCCCTCTGACATCAAACCAATTAAAGCGGTCATTAGAGCTATAACGGCGATCACTTACGATGAATACCAATCAGGACGAGAGTTAAACCAGTTACCTGGAGTGGTCTTCATTCCTGAAGATGTAGTTCCCAAATTACTAGAAGTAAATCATGCCAAAAAGGCATTTTCAGACGCTGTAAAAGAAGCTAAGGCCTCGAGTAAATGCAAAAGCAATACTGCCGCATTGAATTATGTAAGAAAATTATTAACAGAGATAGGCATGCAAAGGGTTCACTTTAAACAATGTGAACGCTTGCTGGTGGTAGAAGAGGCGCTACCTAAAAAAATAGTTTTTTATAACGAATCAAAAGGGTGGGGTAACCAAAAGAAATACTCAAAAGAAGAAGCGCTTGAGTTAGCTAAAGAAATCATTGATAACGGTTCTGATAGCTTTGACATCGTTTCTAAGAAAATTGCAGAGATTTCTGATTCGGAGTTTCTTGTGCACCGGACGCCAAGTCCAACAAGTATTAAAGCGAACATCACTAGATATGTACCAGGAGTGGGAGAGAAAAGTCATTCAAGAGTTGCTTCGTTACCAATATTTGTTGTAACTACCGATATGGATTCAGCGAGAACGGTACTCATTGGTTCTATGGTTTCGATTGAGTCTACCCCAAAGTCTAAAAGACTGGGGTCTAGTAAAGCTCGTAGTAAGTTTGAAGAGCAACCCTATATCTCAACTTTGCGTCTATATCGATATAAGCCCGAATATAGATAGAAAAATTTACAAACCAATCTATAATATATGATATTAAATTGGAGGGTTAGAGATGCACAAGCGTAGAGATAATTTGCAAAAGACGATACTCATTGTTTGGTTTCTGTGTTCTAGCATTGTACTTGGGATTCAGCTATTACCTAGCCCAATTGATAATGCAAGTGCAAGTCAGATAGAGTCAAAAGCCGGAAATCTGGAGCCAGATGACAGCCTGATCAATCTGGATACAATTCTTACCTATATGCCTACCGAAGTACCTCATTCCAGAAATAAACAGTAGCTATAAAATGATTTAATATGGTATTAAATACCATTGACAAACACTTTGCTCAACTATAATATATAACAAAACAGAGCGAGGTAGTTATGGTTACAATAGCTAGCAATAACAGCAATCCTTCACCTAAAAGCGTGGCTCTTGCTGCTGCTTTAGGGCAAATTGAAAAACAATTTGGCAAGGGTGCTGTGCAAAGCCTTGGGGGCGAAGCAACAACTAACAATCTTGACATCGTATCTACAGGCTCACCTAAGCTTGATAAAGCTTTAGGAGTGGGCGGGTTAGCGCGAGGTCGTATTCATGAAATTTTTGGCCCGGAGAGCTCCGGAAAGTCGACATTGGCATTGGAAGTCATTGCTGAAGCACAAAAGAAAGAAAGTATTTGTGCCTTCATTGATGTTGAGCATGCGCTTGATCCTGGATATGCCAAATTAATTGGCGTTAATAGCGAAGAATTGTATGTTTCGCAGCCCAATAGTGCGGAGGAAGCTCTGTCTATTGCAGAAACTCTTGCTCTATCGGGAGCAGTAGACATTATTGTTATCGATAGTGTCGCAGCAATGTGTCCTAAAATGGAGTTAGAAGGAGAGATGGGGGCAGCTAGTATGGGCCTTCATTCGAGGTTAATGTCGCAAGCATGCCGGAAGCTAACAGGTATTCTAAAGAAAACGAATACCATGGCTATTTTCATAAACCAAATTCGTTTTAAAATTGGTGGTTTTGGAAACCCTGAGACAACAACAGGTGGAAATGCTTTAAAGTTCTACGCTACAACGCGAATTGATATTCGCAGAACGGGGAGCTATAAAGTCACCGATTGTACAATGGGTAATGAAACCAGGATTAAGGTTGTCAAAAACAAACTTGCCCCTCCATTTAAACAAGCTGAAACCAAAATATTGTTTGGTAAGGGTTTCGATTACTACGGTGAAGTTCTTGATTTAGGCTTAGATGCTCGAATTATAGACAAACGTGGTACTTGGTACCTTTACAAAAACCTTAAGCTTGGGCAGGGCAGATTGTCAGCGACAGAGGCCTTAGAAAACGACAAAGTCCTTCTTGAAGAGATATTATCTCGGATTAATTAGATTAAGGTATGTTGCGGGAAAACCGCAACATAAAGGCATAATGTTATTTAGTGACTTTCAGAAAAATCTAGACAAATTACCTTTTGATGAATTGCAATCACGGAGAAAGGGGCAGTCTGTACGCTCATTAGCTTATTTTCTTGGCTCAAATGAAGTCGCGATTCAAAAGTACAAAAATAATCCCGACGAACCTGTAAAGGAATCGCATATTCGATGCGTTGATTTTCTTTTGAAAATGCCAAAAGAGCAACAGATCCACATTCTATCTCAGAGTGTAAACAATCCTATCTTAAGCGTTACAGAGTCACAGCGCTGTAAAGTGAAGCATTATGATGCTCTGGAGAGTCGTCTCCTGAAGCTGGGTATGTCGAAGTTAGGGGTGTATTCATTATTGGGTACTCGTAATAGCGTTGTGGATAACGCACGAAAAAAAGGCGCCATGTCAAAAGGCTTGGCAGCGATCGTTGGGTTAACGAGTCGATTTAGTAATGATGAGCTCTTGGAACTAGCTGTCGAATACGAGACATCTGAGCGAAAATTGCCCGCTTTGAAAGAAAAGCTTATGAAAAAGCATTCTAAGTCCTCAACTTAACGACAAAAGTTGAACTGCAAGCTCAAAACGTGAATCTGGATAAGGATAATCTGAGAGCAATCAATAAACTAGCGAAATCGCTGGTTTATTTAGAAAACTAATCTATGTCATTTACGTATAAAAAAAAGGATTTGAAGTGAAAAACTACTTAGCACTCTCGATTTTAGTAGTCCTATCTGGCTGTGGTGGTGGCGGAGAAGGTGGTGGCACCAATAGCAGTAGTGGCGATAAGTCACTTGTACTTACTGTAACAGATCCAACTCAATCACTAGTGGAGAATGGGGAGTCAATAACCGTCCAATTAGAAACAAACTCAAAATCAGATAACTACACTCTTACTGTAAGAGATCCACAGTCGGTTCTCAATCAAATTCCTCTAAGTGAATATGAAAAAAATATTCATTGGTCTGTAAATAAATCGAATTTAATTCTTTCAGCAGATGAATTACTTAAGTCTTCAGGTGATTTGAGCCTCACACTGACACTTGAAGATGGCAGCGAGCAAATATCTACGAACTTTAGCCTTGATATTGTTAACACAAGTCTTAATGAGCGTCTTGAAGTCGCTTCAACGTACATCGATAACAGTGAAGAGATTAAGCAGTTTTCGGAGCTACAATCACTCCAACATGCTTATGAAAAGGTTTTTTTATTGATGGGTCATGGTCAGCTCCCATTTACACCCGAATTTGATGAGCAGGTATACCTGGACAAACTAAACGACATCAAGTTGGCAGTAAGCAAGGTGCATAATGGTGGTATAGAGACTCTACTTGTTAATCCATTATCAAGTTTTGAATCTGAACTAAACGCAAGCGCTAAACAATACATAGATCATCTGAACAAGATTGCCGCAAAAGAGAATAGCCTGAGTGTACTCCCAGCAGTGGATTTCAATGCCTCTTCGACAGGCTATTCATTCTTTAAAGGTAATGTGAACTACGGTCAGTTTACTGAACTGTCAGTTTTCAAGTTCAACCCTGAATTTCAGTTTGTTGAAAATTTAACTGACCCTACTTACGGCAATTGCAGCATTTAAGGACAAATAGAATGAACAAAATCACCCTATCTCTACTAATTAGCGCTGCAGTTTTTAACGGTTATGCTCATGCGAACATTGCAGAACCTATCTTATTTAAAGGAGTCGATCCTTTAGCGATGTCAGACTCAACTGGTTACCACCAGTCACAGTTAAATACCTATTGGGCAGACCAAGACTTACTTAAAGGGGCGAATAGTATTTCTAAGGCCAGAGATACTGCAAAAACCAATAACGTGACACGTGTGGGTGTTATAGATGGAGGCTTTTTAAATACTCCAGAGCTTCCTTTTGTTGATGGATATAGTTTTATCGGAACTGAAGGTTACACAGCAAATTTTGACACACCGATATCTGACCGTGGTGAACACTGCGATATAGGTCATGGCAATATGGTTGCATCACTAATTGGTGCCAACCCTCAAGGGGATGGCGTAAAAGGTGTAGCTGATGTTGAATTGGTTGCAGCTCGAGCACTGAAATGTAGTGAAGCAAAAGTTGAAGACTTAACTGCTGCAATCAAGTGGCTGAGTGGACAAGAGGTTCCTGGTGTACCGCTAATTTCAGAGCCAGTTGATGTTATAAATATGTCGTTAACGTTGCGGAACACAATGTGTGGTGGTGACGTTCAAGACGCGATTCGAGTAGCGCAAGATAAGGGGATTACTTTTGTGGCAGCGCAAGGGAATCGAGGCGTTAATTATGAAACAGGGTTACCAAAAGATTGTCCCGGTGTGATCGGAGTAGGCTCAAACCAATTAGATGGATATAAGTCTGGGTTTTCTAACTTTGATGTTAACGTAGACATTGTTGCTTATGGTGACCGCCTCTCATTGCCGACAATCGTTGATTCGAATAATGATGGAGCTTTGGACTACACCGAAACGGCTGGAACGAGTCTTTCGACACCTCTAGTAACGGGCACAATTGCACTAATGCTCAACGAAAGTCCCGATTTAACTCCTACAGAAATCATTACCATTCTTAAACAATCGACAGGCAAACCAATGGTCGGTGAAGCGGGAAGTGGTTTTCTTAATTATTCTTGTGACAATGGATATTGCGGCTATGGTGTTTTGAATGCATATGAGGCAATGCTTCAAATGAGAAAGTTGTCAGAGGAAGGGGTAGCGTTAAAAAGTCCACTAGCTGGTGAGTGTGATGTAGAGTTTTACTTAGATACTCTCGGTGGTTCTATTGATGTTTGTTCAATGGGGGAGTTTAAGTTAAATGATCATGTCACTAGCGATAACACCAAAATAGAAGTTTATAAAGTTTCAAGCCTTGATTCATTAGATGTGGCAGGTGCTGAATTAGTTACAGACACTACAAATGGAAAACTTATGCTTCCAAATGTGGGTAATGAGCTCTTTGCCTACCGTATGTGTGAAAAGAACTTCGTTGATGAGTACCATTGCTTTAGCGATGAATTAACGCCACTAACGGTTTCTAATCTCGAAAAACCTCACCAATGTAATCTCTAGAAACTGAAATCTAACTAATTGATAAACCCTGGATATTTTCCGGGGTTTATTATATATGATAGTTGACTGCTTTTTGTTTTGCTGTCACAATATACCATATTAAAACGGCTTTGGGGGCAGAATGAAACCAACGTTAGAACAACAAAACGTCATATACAAACCTGTTAGGCTTGCTGTGATCAAAGCGCTTGCAGGAACTGGTAAAACTACATTATTTAGATTGTTCGCGAATGCATATCCAGAGCTAAGAATGCTCTATATTACTTATAATCGTCCGATCGCAGATGCCGCTAATTTACCTCCCAATTGTCTATCACTCACTGGCCATCAGTTAGCATATCAATTCGTAGGAAAATACTACCGCCACAAGTTTGCAGAAAACCTCAGCATGGGGCTGATTAGAAAGCACCTCAGGTGCGACTGGTCCATCGCAAACGGGACTATGGTTACTTTAGAAAACTATTTTTGTAGTGAAGACCAAGAAATAGAAAAAAAACACGCTCCATACAACCCCAAAAATAAAAAATCATTGGATATTCAAGAGCAGCTAGTTTCTAGTGCCAAGCAAATCTGGAATGAAATGCAGTTATTGGAAAGTCCGGTTCCCATGACGCACGATGGTTACCTAAAAGGTTTCTCTATTGCCCAAGTAGATTTGAGCGAGCATTTTGATGTGCTACTTGTAGATGAGGGGCAAGACCTTAACCCTGCAGTGAGAGCTTTTATGAAAGCTCAAACTAATATGAGAGTCTATGTATGTGGCGATGAGTCGCAACAAATTTATCGTTATCGCGGTGCCGAAGATGCACTGAAAGTTCAAGAAAATAGTGGAGCCGAAGTTTTCTCATTAACCCAGTCATTTCGCTTCAATGAACAGGTTGCTACATATGCCAATGCCTTTCTGAACCAACTTGGTGTTCATGAACGGCTTAAGGGGACCGATAATGGCATTATCGAGTCTGTTTTAACTTCAGAAAACGATTTAGATGAAAATCTCCAGATAGCCTATAT
The DNA here is from genome assembly GCF_033339495.1 of Vibrio sp. 2134-1. Classification (NCBI taxonomy): domain Bacteria; kingdom Pseudomonadati; phylum Pseudomonadota; class Gammaproteobacteria; order Vibrionales; family Vibrionaceae; genus Vibrio; species Vibrio sp. 2134-1. The sequence continues at coordinate 113,172 of NZ_JAWOUS010000015.1, forward strand.
CAACCGTACGATCGTATTAACGATTGAAGTCGCGATAGAAGCTGACGAACGTGGCAAGAGCATTTACTGGACTGGAGGTTTTAATAACTATCCATTTAACGAGCTCTTTGATTTACTCTACTTGAAGCTAGAGCAGTACGATAAAATACGCTCACGTGACTTTAAGCGTGATTTTACTACATTCGAAGATTTCGTAGAAGTTGCAAAAAAAACGAAAAACATCGATATGGCTAGAATCCTCAGACTTGTCTCTAAATATGATACTGGTTTGTTTGATATTTATGAGAACTTGAAGCGTTCTAAAGTGGATAATATTGAGGCTGCTGAAGTTGTCGTAGGAACTTGCCACAGAACGAAAGGCCTAGAGTTTGACCAGGTGGTGCTAGGGGATGATTTTTGTGACCAATTGAAATTAATCGAGCGTACAGAAGACGAAATTCGAGATGAGTTGAATCTAATGTATGTCGCCATCACAAGAGCCAAGTTACGATTCGTAGAATCCCATCCGTTTCATTCTGTACAACGTTGCTCACAAAACATTTTTGAACTGGCAAGAGAGTTTCAAAAGAACAAAAGAAGTAGCTCAGGCCGTTTTAAAAAGAGACGCCAATCATAATTCTATCGAGATGAGTAAATTAGGAGAAGTAAGTAAATGGCACTATTTGACAGAGAAACGAGAGAGTTGATAGAAAAGTTGATCAATCAGGTTGATGTTGATCTTCGAACCGATTTTAGTATAGGTATCATTTCTAGTGAAAATGAATATACATCTGTCCTAACTGCAGAAATTCGTAATAGGATTAATGCTAGGCTACCGTTAAAATCAGCTGCATTTTCACAGAAGTTGAAATCAAATGAAGAGCAAGCATGGGGCGTTGATGCTTGTGTTTTATTGATTGATTATGACAAGGGAGTCGGGAAACTATGTTTGTTTGAAGCAAAAAGTGATCGGCCAAATTGGGACTATCTGAAACCTAATTATCAACCACCTATCTCTCACTTTTCATCTCAGATAGCCCGTCAGGTAGCACCTAACAAACAAGGATTTGTTGTATGGGAGCAGTTTTATTCCAGCAAACCAAATGGTACACCTATAGGTGACCGAAATCCTAAGGGGTCTACCTGTATTCTCCATCATCTTGCATTCTACCATAATGGTACACCTCCTAATCCGAAAGTTTGGACTGATAATGATATTGATACCCTTGCTCGTGAGTGGCAAAAGGTATCCACAATGGGGGGCCTAGTAAATACGGTTTGCAAATGCAAATTGGGCAAAAGTTTCGATGTTAGTAAACTAGAAGAATTACTCAGTGAACGTATACCTGTGAGGCATATTTTGTTTTTAGAAGGGGGCCGGGCTGTCACAGAAAAAGATAGCTATCATTCTATTGCAAAACAATATCAGGAAAGGTTCCCAGACTATAAAGAGAGCACTGGTAGGCAGTAAGTGCTGATTTATTACTTGGTTTTTTTATCTTAGGTGATTGCTATAACAAGAGCATAATGATTGAAATTCCCTCAATTAGTTAAGTAGACTCGCAAAGTGTAATTCGAACTTTTCCAAATTAGTCAGTTGGTCTTCTCACTTAATGACCAACTGACTAAAAAATAATATGGACTGGATGGCATAGCTTTTGGGGTGCGTTCAGCGTTAGACCTGATTACCTAAGCTTACTGAGCCCGGCACCTAAATGAGAGCCTACTTGTCTTAACTTTTCCTCTTGTTCATGTACCGTGATTTCCAACAACTCACGTTCATTTTCAAGCATGTTGATTCTGTCTTGGCAGTCTTCTACAGCATCGTCATACCCATAGCCGTACATCCTTGCCCCAGTCACTCTGATTAAACCGACTAGCTTTTCTTGTTCGTCGATGTACTTCTCATACTCAGTACTTTGATTATTTACTAAACCCATATTCCCTCCGCTTCATTTCTCTTAGCCTTGTTCGCCCTTGCTCATCGCCAAAAGCCATATCAAACAACTCTCTGGGCGCGAGCTCTTGTACAGTAACTTGTGGTTCTTGACCTGTCTCAAGTTTAGACGTTCGCTTTCCCTTAAAGGGGAGCACATTTGATTTCATTAGTTCTCCTTAAATTGCAATGATTTACCTTGAATGAATGAAACCAATTTATCTTATGGAAAAGCCGTGGACAGTAGCACAAACGCATTAATTCTTGACCTTGACAATTCGTTGAGATTATGGGTGTGAAATGTGTCTGTGATATACATAGATTCCATTAAACAGAACATATTGAATATAAAGAATTAATTTCCAGTTTGGTGTTAGAAAAGTCATAACCTAACGGATCAGTAACTCGATAGGAGTCATTGAAAAAAAAGGTAAATTAGATTAGGTTTGAACTTGTTTTTTTGTTGGAAGTGTAGGTTGTGTCTAGAGAGCTAATTGCCGGATTTAAAAGAAGTTCAGAAAGCAGTTGTTGTGACTTTATTTGCCAAGAGGCTTACAGAGAAGCAATATGCGAGCTTTATCCTGAAGATGTAGCAATTTATAAACAAGCATACGGTCTTCTTCTGGATGCATCTAAAACATGTTTAGAAAGGGTTGAGCTTGAAACTGCATTCTCAGTAAGTGACATAGAACCAGACAAGATCATCGATGGTCCTTTTCATGCATTTGTGTTTAGCGACTATTATTTTGATCTAAACCATTCCGATCGATTTTGGGTTAAAGATATCACTCTGTGTTTACAGCATGAAGTAGAAAGGGCATTAGAGGCTGAGAATTGGGAGGGTGAGAATTTAGAGCAAGAGCTGCAAACAATATCACCTGATTTGGTTAGCATTGCTCAGATGATTGATGAGCAATTTGTCACCGCATTGTCTCCTATTCGAGAATATAAAAACACCTTTTATCACAGGTATTCGCCAACACTTTTCTTTAGTATTTATGATTATAGAGAAGCCTTGCACTACTTCCACCTCCCTTTTGAGAAAAAGAGTGAAGGGCTTTGTTTTTACAGTGCGCCATATACGCTTCATCAGTTCTATCGTGAGTCTTTTGGTTTGGATAACTCTACCAGAAAAAAACTGGTTCCAAAGGAAGCTTTATCTCGGACGTTAGCAAATGAGGAAAGACAATTTACAGTTGAAGAAGAGCACCTCTCTGCTTGGATGGCTCTTGAGTTTTGCGGTTCATCAGACAAAGTGGAACTTATTGATTGGGTCAATATGAGTGTTGATGTTTCTAGGCCTCTTTCCGACAATGAGATAAAGTGGGTAACGGCATGGTTTAAACAATCCCTATATGCCTCTCAAGCAAATAATATCCGAGCTGAAATACAATGCGCTACTTCAATAGAAGAGATTATTAATCTAAACAAGCTGCTAGAATCTATCGGGGGCAGGAAAATAGATGAAACAATAAGTTTGTATCAGTCCAACAACCTTAATTCTCCTCCACGCAGTAAGATTAAAAACTACCTTTGTGGAATGATTTTACACCAAGACCGTTCAATCAACCCTAAAAAACTAACCTACACGGAGTTGGAACAAAACCTCGCTGCTGAACTTTCTGACCTAGGGTATGGCATTGGCTTTTCCGATGAGAGCATTCGTCGCGGATTTAAACTGTATAAAGAAATGATTGAAAAGCAGAAAAAGCGTTACCTTAATGCTTAAACTCGTAATAGGGCAGAAGCAATATAGAACAACCTGTCAGATTTTATCACCCTCAGGAGACCAAACTGACAGATTGCATTCTCACTAATTCACACAACCCAATACATTCAGATACACTTAACCTCAAGTAGCTCATTAAAATCGCTGAAATAATTCTCCAGCTCTAGCAACTTTACATTCCCTGGTCGCTCTGAGTACCGCTTTGTACGTGCTCCAAATTCTATTGTTCCTTTCCCAAAGCGCGTATTAATGCAGTCGATTGCTTTGCTTAATTTATGGTTATTAACATCATGTTCAAATAGATCTGCTTGCTTGTGCTCTGCGTCGATTAAACTAGTAAGGCCAACTCCAACTTTATAAATGCGCGTTTTTGTCGGTTGAGTAGGAATAAGGTCACCCTGAATAGCTCTCAACGTCTTTAGACCTACAGAGGTATCGCATACACCGTAACTTAAGTGTATGCTCCGGCTAGCCTTAAACTGCTCCTGAGGATCGTCATGTATGGATGTGGACACAAATGCTGTTATAGCCAGGGCTTCTGATTTTTGCGCTCGTAACTTAAAAAATGCTTCTGCAAGGTGAAGAGATAATTCCGACATTATGGACTCCCTTGATTGTAAGCGGTCCCGGTATGAGCTGGTGGACCAAATTTGTTGCTTCTTAGGTCGTGTGTCGTTCCAATTGTAGACAGGTGTGCCATTTAACTCATGGACCGTGTTGGCGACGGAAATCGAAAAGGCTTTTTGCATTTTTTTAGGATCTTGGCGAGCTAAATCTAACGCGCTATAAATGCCCATATGAGAAAAGTGTTTAGATAGCTTCCTGCCTACGTTCCAAACCTCTGAAACAGGTACCTTTTCTAATGTCTGAATCAAATTGTCTTTACTAATGACAAATACACCGTTACTACCCTGAAGTTTTTTGGCTGCAAACGAAGCCAGTTTTGAAAGAGTTAAACTAGGACCAATCCCGACTCCTGTAGGAACCCCCGTTGTTTTCCAAATGTGTTCACGCCAACGCCAAGCTTCGCTTTCCAGGTCAATGCCATTCTTCAGTAGCTCCGTAGTCTCCACCCAAGATTCATCGACGCTGTAATGAAAAATGGGTAGCCCCTCGGAAACATCTATAAGTGATTGCTTAAAGTTCCTAGATATCTGCCCTAAGGTATTAAAATTACACTTAAATATTGCGCCATGATGCATGGCAACTTTAGAGTCGATTTCCCAAATAGGAGAGAACTTGGGTATCCCAAATTCCTTTATATTTGCTCCGGCAATACTAATACCTTGGCCTGCTGACACGAGTACTGGTTTCCCTTTTAAACCAGGATGAAATTGAGCACTACTGTGCGCATAAAATCCCGTTCCGTCTATTAGTGCGAATGATTTAACGGCCACGAAGTTCTCTCCGGTAAATTCGGATAGCCATAGAGACACAGCCGTAAATGCGAATTTCGTCACTTGATGATAGATAAACAGATCTGAACTTTGGGTTGTCGCTGTATGCTTTTTTCAGTCTTTTGTTCAACCTCTTACATACCAATTCACCATTTAAAGCCATGATAACGGGATGATCTTCTTTAAATGAGAGGCTGCGGTTAAGGAGTAGCAAATCTCCGTTATCAATGATTGGTAACATAGACTTACCGTTTGCACGCATCAATACACATGTATGTTGTTGCTCAGGAGGTATTAATAACTCATGAAGGTCGAACTCTTTCAATGAGTTATGTATAGGTATCGAATGGCCTTTTCTGTACCAATGAAAACGAGCAGATACAACGCCTTGAACTACAATATCTTCTTGCTTTTGTATCTCTTGAAATGACACAAGAGCGTTTTCGCCAAGGTATTCAACCAAAATACAGTCGTTTGCTTCAGGTTGTAGGCTTGAGTCAACAAGCAGGTAATCGCCATCTGAAATACCGAAGTAAGGTACATCTTGATGAGCAACAGTTAATTTGGTTGCGCTAGGATGATGAACTAGCTGTTTTGACAATGACAGGGATTTACGGACACTCCCGCTTGTTGGGTCTTCAAAGCCTGTTATGCCGCAATTTATTGACTGATCAAATATTTGTAAAACACCCATTTTAAAAACACGTCTGACTGCTGTATGTATATACAGTAATTATATATCCAGCTATGTACTGGTGCAATGTAAGGAAGAGCATGAGCTATTGGGATGGTTAGATGGCCTGGTGCACATCTGTGAACCATAGGTTTTTGAGTATACGATTCATGAGCAAGGAGAGACACTGTAATTGCACTATAGATTCGAGTAGTAAGGTATAAGCCCGGTGGTATGGTAAGGTTTTGTAGCACCATAATGCAGCGTTAAAAGAGAAAATGGAGGCTTCATTGAGCGTAAAAAAAGACAATCACTTTTTACCTGAGATGTATCTAAAAAATTGGTGCAACGAGCAGGGTAAGGTATTCCACTATAGGAAAGTTGTTCAACACGAGAATGTGCCATTATGGAAGGACTACTATCCATCAGCGATCGGTTACCATACACATTAAAGCAACTCAGTGGTCTGAGATGAATAGTATCGATATCATAAATTACATACCAATTTGGGAACTATTCTTTAAAAGCTTTCTACTTGAGTTCAAGTTGATGTGATTTAGGTTTCAATGTGAACATTTAACTAGCCATAATGGCTTTTCTGGCAGTTAAAGCGTAAATCGGCATTGTTGATAATGATAACGTATTGAAAATATTGATATAATCATATTTTTATAGTGTAAGTATGATCCTATGAGATATGAATCTGCCCCTGTTACCCCAGAAGAAAGACGAGAAACCACAAAAGAGCTCTTCGCTCGTCAGCAACGAGAGCGTAGAGCTGAATTAACTCCTTCAGCAAGCGATGAAAAAAGATGGGCAGAAAATCGTGAGAGGGTTCTTAGAGATAGAGAAAAAGCAGGGTTAGGACCTACTTCTCTAGGATTGAATGCTCCTCAGCTTCTCAGTGACTCAATAGGATTACAGTGTTCACTTGGGGATGAAATGGCTAAAAACCACCAGCATGTGTTAATTACAGATTTAGAGGATGCACATAAAATATTACATAACGTTTGGCTGGAGTCTGGTAAGGATGTCGCTGCTATCGCCTTGAGCATTAACACCGCTAAGTCTTGGTTCAATCACACAGAGCCTATGTTTAATGCGATATCAATTGCTAAACAGTTTGGCGATCTAGGCGTTAAAGCTGATTTGGTAGAAAGTCGAGGTAAATTATTTGTCGCATTTTCAGGGACAAACGAGAATGGCAAAGTGCTACGGCATGCGTTTGTCAATGGTACTCGGCTTAATATGAATGGTAAGAAGTACCCTCTAAATTCATTTAAGTCGGTGCAAGCAGGCTTTAGTCCTCAATCTAGAACTGCAAACTTCAAGGGTGCGGGTGCCTTAACCTTTGTGGTGTCCGCTAGTCTAGCCACCAGCGACTTAGTTTTTAAAGACGACTATCACTTAGTGGATTGGTTTGGCAATGTAGGTGCCGATATGTTCAAATTCATGTTGCAAACAGCAGCTGGTGAAGTTCTGTTATTTGCTACGGCAGCTCTGGGAGCTCCCGTAATGGTTGGTGCGCTATTTGTTACAGCAACATATGTCTTAATTGAGGTTGTTTGGGGTGAATACAAAGTTTCTAATCAAGTCGTAAGGATGCTTGAGAATGTCACATAAAACAAGATTACGTTTGGCTGGTATCTTTGTTCTTTTGTTTGGGATAATTTGTTGGGGCTATCCATCTTATGTAGTCTATAGAGACTATCTTGAACTATTGAATAAAGCTGACACTGTTCAGCTATCCGTTCTAACTCTGTGGGTGCCGATTGGATTATTAGGGGCGTTAGGTTGTATTTTTTTTATGGCCCCAAAAGCTATGTTGTGCGGAAAAAAAATTAATGAAGTTTACTCTCAAAGCGCAATGCAGCTAGCTAATAAAATCTGTGTTTATTTTGCCTTGGCTGGTGTAGCCTTTGCCGCTGGCTGGACGTATCACTCAATTGACCTCTTACAAAAGTATGGGTATGTATACAGTCGAGATTTAACCAATATCACTCCTACGGGAATACATTTGAAATACGTTAGAGCAACTCATTGACCAAGAACGTCTCTAATCCTCACTAAGAACTCTTCTAACAAGCGTAAGCTTACTACTTACGCTTGGTCTAATTCCTTCCGAGAGCTCCTCAACCTAATCGGCTATCTAGAGCATAGACACGAAACTATGAACCTCTTAGTTGACTGTGGTTGAGTATCGCGCTCATTATGCATAGAAACGAGTACAATTTGGTAACCTTAAGCTTTAAAAAATTGTTTACTAGGAGTGGTACAACATGGATAAAGAACTATCTGGGGTAGAGAAGCTTCGTGATGGGGCCAATTATCTTCGCAAAGTTATCGGTATCAGTACTGAATTTCTTAGCTCAATACAGAAAAGAATGGGGTCTCCCAAAACTCTCTTGGATACTTTTGTAAGAGTATACTTTTCTACCTTTGGTTGTATTTTGATCGGGGTGTATTTCGTGATGATGATATTAAAGCCATGGTTTGATGGTGGTGGAAATTGGTCATATGTCCAAGAAGTTTGGTCTCATTGGCAAACTCTGAATGCAGCAATGATTGCTTTTACAGCAAGCTTATTGGCGGTTTATGCAGCTAAATATCACGAAGAACAGAATCGAGAGAGCCAACTTTTAGCAGCAAGAGCATTGTTACCTCAAACTCTGTCTGACTTAACTAAATACACAACTGAGATGGCTAGCTTCTACACCGAATCAATTGAATTTTGGAAAGGTATGCCGAAAAGAACAGGTAAGAAGCCTGTACCACCGAAACTAGATTTGGCCAATACAACAGCCATATTCACAAAATGCATGGAAAACGCAGACATAGATGTTGTTCTGGTAATGGCAAAAATACTAAGTAAGACTCAGTACTTATCCGCTAGAGTAGAAAATGAATATGAGAATAAGCAGTCGAGCCGTAGGCCTAGTTGGAGAGAAGATGCGGAATATCAACTAGTTGAGCTGGGAGTATTACAAGCTAAGGTAAATAGAATGTTTGATTATGGTAGATATTTGCAAAGTAAACTTGACCTCTCCGAATTTAAAAGTGATGAAATAGCCCAAGGTCTTTTAAACTTAAAGATTTCTCGAGCCCAATACCCAAATGTGTATAAGAAGTTAGAGCACACGGACTTAACATTTTTGTCTAAATAATGTACACACCTTAAGAAGTGTGTACATACAAATGGATTAGTCTCTAAAAAACTCGACTAGATACATTAACCCTTTGATACATATGTGTGGATTGAGTTTGAATACCGAGACCATTGCTTTCCATACTCTCATAATCAGATAGATAAACCTTTGTGGGTACATATTAATCACCATTAACTATTGAACAAGAAAATTGCCAAATAGGCTACTGGTGATCTATAGTCTCGTGTGTCAGGTGTCGAGAATGATACCCAGCAGCCATAATGAGTAGTTGCAGCTACTCGATTTGGCTTCTCTCTTAAACCCTGCCTATGGTGGGGTTTAAGTGATTTTGAGCTCCAGTTTAATATCACGAAAGAAACTAAGCACAGCTACTATTTGCTTCCATGCACTGAACTACTTGAGCTCACGGGTATCAAGATAGTGCGATAAAAAAAGTTTATCAAGGTGCAGTTCGAGGATCATTTGTGGATAAATAGCAAAATTCAAAATATCAGTCAGTGAACACTAACTAACTGAATAAGACCCTGTCTATAAGTCCAAATTACGGTTTGTTAATTCGATTTAGAAATAACCGCACCTAAAAATATTTATCTTGACAATTAAGAAACCACCCAAAATATAGTTGTGCCGTATTAACTACCTTCAGATGGGGGGCTTACTCTCTTAAACATAAAAGGATAAGGTGTGAACGCATCCCCTTTTCCTACATTTGGTCCACTCACTTCCCAAACCCCTTCGAACTCACTCGGTTCCTCGACCTTTAGGTAGTTATTCGGGTTTTGTTCCACATCATCTTTTGAACGTTGTGAAGGTGTTGGGAGGAAGTGAGCAAGCTTGCGATTTTCAATCTTAGGCGGGTTCAGAATAAACAGGCTACCGCTCTCATCTAAGTAACCTTCCACGTTCCCAATGTTTGTTTTTAATATCGTAGTCACCTTGTGCATAGATCTTCCTAGTTAGTTGATTTGCCAATACTGATAATGTCCTCCAGCATTTAACACCATTAACTCTAAATCTTCTATCCTTGGATATCTTCTTTAAATTCCCATCTCGGTGAGAATCGGAACTCTACCGACCAGCAATCTGAGGAGATAATGAAAGCTTTCCATACAGCTAAAGGGTATTGGCCTGATGCTCGGAAATTATTCGTGAGGTTATTTCTGACGAAACGGATCAATCTATCAATCTGGTCTTCGCTTGCTGTGTCGAAGCTAAGCGTAATAGAGAGATTGTCATAGTTAGGTATGTCGGCAGAACCTCTAAAGTCTAAATTAAGCTCGTCTACAAGTAACTTTAGTTCGGTTAAGAAGCTTTCGAACTTTTCCTGGTTGGTCTCCGCAAAGACTGACTTGGCGAACGCAGAGATATTAGTGTGATTGTCCACTAATAAATCTTCCCCATTAGCATGGAGAAACCCTCTTATCATCGGGACTAAATCATCCGGTGCTAAAACTTTTTGGTCATTATAAAAGTCAGAAGTTAGGAACGCCTGTTTATACTTTTCGAGAATATTATACCTTTTGAGAATATCATTCATCATATCTACTTGAACCCCTTATTTTGATGCTGTAGCAATCATTGCTTTCATACGGCTAAGTATGTTTTTTGCTCTTTCGTCATTTTCTAATTCACTAGCAGGAACCCTAACGTTTAGCTTTTTAGCCAGCTCGTTAATAGCAGCAATAGTCTTTTTACTTGGTTTCTTAATACGTTTTGCCTCTTCTACATATTTAGATAGTAATTTGGCGTTACTAATCGCTTGAGAAGGAATTTTCAGGCCAGTCTTCGATTCCAACTGTTTTGCGTAATCAAGAAACTTTTTAGATGGAGTACTTGGGACATCATCTTCGTGAACTTTTATAAATTCTAGAGCTTTACCAAAGTCAGTCATTTTAAGCGCTGGCGGCTGGATCTTTTTGAAAGAGCATATTTGTGAAATCTTTCTTCGCATAGCGTCAGTTACCAACCAAGGGTGCTCTCGTAGCCATTGCCTCGCTTTAGCCTCACTTGCTAAGGCCTGTCTGGGCATTGGTAGTCCGAGCCCTTTACAACGCTTCTGAAGTTTATCTTTGGTTTGGTTTGAAAGTGGCATGTTAGGATTCACACCGTCTCTTGGTGTTTTATCAAACAGGTTTTTATTCAGGAAACCTATTAGCTTTTCAGTATTTTCAATTTGAGTGTTTATAAATTCCAGAGACGCTGCTTCTGCTTCTCGTTGAGGGAGTTTACTCATGTCAGAAAGTTTGAGTTCCCATTTGGCAGTAGTACCAGGGCTTTTATATGAATCAGGTAGTGCCTTATACAATTCAATCCCTTTTGGGGTGATATCAATCGAAGGGTTTTTACCCTTGCTAGTATACGCTACGAACTCACGCATTAAGATAGTTGCGATTTGAGTTGGCCTAGTAGCTGGTGTCCCAATGCCTTTTGATTCTTTGAGTGAATTCCTAAGAATAGGATTAGGCTCGAATTTTGCCGCATGGTACATCGCAAAAAGTAGTGAGGCCTCAGTGAAGAGAGGGGGCTTAGTTGTAGTAGACTCCTTTAGCTCAACATCTGGAATTGAAACATTGCTTTTGTCTAAATCGTTTAAGCTGATAGTTTGGACGGTCTCTTTACCTTTAAAGTAATGTTCCCACCCAGTTTCTATACAAGATCGCTTTGTGATCTTGAAACTAGATACCGGTTCTCCAAAAAGCCCATGGGTATCGAATTTTAAAACCCCTTCTTGAACTAAATATTTTGATGGAGGTAAATGTGCTTGCAAGTAATGCGACGTAATTTCTTCAAAGACCTGAAGATCTAGCCCCTGTAGCTCTCCTGGTTTAGGTATAACAACAGGAGCTAGAGCATCGTGTATTTTATCTCCTGGCGTATAGCAGCTTGGTTTGAAACTTGCGCAGGTATCGTCTTGTCCCGTTTGAATGGCAGCGATTTTAAGGGCGGCTTGGCCAAATTGGTCCCATTTTGCTAGTTGAGTACATTTGTCCGCAATATCCCTAGGGTTGTAATCTTTGTCAGAAATCTCTTGTTCTTCACCTCTTGGGTAAGTGATAAAACCAGAATCGTATAGGCGTTGTGCTGCATTGAGGACATCAGTGGCACTAGCGTTGCTAATCAGACTCTGTAGTTTGGTCAGTGATAAAGGCTTTGGTGGGGCAGAAGTCGCCATACTTTCATTTATATCTAAATCCAATATGCACGCTTGCTTAAGCCTTTCCGTAAAATCCATCATAATAGATTTGTCGATATAAAGAGGTTTAGGTCTATTGTTTATGGTTAACTCCTCGACTTCTTCCTCAGACATATCAGGCGATATTTTGGATGCTAGATTTTTTTCATCCCACTTTACGCCAGGGATAGGGGAGTCATAGTCGGAGTCTTTTATCTCTGGAAGGTATCGGCCTTCAAAACTTACAGCGCCGTTACACCTGATCAGCGGTACCGGACGAAAGTGAGTTACAGATTTAAAGTTTGCTCTTTCTTGATGACGATGGTAAGTAAAACCTACAACAGTCGACTGAACTCGACCAACAGATGTCGTTGAGCTTTTCTTATCCCCTGAGCCTAGGTACTTTCCAAGCATTCCCCTTCTTGAGTAATAAGTGTAGGTGGCAGTTAGAACCATGGCTGCGTAATCTGCCATACGACGACTAGACCCAGCTAAATATTCGCCGTAGTATTGAGATGCATCGACCATTTCATCGAAAGAGGTTTGTATTGCATCCTTGGATAACCCCTTTGTTAACCAAACTCGTTTTAATGGGCCATCGTATTTAAGGAAATCTAAAATGCTACGGTATATGACTTCACCTTCTCGGTCTGGGTCTGTAGCACCAATGACTAAAGTCGCTTTGTCGACATACTGTTTAAGTAATTGGATTCGCTCTCCTGGTTTTCTTGCCGGGTATCCGTCACGAGCTGGTATGTCCGGACAAACTTTATAAGGAACCTTGCGAGGGATGCGTTCGTGAGTACGTGGATCGTTCCAACTGAAGTTCTGTATTTGCTCTGTAGGGGGAGACAGTTCGAGGAAGTGACCTGCGGCATACCAAAGGATCAGTTCTTGCCCTTTGTAGAAGCCTGAATATAATCCACCTTGCTTTCTAAGATTCAAAGCTGATGCGATCTTTTCAGCTTGAGAAGACTTCTCTGCAATAGCGACCCACATGGCTATTCTCCTAGTTTATTGACTGCGTGTATTCGGTGAGAAATCCAACGACCATACTCAGATTCAATATCAGCAAAGTGCTTCATTGCTTTCAGGCGGTACGAGTAATGAAAATATTTATTGTCTGAAGTTGCATATCGATGGTAGTTAGCGAGGCCTTTAAAAATGTCATTCGTTGCGTTTAATCTTCTGGCCAGAATGACACCACCAATAAATAGATTTGCACATACATCATCTCTGACGTCTTCCCAGTTTATAGTCACACCAAGCTTACGAAACTCTTGATCCCAAACCTTAGGGTTAACTTGTATTATTCCTAAATCACCAGAACCGTTCTTGGCTTTCTGGTCAGCTCCTGGCCAACCATTCTCGCTTCTCATGATTGTACGTATGTATTTAGGATGTATATTGTTTAGCTTGCTAGAGATTAAAGTACACTCTTCAATCTCACCTTTGTAAGTAAGAAGTAAATCTCGTTTACTTTTCCACGGCATGGCTTTGTACAGCCCCGTGTCGCCATGCTCTATTACATATTCGTAATAAGACCTTTCCGGTTCTTTAAGTTGCTCAAGACCGTCAGCTGCTGTTACACCCAAAAATTCAAACATAGACGCAATCCTCCGTTAAATGAAATATATCATTTAGCAACAAAAAACAATAGACTAAAGTTGACTTTGAGGTTGAATTAAAATACCATATATAAACACTTAAATGGGAGGGATGAGAATGAAATTAACCGCGAGTCAGTATGAAGGAGTCAACACGACTGGAGTACCTTGCATGATTAATGCGGGGGCAGGTAGTGGTAAGACTCGCGTTATTGTGGAGAAGGCCGCGACATTCATTGAGTCAGGCTTGGAACCCTGTCGACTTTGTGCCATAACCTTTACCAAGAAAGCTGCTGCGGAAATGTTAGAGCGTCTTTACTTACGTATAGGTATCAAAGCTTATCAAGCTGTTATCTGTAACTGGCACTCCTTTGCACTAAACCAAGTCATAAAACCTGCCATCAAAAAGCAACACCCATATTTTGTAAAGTGCGGTTATACATCGAGTGACTTAGTTATCTTGGATGAAACTGAGTCCCTTACACTAATAAATGAGTCAGCTAAGAAAACATTATCGAACTCAGACTATGAGTTCTTAAAAGAGCACGGTGGTGCAAAGTATGTTCAAAACTTCATGGGGCTATCCTTGTCCTATGGTCGTGGTCCTAAGTCTGAGTTCGAGCACCAGTCCAAAACCAACCCAAATCTGACTTTTGATGAGAAAGCCTTGTTAAGCCATTGCGTTTGTATCTGGAAGGTCTACTACAGACGAATGATTGAGCTGAATGCTATTGATTACGACCACATTCTCGTCCATGCGGTAAAAATTCTCACACATGATGTAGGTTTTAGAACCTGGTTGCAAAACCAGTTTAAAGCAGTACTTGCCGATGAGCATCAGGATGCTAACCCAGTCCAAGGCTTATTGTTAAAACTTATTGTTGGTCAAGGCAATAACCTAACTATGGTTGGTGATGAAAAACAAAGTATTTATGCTTTCAGGGCTGCAGATGTCGGTCAGTTACTAAATGCTCAAAAAGAATTCGGAGACATGAAGATTGTTCAGATGGGAGAGAACTTTCGATCAACTGAACAAGTTGTAAATGTGGCCAATGCTATTGCTGACTTAATGCATGAAGACCAAAAGGTTACAGACGGACATATGATAGCAATGGCAAATATTCAGGGTGATAAGCCAATTGCCCGACAATTTGCCAATGACAAGGATGAGGCAATTACGACAGCCAATGAGATTAAACAGGCTATCGAATCTGGTGAATTAAAACCAGAAGAAATTGCCATTCTGTATCGTTCAAAAGTAATCAAAGACCCAATTGAAGCTCAACTTATTGAGCATGGGGTAGAATACCGAGTTGTTGGCGACAAGGATTTCTTTGATAGTAAAGAAGTAAAGGACTGGAGTGCATTCCTACGTTTCTGTGCTAATGAGAAGGATGTTATGGCTGCTTCACGTGTCATTGATGCAGCAAGCCTTAAAACTAAGGGCGTAACTATGCGCCAAAAGCTCATTGATAAAAACCTAACAGTTATTGAATACTGTAAGTACATGACCACGTATGGAACTGTAAAATCTCAAGATAGAAAGCTTGGATTTGCCTCTTTGTTGGAGTGCCACTCAATTATCAAAGAAGCATTGTTCGAATGCGGTTCAATCACTGACTTAGCAAAAATAAATAACTATGAACTTAGTGATTCTGAACTGAGAAATAAGTGGGGAGAAGTACTTTCTGGCTTAGAGGAAGGTTTGCATCAAATCTGGGTCGAGCTGTTCAAACCCAAAATTATAGATAACGCTAAGAAGAAGTATAAAACTCAAGAGATGACAGCAGAAGTAATCTCAGAAGTTAATAAAAGAGAGCAAAACGTCATTACCTTAACAAAGCGCCTTTTTGCTTTCACTGAGGTTCATGGACACTTACATGATTGTATCAAAGAACTTAACATGCTGGTGGATTCTGGTGAGCAAGGGGCTAGTGCGGTTCAGTTAATGACAGAACACGCTAGTAAGGGCTTAGAGTTTAAGCGTGTATATGTCATTGGCTGCGAAGAAGAAGCACACTTCAAAGGTAATGAGAAAGACAATGTTCATGAAGAGCTTAGGCTATTCTATGTGGCCACCACTCGTGCAGAAAAGGATCTAATTTACTCATATGCACAAAGGCGCTTAGTTCACGGTGAGTTCAAGACACGGAAACCTCTACAATTTCTATGCGCTCTTCCAGTAGACCTTCTTTACTGGGAGTCTTCAATATCACCCAAAGTAGCGTATGAAAAAAGTAATAAAGAAACCACTACAAAACGAACAGGAAATCCTATTCAAATGCTGGCTAGAGGACAGTTACCACACCCCAAGCTAACAGTAGAGGTAAAGGAAACTAGAATCGAAGGATTTAAAATATAGGGTTAATGAGGGAATCAGCACTTGTAGTATGGTGAACGATACCTAGCTAACGTCACCATATGTTTTGTGGAGAATTACATACATTCAACATCTATTGCTGTTTGAAACTAACTAATAAATAGAGGCCTAATGAGCGACTGGTTACCTTGTAACTGATGGTTTAATTGCATGTCGAAAGAAACTAATGCAAGGTTATTTTCTAGCTGTAAAACATATAAGTCAGAGGGGCGTATCCTCTAATTTTGGCGAAAAAATTATAAGAATCAACTAAGCGTTGTTTGGTATCGTTAGATAAGTAAGGAACTTGAGTATCCTCTCTTAAGCAATGTAGCTGAAATAACAAGCGTACCCCTTTATAGCTCTTCGAGTTTCCACTTTTGATCTTATGGAACAAAACATTTAAGTCTGCCTTCCTTAACTCTGATTGCTTATTTATACCGATATCTTTTAGTGACTTAAATATTGTAGGACTGAGGCTAGGCATTGCCGATATATCTAAATCCTCACTTTGTTGTTGTTTTTTTATTGCTGCATTTAGCATGATCTTTAACTGCATTATTGTCTCCACAGCTTGCTGATCTGATACTTTTTCTGAAAGATAGCGCTTCATAAGAAGTCTTGAGGATCTAGAGCTATTGGGTACAGAAATAGGGTACTTTTTACATAGATAAAACCCGTATGATTCGAGTGACTCTAGTAATGGGGAGTCTGTTTCTTGTGGTACATAGATATTGAGAACACCCTCACGCTGGTTAGCTATCATGTATCCACAGTAAGTGAATTGAAACTCGCCAAATGAAGGTCGGCTAAAGACCCCTTCAATTGGCTGAAAAAGGTCTCTATAGTAGTTTGGAGCTTTTGCCAACGCTTTTTTAGTTTTTGACTTTCCTTTGCGTGATTTATGTAAATTTTTTTGCAACAAAGACGGTTGAAAGTTTCTCGGGTTAACTTGAAGCTCTTTATTTTGACTTTTCATGTTCACTCACTCGATATCGCGTATTTTGAAGATAGAAACAGGGAACTCTTTGTTGAAAGCAGATTCTCTGATCATCTCAACTTGCCACAAGGTGGGAGAAGAGACAGAAACTTTCTCCATCGTATAATGCATCTTAAGTTGGTAAATCCAGACAGCGCGGCTACGCATAACGCCGCTGCCAGGTACGGCTTCACGCTGAGCTATTGCTTTGTTCAAAAGTTTAATAGAGCTTGTGTCTACGTGGAGTAATGCAGAAGTCTGGTATTTCTTCATTATATTTATATAGTTACTTGCTCTTAGAAGCTCAATAAATATGTCTTGGGTGTCTGTTTCAGAGTCCAAATGGTTGGACTTGCACCTAGACAGTACTGTTGCTGCATTTAAGTAGTTCATTGAAAAACAGTCTTTAAGGCTATCAACTAGATATTCACGAACTAATACTTCTGACTCTTCTTCAGAGTAAGTTTCGCCAGGGTTTCTTTCTTG
The DNA here is from genome assembly GCF_033339495.1 of Vibrio sp. 2134-1. Lineage (NCBI taxonomy): Bacteria > Pseudomonadati > Pseudomonadota > Gammaproteobacteria > Vibrionales > Vibrionaceae > Vibrio > Vibrio sp. 2134-1. The sequence continues at coordinate 130,656 of NZ_JAWOUS010000015.1, forward strand.
GTCCTTAGTCGGCAAGATATGCTTATCTGTGGGTATTGGGTATACAGCAGTATCACTTGTCGTTGATGCAATAAAGTAGTTTGTTGAAGTAATCTTTGTGGTATCTATGAACAGGTTCAAGGCGTATAAAAATGCAACAATAGCTAAGAAAAATAAAACCAGAGCGTAGTATGGAGATCGCTGGACAGACTTAAAATTGTCATAGATTAAATTATGACGTTTATCTGTTTCAAACACGGCATCGTGGTTACGGTTAACCTCGCTGGAGGGTATTGATTGGCAACTAAAGGTATCCCCTTTAACAAAGCTATCCTCAGTAGACTTCGAACTTTGTCTTCCTGTTAACGGAGTCTTCCCCAAAGCTGTACTAATAAAATTGAATAGGTCTTTAACGTTCATCTAAAAACCACCCTGTCGATGAGTAATGAACTTGCGTTATCCGCTCTAGGTTCAGGTAGAACTGTGTAGTGAGCAATGAATGAGGTTGTTTGGTCTCCTGATACCGATTGGACTGTTACCATTATCGGAACCTCAACTACCCAAACTAAAGGCTTACCAGGTTTGTTCTTTAAGGTAACGATAGGATCGTAAGGAACAACAACGTTAGCCTTACCTTCTGACATAAGAATCGCCTCAATCATAGGGTCAGTAGGATAAACATTGAACAGTGATGTGGCGGCTATTGGCGCAAAGTGCTTTTCAATACAGTTGGCATAATCGTTATCGCGTTCACCGTTCATTAGGTGTTGAGCGGTTTTATAATCGACGGTATAGCATGAGCTCACCATACGACGAAGAAACCTGACAACCTTCTCGTCTGTATAGCGTGGGTCACGTGATACAAAGGCCCTTGTGTAACCACCATTACCATCAGAATAAAGAAAAACTCTATCCGGGTTCCCTAATAGTTCTTCATTGAATTCGGAAAGTTTAAAAATAGCTAAAACAGATAAAACGATAGCAAGCACAAATGGCCAGTCGAATTTAAGTATGCGAATAAGTCGTGGAATATTCATAACCAATCAACATCCCAATTAGAAGAACTTATGATCTTAACTGCACTTGCCCCCTTACCCTTTGGCACACGTTGTAAATCAAGCCAGAAAGTTACATTAGCGGCCTGGTGCCTTTGATTCTGAATAGCCTCGAGCTCAGTTTCAGTTGCGTCTTTAACCTTCAAAGATTTTTTCATAATCTTGCCCTGAACTTTAACTCGCCATACCCAGTAGGCATCTTTTGTGAATCTTCCATCAATTTTCCCGTCAACTGTGCCACTGTATTCCATAAAAGGCGCTCGGGTAGGGTAAAACTCAATAATTTCTTTATTAGAGAAAATGGTTGATAAAATTTCTGCTTCTTGAACTGCGCTTGAGAATGACTTCCAGCCAGAAGTAGTAAAGAATAGTAATGCTGATTCTGTCATAGACAATTCATAACTATCGAAAGATAGAGAGAGTGTGTTGTACATAGCTTCAGTTACAAAATCCATAACTTCAGAGTCAGAAAAAAGACGGTCACTTAATGGGACCTGAGGAACTATTCGGGTAATGCCCTTATCGTTGTAAGTGGGGATCTTGTAGTAACCAGATTTATTTGTTGTAAGAGTGTTTAGTGCAAACTCTAAGAAATAGATAATGACCACCAGCACTACGAAACCAGATAGGAGCCCTCGATGATTCTTAATTACGGATGAGCGAAACATATCCTTCCTCTAATCCAAGTTACCGATGCGTACAGGCTTGCCAGTAGGCTCAATCCTTGCGTCATGGGAGGTAGCGCTGATATTTATTCTTTCAAGCAGGTAAAAATTAACCAGCGAACCAGTCAATAAAAGCAGGGTGAGGCCCCACGTAATTGAAGTCAGTGCAAGTAAAGCCTTAGTTGCTCTATTTGCAACATAAGGGTTTCTATTGACACCCAATTCAGCCAATTTCACACCCATTATTCTGCGCGCTGGTCTTGGCTTTATACTTGGTATCTTTTCTAGGCGGCTTCTGACTTCTCCTGGGATGGGAGAAGACCCTGCATGGATAATTAACTCGGCAGATTGGGTAACTGATTTAAAGCCAACAGACTCTTCGTTTTCCATTACATTTATCCTATTAGTTGTAACCTTTCTATTTCCTTGCGCAGATAGGAAAATTCAACACCATCAATCTCTATCGTTTGTTGGTATGACTGGGTTGAGCTTTTAAACTTTTCTAAAAGCTCTGTTAATTCAATGGAATCTGTAGAGATTGATGAGTTAACAAGGAAGCAGCGATCGAGGGTGTCCAACTCTGGATGGTTACTATCGACAATAGAGACAAGAATACTCAAAACAGGTTTGTAGCTATCAGCCGAAGATAGTTGTAACTCAGCAACACGGCGTCCATATTCGACATTCGAGATAATGCATAAAGTTTCTTTTTCTTTTTGAGAAAACAAAATGACGTTGCTTCCTAACAGTGACTCCAAACTACTACTACCTATGACATATTTTATAATCACAAAAATATATGTCTTTTACGGATGAAAAGCAATGCCATATTTTTGGTTGTTTGGTTGTTTGGTTGATTTGATTTTGAGGGTTGACCGAGATGTTAGATTTGGTTGTTTTCGTTTAGCTAAAACCATTCCATCCGTTGATAAATTTGCTATGATGTGAAAAATATATGCCTTAAATGGATTAAAAGCAACGGTGCAAAAATGTTAACTTTAATATTTCTACAGTATCTTTCATTACTCTTAATGCCTGTTTCAGGTGGAGTTTCTCTTCTTGCTCCGGTACTTAGTTTATTCGTCACATATATCGGAATGTGGAAACAGTTCAGAACGATACATCCAGTACTTAAGTCACATTTAGTAGGGCAAGCGATTGTCGGAGCTTCGGTCATATTTTGTGTGATCAGTATCGTCTTAACCTTCGAAATAACTCAAGCTATGCAATCGTTAACAGCTTCCGACAAGAACTTTTCGGCAAAAGTTTTAACGACTTTCGGATGTGTTGTCTTCCTCTATTACTACTTCGTCATAACCGTAAACTTTATACTTCATCGAAAAGGTCTAAGGGCACGGCTTGTGTTACCCATTCCATTGACCAAAGGAAAGTATGATTCTCTAAAAATGATTCTTAAAGAGCGACGTATTGATGACACAAACATAATTTTTAAGGATTCCTAAGTTATGAGTCAGCGTACGCCAGAAAAAGAATCAGAGTTGAATGCTTCAGTCGCCCTAGCTCTAGCATTAGCAATAGGTATGGGTTACGGGGTTTACGCGCACTTTTTCCACATACTTGCTTTTGTGTGGAGAATGCTAAAGATAGCTCAGATGTTTACATTTTTTGCTTTTGAGAACCTCGTGGTTGTAACTACCTCTTGGCTAACAGGATTTCAAGGATGGGGGTTTAAGGAGGGGCTATATCAAATATTAGAATTGCATTATACGATGATTACACCCGAGTATATTGGAGCTTACGACTCTATTTTCGGAAATATACTTAAATGGCCCTTCGCTTTAGCTCTGATCTACTTAGGTTGTAAAGAATATTCAATACGCTCTAAAACCAGAAAAGAACACAACGTTGAATCAATGATACGGGCTGCTTCCAAGGTTCATCCTCATTTAAAACGTATAGTACCGCCCAACTTCTACGATAAATTGATGGGATATTCCATTGGCTGGATGTTTCCTAAATATAAAGAACGTTTAGAGGGTGAAAACCCTTGTGACTATTCACATGATTACAATTTCGAAAATCGCTCTGACTATGAAAACCGATACGCTATGGGTGTATCTCCTTACGAAATGCTCACAGCAAATCCTCCTTTGGGTGTCACATTAGATGAAATAGAACGTGACAAAGAAATGCAAAAAGAAACGGGGTTTGTTAGCAATTTTAGGCCTATTTGTTACTTCTATTACTGCGAGAACCCGAAAGACTCAACAATAGAGTTTTGCTCTCGAACAGCGACTATCAGCTTAGAGAGGCTTCTCCTCTGTCCTTTACCGCAACAACTACATTCGGAAGATAAACTAGCACGGTTGTTTGATGATAATGGGAAAACCATTCCAATTGAATATGTAGATAAACAGGGTAATGAAGCGGATAAGTTTAAGAGAGGAGGAGCGATAATAGGTGGCTTTCGTCCAACAACTTTATTGAATGATGGCGTCCCTTACGCTGGCAGTATCGAAGACACAATACTTTTATTTAACGGTATTGAAAGAAAGGTTCTTACACAGCTTAAGGAAAAAATGGATGGAAAGACAACCCGTACATTCGAAGAAATCCTCTATGCAATGGTAACAAAGAAGCATGCTTATTCTACTACTGTAATCTGGGCGTTGATGCTTCTCTTTAAAGATGTAAACCGTATTGCAGGAAACGAGTTTACTTGGGTAACTAAGCATGACCGAAATTTAGGAATGGTATTGCAGTCTATCGGCAGAGAAACACCTTTCTTAGAAGCAAGTGGTACTCGCTCGCATTTTCTTATGGAAAGAAAAGCCGGATTTCGAATGACAATTCCAAGTGTCCTAGGAGCAGTGCAAGACCTTCACATTAATGCAGAGAGAATATTAACAGCAGGTAAGAAAGGAGAAGACCTCCTGAACATGGATGAGGATGAATTTAGTAGATTATTTGATCTCAGCGAGATAGAGAAAAAGGCTGATGGCCGAGAGAATGAGGCAAAACAGATTCTAAAGTCACTAGGTGTCGATATAGAAAAGGATGAGAAAGTCTTCAATGACCCTTATGAGGATATTCCTGAGTTAATGAAGCAGTACAAGGAAGTTGATTAGTATGGCCAGTTTTAAGAAGCAGTCGGTTCTAAACACAAACCCTGAACTGAATAACCCAGAGCTCTTTCATCGTGATTCTCGCACTATGTGGATGCGAATACAGTCAGCAGTAAATGTGTCATTTCCTTTATTAATTGCTGCATGCGGGATTGCTTTGTTTATGTTCCCTCAAAATGGGGACTTTATTTTTGCATTTGCAATTTGTCTGAAGCTTACAAACTCAAGAGAGAAGCATGAATATCCTTTTGACGCGCCGGAGTGGGAGCAGTTTATTTCAAAAAAGGAGTCGTTAAAAGACGCAGTTAAAGCTGGCCATCTTATTCCCCAGCGTAAAAGAGGAAACGGTACATTAATATTCGGGTTTGAATTTTTTCTACGTAGGTTACTCGTATCCAACCCGGATATGGAAACAAGACATACACTCGTCATGGGCAGTACGGGCTCGGGTAAAACTGTACTTATACTGACATTGCTATTTCAAGCACTTCTCCAGCCAGGAGGAACATCAGCAGTCATAGTTGATGGTAAGGCGGATATAAAATTGTTTTGGACAATTTTCGCTATCTTGAAACGATTAGATAGACTCCACGATTTGTTGGTTCTCAATTTTCTGACTCCCATGGACTCCTTAGATACTACTAACATGCACGACGACGATCGCATTTCGAATAACATGAATATTCTAAATGCGGGAACCCCTGACCAGATGAAGACTATAACCATGGGGTTAGGGCGTGAAACGGATGGAGGGGATAGCTCTTTTTGGGAAGGTCGTAGTTCTACTATGATTGGGGGAGCATATCAGTATCTTGCTTACGAAAGGGATGTGGAAGGCTTAGATTTAAACATCGAAGTGGTTCGAAACTTTCTTGTCATTAAAACTATGCTCAAAAAGGCAGCGCGAAAAGATGTGCCTTTAAAGTACCGACAACCACTCCAGCAGTATTTAAAAACCTTGCCTTCTATTAGTGATGCCATATTTGATATGACTGAGGAACAGATAGACAACCTTGATCTTAATAGTAAAGCAGATGAACAGCACACATATTGTGTGATGATGATTAGTGAAACCATGGCTGACTTGAGTGAAACCATGGGGCATATATTCGTGACAAAACTTTCGGAAGTAAATATGACGGATGTATGCTTAGGGGGGCGAGTATTATTAGTTCTGCTTCCTTCCATTGCCAAAAACCCAGATTCCGTTGCAGCATTGGGTAGGCTTCTATTGCAGGGATTACGGCCTATTTTAATGAGAGCTGCTGGCTATAAGCTACAAGGTTCTCGAATTACTACAGTAGACAATAGACCTTCCAGTGCTAGATATCCTGTACGACTTTTCTTTGATGAGTACGGAATGTATGCGGTTAAAGGTTTTTACATGATTGTTGCCTTGGTTCGTTCATATGGTTTTCACGTTCTTTTTGGAGCTCAGACAGCCGGAATGTTCCAGAAGGTTTGCGGCCGGGATGAATATGAAGCACTAATGGGCAACTTAAACAATAAATTCATTCTTAAAAATGAAGACCATGGTGAATCGTTACAGTTGGCGCTTGGTCGAACTGGCAAGGTATTTGGTTCCCGTCAGGATAGAATAGAGAATAATTTGGCTGGGGCGGTCCATGATAACGATGATGTCCGAGTAGAAGAAAAAGATACTGTAAACGCTAAGATGCTTGCTAGTGCTGAACCTGGAGAAGGCTTATACATTTTTGGTGGTGATGTATACCCATTCCGAGCATTAAAACTCGACTTCCCAGATGTAGAAACTTCTCGTTTGAACTATTTTGCTCAGGTGCTTGAGCCTTCTGACGATGAGGTAGAAACGGCTAAGAGGCAGCAGTTAGTAAAATCCAATGAATATGTTCAACAGGCCAACGATTATATCGATAGCAATGTCGAAATGTTGGAGTTCTTAGAGCTAAAAAATAATCTAACTGAAGTAAGAGCATTAAACCTCACTGAAAACATCTCTAAACAAATGATGATGGCTATTGGTTTAGGGATAATTAAAGAAGACGCAACGTTGATAACGGAGAGCGCCATTGAAGAAGTCGAAGAAATACGACCTGAAGAATCATCAGTAGATGTATTCGATGAAGAGCTTGTTGGTCTTGCACAAACAGATGCTGAAGTACAGATTATGGGCTCTATGGAGGCTTATAATGAAGAAGTTTCAGCCTTTAATGATGAGCTCGATTTTAATGACTTTGAAAACACCTATAGTGATGAGGATTGGCCAGAAGAAGAACACGATTTTGATTCAATTATGCAGTACAACAACTTCTATGCCGAAGGTCCCTTTGAGCACAGTACTAGCGAAGAAGTTGTTTCGCCACCAGCATATTTATCCACTCAAGATTTAGGTACGAACGAAGAGACCTCCGAAGTAGACCTTGCTAATTTTGACAATGATGCATACGGCGAGTTGGATATCGCTTATAACAGTAGATATGTTTCATCTAACCTATCAGATCCATTTCTTGAAAGCGCTCAGGAGAACAATAAAGGCACTATCTCTGGTACTACTATAGATATAAATTTGTTAGCTGGTTTAGATGAGCCTAATGCTGAAAGAGCCACAGAGGCGGCGATCAATCAAGTCAAGGACATATTGGAATATCCTAAAGAAGAACTCCAATCAGAGCCTCTCGGCGACGAAGAAGTCAGTGATATTGTAGAGAAAACACTACAATCGTTAGGTTTGTCTGAGTAGGGTTGTTTTTAATACACAAATGAAATATATTTACGCTTGTTAAACTTCAAGGATTACCAATGCACTCAAGAAACATCTCCTCTCTGAAAGCCTATTTCCGCTTAACAGTAAGTGCGGTGGTGTTGTCATTGTCGGCGTTTTCTCAAGCTAATCAAACTAACCAAGTTAGTCATGCTGCAATTGCGGATGCATTGTTAAAGAAATATGGAAGTATAGAAAATATATTGATTAACATGCGTGAACTTGAGGTGTATGAACAAAATGCAATTCAGACGTACATAACAGATCTAGAATACTCGAAACTCCAGAGTAATTACCAAAATAGAGACAGACTTGAGATACTGAGGGCTGAGAATAAAAAGAATGACATCATTAAAAGTGAGAAAATGAACTCCGACCCTGCTTTTATTGAAAGGATGCGTAAAATAGAAAGGCAGAGGCTAATTGCAGAAAATAAACTTTTAGTAAGGCCCCCGGAAAGTCTAATTGATACGATTAAATTCGATCCTTCACTACCTCAGGAGTTAATTTTGCAGGTGTACCCTGGCTTCCCTGGGTCTATTTCATTTTTCGACCAGACAGGAGCTCCTTGGCCTATTGTATATGTTAAGCTAGGAGCTCAGGGAGCCTTCGAGGCTGGAAAAACACCCGGTAACGCATATAGCTTGGAAGCTCGTTTACCTGGAGTAACTCATTCGGGCTGGTTTCAGCTGAAGGGTTTAGATACAACTATTCCTTTCATGATTAGTTCTGAAAAAACAGATTACTACAATTCTCGAAGACAAGTGATCATTCCACTAATTGGCCCGAACGCCAAGCCAATACAATACCGTTCTACTTCAAGTGTAGATCTTGATAAAGCTGGTCCAGAATTCTTTTCTTTTCTTTCAGGTACGACAACAGGTGTGCCTGGTGCCAAAGAAACTAAATTGCAAGGAATCAATGGCCAAGCCTATTTATATAATGAATTTGTTTATATCAGAACAACAGCCATTTTAAGAAGCAAAGGTAGCTCTTTGGTAAGAGAGGGAAGTGTCGGTGATTACAACCTTTACAAGCTTTACCCCCGTTCATTCTATTGGTTTAGCGATGGTCGACAGAAAGTAAAAGCGTTTGTGGATACAAGTGAACTATAAGGCTTCTCACCGATGAAATTAAAAAAAATAGCAATCGTTGTAGGTTTGTTTGTAGTAGCCGCCGGAGGGATTGGATACGCAATCTATATGGCTTCCAATCAAGTTACAGAAGACCTTTCGGGCAAAGGTGATAAAACAGCGGGTAGACCTGTCGTTAAAACTGACGATGTGATTAAGAACTCAACTGATGGGACAATCAGTGTTCCTGAAAATTCACCTATCGCTAAAGAAACCGAAGAAAGGGAGAAGAACGCGCGTAAACAGGCTGCTACTAATGGCGAGAGCCATATCAGTAAAACTCGCGTACAAGAATCAGCAACGGGACCAGATACAAAAACCGAAGTTGACAAGCCTAAGTCGCAGGAGGTTGATCCCCTGGGGCAAGAAGTTAAGTCTGGCAAAGATGCTGAGTCTAAAAAGACAAATTCAGATACAGAAGAGAATAGTGCAGGTAGAGACGTAAAATTACCGTTGCCTAAACAAGATATAGAAACTTCAAGCCAGCTAGAAGATCTCCGAAACGAACTAGCAACGACTAAAATGAGTTTAAAGGCTCAAGAAATAAAGAATCGAAACGACAAAGCCGATGCTGAGCGACAGCGGTTGATACAATTAGAAGCTGAGCGACAAAAAAAGATATCAGAAGGTGCACAAGCATTATTTTCAGGTCTCCCTTACGCACCAGATACAGGCGAAAAGTACAAAATCACTTATAGTAAGAAGGCTGACATTTATAGTAAAACATCACAGTTCGTTTTTGACCCGAGTGATGCAGAACAAGAAGTGGCCTCAGCATTGTATCGTTCTGATGGAGGTCAGACTCAAATGGGGATTCATCCTAATTATTATAAGAAAGAAAACACAGTTGGGTATACGGACAATGAAAAAGAAACCTCTAATGAAAAATATAGACAGCCACCAGTTGAAGTAGACCAAGAGTCTATAGTATTTGATGCAGGTGAGTTGGTTTATGCCCGTACCACCTTGCCTATCGACTCAGACATTCCTGGCCCAATCAGAATTCGTTTATTAACCGGAAAAGCAGAAGGTAGTATTGCGTTCGGTGAAATGGAGCTTATAGAACAAGCTCCAGGTGTTGCCTTAACTGTAACGTCTGTTATTAGAGATGGGAAACAAATCCCTGTAAAAGCTTGGGTATTATCTGCTGAAACTGAAAAGGCGCTTATAGAAGGTGAAGTAGACCACCATTACATCCAGAGGTTTGGTGGCATGTTTGCTGGTTTGTTTATGACAGGTTTTTTGGATTCACTCATTGATACGACAGTGACAACATCAAATGGGGAAACAACAACTTCGACAGGTGCGATTGATAATACGAGAGACAGAATTGTTTATAGTATCGCCAAAGCTGCACAAGGCTTTTTACCTATCCTATACGATAATGCGAGAAGACCTGTTCAGGTAGAGATACCGAAAGGTCAAACTATGTACTTATTGTTTGAGAATCAAGTACAAGAAACGGATGAAATTCAAACTCCGAATCAGAGCGATCTTCTCAAGATGATGGCGGAGCAAAATAGACTAACAGAAGTTAATTCCGAAGAAACTGACCTAAGCTCTGAAATTCGCAAATCGAATATTGGGCAAAATGTATCAATCCCGAGTGACAACAAAACTCGTTTATGGAATTAATTTAGATCTTTTATATAATACATTATTCAATTAAAAACAAGGAGCGATCATCATGAGCGATAACGAAGCTCAAGACGCAAATGCTGGCAAAGCGAATAAAAGCCAAAGCAGCTCAGCAAAGCCAAAAGTAAAGTTACTCGTTTATGTCGTAGGAGCTACTTTGCTTGTTGGTGGTGCTAGTTTAGCTGCACATAAAATGGGTTTGATACCAGATTTTGGAGGCCCTTCCAAAGTAGAAGAAATACAAAAGCTAGAGAGAAATCTTGAGCGTGAGATCACCGCTCTCAGGCAATCATTGCCTGAACTCATTAAGACTGAAATAGATGTGATTACTAAGTCTGAAGAGTTTGGTGCTATCACTGAATTACAAAGACAAGAAATCGCTCAATCAATCATTACTAAAATAGACATTCCTAGCAAAGTAAAGGATGAATTTGGTAAGCAAAAAAGTGAGATTGTGAAGTCAACCTCGAAAGCTGCGTCACAGAATATTACACAGACGATCAGTTCGACCTTACAGCAACAAATTGATGACTCAATTACAATGAGATTGAAGCCATATCATCAATTTAATTCTGCTCAAGAAACTTTTAACGTTAGTTTAACCAATAGATTGGATAAATTGGAAAGCGATGTAAATTCATTTGAAGGCGAGTTTGCTAAATTAAACAATAGCCTTTCAAACGGACATACGAAAGCAGCGCGAAGTAGTGAGCGTAAACGCTTAAAAGAATTCAACGTTGTGGATGAGATTGCTGAGGGGGTTTTTGCTGTACGTGCACCAGATAGATCCGATAACTCTCCACATTACATCACTCTTTACAAAAGTGAGCCGTTCAAATCAAAAATTGGCAACCATAAAGTCACCAACATTAAAGGTGAGGGAGAAGACGGAGTTTTACTTATTGGCAGCAAATACTTTATTGATAAAGAACGCCAGGAGTACACGCCGACTGAACTAGCCAACCTTCGACGCTCTCAGCAGTCTAAAAAGAAAGTTGTAAAACCTGCTAAAGAATCGATTACAAAGCCAACGGCAGTACAGGTTGCTAAGACTACCACCCAACATATTGGTAAAAATACAGAAGTAAATAGCAAAGTAGTACAGCCAACGATGGCAATAGCATCTAGCTCGACTGTAGTACAGCCAATAGAAGCGCCAAAAATGGTAGTTCCAAGTACGGGAGTAACATACAAGGATGGGCGAATTCTTCTTCCTGACTACGCAATGATCACTAAGTCGCAGGACCTAAACAGTGCGCTAGTCGTAAATCTTACCAAGACCTCTGGCGAAAGAACTATTTCCGTAGAAAAAGGAAAATACTACGACTTCATTGGAACTGTTAGAGAAATCTCGGCTGACGGAACAATCTGTTCAGATACTTACTGTATTGGAGCGCTTCGATGAAAAAGTGGTATTGGATGTTTGTTTACACATTATCCAGTAGTTCATTCGCTTCAGAAACGCATAACTCCACCATTGCAGATGGCGGAATAAATGTAATTAAACATGTTCGACTTTGGATTGCAGTTCTCTGGAATTTGAGAGCAGTACTTGGCCTCGGTCTTGTCGTGTTTGGTTTCATCGGTTGGTACAAAGCAAACAAAGCGGATAATGATGTTTCTGTTCTATGGCCAATATCCTTCTCAATAGCTGGCGCATTATTAACTTTCCACGGTGGTTTAGATCTAGTGGGTGAGGTATTTACCTTTAGTGACACAGTGGACCCAATAACACTCGACTCATCTGGTCGGGCAAACCTCTCTTCTAACACAACTTATATCTTCGATGAAGGAGATAGCACGGAGTAACTATGAATAAACTAACGAAATGGTCCGGTGCCCTGGGTATCGCTCTAGCACTAACCTCTGTAACTACGATGGCAGCCAATGAAACAAAGCTAGAGCAAGCTGCAAAAAACGTGGATGCAATTTCAGCTGCAGGTGGTAGTGCTACATATACCATAGGCTTATGGATTGGTATTGCAATGATTGTCATTAGCCTTGCAACCTGGGCATGGAATAGCCGAGAAAGCTCACCACAAAGTAAGGGCGTAGGAAAATTCGTTCTAATCTGTGGTATAGCAGGGGCCGCTTTGACTTTCCCAAGTGCTTACATAGCAATGTTCGGTGAGGCAGCAAGCATCTCAAGTGCTGATGAGTCTGTTGATTATCGTGACCTTCAAAACGTAAACAATTAGATAAACATACACAACCCCACTATCGAAAGCGTTAATAGATCGTGGGGCTAATTTTATCATCTACAAGGAACAAAAATGAAGAAAATACTACTTATGGCATCGACATTATCAGTTATTGCTGGCTGTGCTAATCAAACCGAACTAAGTGAACCAACAGTAGAGAACCCATCTTACCAATATCCTGGCATATCCAAGATATTATCAATTGATTATTTCGAAGTGGATAAAGGGACATCAGTTGCTCTTACGGAATATTTAGATAATCAAGATAGGTTTTGCTTCCAATGGGTTTCGTCAGCAAAGAAAGTAAATGGTGAAACAAAAAATGAGCATTCAATAGAAGCGAATATTTCTGTTCATTGCGGAGGATACGAGATTAGACAAGTTGATAATAAAGGTGGTGATTACGTTTCTACTGATATAAGAGCCGTTAACAAGTATAAGAATCGTGAAGGGTTATTCGTTCAAAATCTAGAGATGTAACATTTATTTTATTAAAATTCTAATCTACCAGTTTTACACTAATGCGCGCAACACGGTGATGAGCAGTCAAAACTCTCCGACCCAAATATGCCCATGAAACAGAGAAATTTAGAAGTTAGGAAACGGCTCTTTCTTTGCTCATACTCGCTCAAGTTAACCGCATTTCGCATTACCTCTAATTAATAGGGGTAATACGAGTTTCCTATGTTCCGCATAACTAGTACTCATTCTAACTAAGACTTCTGGTATTTGAGTTGGAGCAGTGCAGAAGAAATAGATTAATACCATCGCTTCGATTTTGAAGCTTATTCTTTCAAACCCGAAGATTACAATGAAAACGAGGGAAAATTAATGTTCGAGCAAGTAAGAAAAGAAATACTTAATAAAGCACCACTAGTTGCTGATGCGTTCTTAGAGCCAGCGTCGGAAGAAGAAATAAATTTGCTTCGCTGTAATGTGGGTAGAGAGCTACCACAAGATTTAGTTGAACTGTACAAAACATCTAAAGGGCAGGACCCCGAGAAGCAAGCAAATTTTGCTTATGGCGTCGCTTTACTCTCTATCGGACAGACCTCAAGCCTTGTAGAAAACTATAGCCATGATGGTGATGGAAACGTACTCAGTTATACCGATAAAGGTATAGATAAAGAGTATACCTTCGGCAAAAGTAGAATCCCAATTGCGGATGACTGTTCATCTTGTTTAATTTGCGTTGATTTAAGTCCAACAGAGGAAGGTAGTTTCGGACAGGTAATTCTCATAGATTATGACTACAAGGTCGCTTTAAAGCTTGCCGATTCTCTAGCTGAATTAATTTCTAACTTCAAGAAGGATTTAGAGCCTATCCCAAAAGGAATTATCGTATAATATAATGAATAACGATAATTTCTGAGGGCAACGTATGGCAGGCAACAAGTGGCAAATCAGTGATGAACTCTGGGAGAAAATGGCTCCTCTCATCCCGGAGCATAAAACTCACCATCCTCTGGGTACGCACCGCAAGCGGGTTGATAATCGCGCTGCAATGAACGCCATCTTCTTCGTACTCAGGACGGGTTGCCAGTGGAATGCGCTGAATGCCACCGGTATATGCTCGTCAAGCTCTGCTCATCGCCGATTTCAGGAGTGGCGGGATGCTGGCGTATTTGAACG
>NZ_JAWOUS010000016.1:0-131165 GCF_033339495.1 Vibrio sp. 2134-1
ATATCCATTTTTTACTTCTCATTACACATCCTTGTTAATGATTTAAGCTAACGCCCTGTTAAGGTGTGAGCAACGCATTACTGATGCCGCCGCATACCGCCTTAAACACTAAAATCAACGCATAGTAAAAATGCCACGCGTTGCGAATCACTCTTAAACAGTTTGTTAGCCGCTCATTCCCAAAGGTTACTGCTTACTCAACAGGAACTTACGCAAATCTCTCTCTGCACGCATAACAAACAGAATAAACACTTTGTCACCGTCTTGTTTATAGAAAACACGACATGGATTAACGACAACTTCACGATAACTTAAATGTTCTAGCTCGGGTGGAATACGACCTGACTCTGGGAAAGCTTGTAGGCGTTCGACTTTGGAGAAGATCGTTTGCACTAACTGCTTTGCAGCTACGATACTTTCAAGTGCGATGTATTCAGCGATATCGTTGAGGTCAGATAACGCTGGCTCAGTCCAGATTATTTCAGCCATTTTGACATTTTGTCCTTGGCTTCATCATGACTTACCACTTTACCGTCAGCTAGTGCACGCTCACCTCGTGCAATACCCTCAAGAATAGCTAAACGATTTTGCATAAACTCGTAGTCATCAACATCAACGAGATACGCGGATGGCTTACCATGCTCAGTAATTAACACTGGTTCTTTGGTGTCGTGGAGATCGGCGAGGATCTTAGTTGCTTGACGTTTGAGTGATGTAACTAGTTCTACTTTCATGAGAGCTGCTCCAAAGGAATACTAAAGTGATACTATTCTATCACTTTGAGTATAGCAAGCTCCATGACGGCTAACGCCGCATTAAGGGGTGAACAACGCAAACCACCCAAATTAAACCAATGTGCCATAAACACTTAAGCTGAACTTTGAACCAAAACTGCCAAGCGTTGTGAATCCCTCTTAAATGCTTTGTTATGTGAATTTTGTCAACAGACGTCCTGACAGAACCTAAACAAGTACCCGTCTGGTGATTGCACGATAAACTGCTTTTGAACGACGGACTTATTACCACATTCATACGATTTATATTCGAGCGCTAGATAAATTGACTCATTAGATTTCGAGCAAACTTCACAATATAAGCGTTCAATATCATTAACGTCCCACTGAAAGTTCACACCACAACCCAACGGGAATTCTGGATTACCAGTGATCCACTTACGGCTTTGACTGGATAAACCTTCTAACATTAAATCTACACCGTCGAGTGTTAAATATACAAACTGTTCTTCTGGCCTTTCGTATTTGATGGAAAAACCAAGAATATCTGTGAAAAAAGCCTTACTTACATTTATATCGAAACAATACAATTCTGGAACTACTCGTAATGTCATGATTTTCCCTATTCACATAACGCCCTGTTAAGGTGTGAGCAACGCAATACCGAAGCTCCCGCATACCACCTTAAACACTGAACGCAACGCATGGTAAAAACGCCACGCGTTGCGAATCACTCTTAAACAGTTTGTTATGTGTTATACCAATGGCGGAGTAAATCTAAAAAGCTCTGAGGTACATTTGCTTTATTCAGTATCTCAATAGCTTCGTTTGTAGGGAGTAATAGAAACGAGTATGCCAATAACGACACATTCACTCCAAGAGATACCCATTGCAACTTAGAAGTTGTTTCACTATTAAACCTATCGATAACAAGGAAAACGAGACATATAAGAGCCCCGATTGAAAAGACAGTTAAAGGGTGAGCACCACCGAATTGATGAATTACTCCGACAACGACAAAACCTAACCCAGCCACTACAGTGACCATCAAAGCCTTTAACAGCCAATCAAGCATAAACTTTAAAAACCAAGGCTGTAATTCATTATTTGAAGACAAATTATAACTCCATAAATTTAAACTTTTACAAACACATAACGCCCTGCTAAGGGGTGAGCAACGCAATACAAAAGCCGCCGCAAACCACCTTAACCACTTAATGCAACGCATAGTAAAAATGCCACGCGTTGCGAATCCCTCTTGAGCAGTTTGTTAGTTTGCAGACCCAAAAGGTTGATTTTACGTTATTTTAAACTTTGCGAACAAAACTTTATGTGCTTTGATGCAATTAAGTCAGGCGTAGTCTCAAAGCGGCTACTCAATGAAACCACTTGGGACAAACAACGCCGTAGAAAACGAACTCACAACACCAAAAAGCGCTTTTGGAAAACCAATCTCACAATGCAGTCTTTCAACAAAGTCACTAAAACCACGTGAACTTACCACACCAGAGAAAACGTCCTTTCAGCAAGTAAATCTGCTTTTGTACCAACAAACTCAACGAGCAGAGTTTCAGCAAAAAAGTTCGACTCAGTTAACCCCAAAGTCACCGCACCAAAGAACAAATCAACCGTTGAAACGATGCCAATTTTGGATTTTCACCACGCTAGTTAACACTAAAATTGAGAGTCAATACGACAACTTAAACTTTGAGCTTTTACCACTAGTTCTTGCGATATAGCTGCGTTTTTCCTCTTGCAAACT
This sequence comes from Vibrio sp. 2134-1, assembly GCF_033339495.1. Lineage (NCBI taxonomy): Bacteria > Pseudomonadati > Pseudomonadota > Gammaproteobacteria > Vibrionales > Vibrionaceae > Vibrio > Vibrio sp. 2134-1. The sequence continues at coordinate 2,497 of NZ_JAWOUS010000016.1, forward strand.
AACGCCCTGCTAAGGGGTGAGCAACGCAATACCAAAGCCGCCGCATACCACCTTAATCACTAAATTCAACGCATAGTAAAAATGCCACGCGTTGCGAATCCCTCTTGAGCAGTTTGTTAGTTTGCAAACCCAAAGCGTTGATTTTACGTTATTTTAAACTTTGCAAACAATAAACTTTATGTGTTTTGATGCGCTTAAGTCAGGCGTAGTCTCAAAGCGGCTACTCAATGAAACCACGTGGAACAAACAACGCCGCAGAAAACGAACTAACAACACCAAAAAGCGCTTTTGGAAAACCAATCTCACAATGCGGACTTTCAACAAAGCCACTAAAACCACATGAACTTACCACACCAGAGAAAACGCCATTTCAGCGAGTAAATCGGCTTTTGTACCAACAAACTCTACAAGCAGAGTTTCAGCAAAAAAGTTCGACTCAGGTAACCTAAAAGTCGCCGCACCAAAAAACAAATCAATCGTAGAAACGATGCCAATTTTGAATTTTCACCACGCTAGTTAACACCAAAATTGAAAGCTAATACGACAACTTAAACTTTGAGCTTTTACCACTAGATCTTGCGATATAGCTGCGTTTTTCCTCTTGCAAACTAACGCCTTGCTAAGGTGTGAGTAACGCAATACAAAAGTTACCGCACCGCGCCTTAACCACCATTAGCCGCCGCATAGTAAAAATGCCACGCGTTACGAATCACTCTTAAGCAATTTGTTAGGCTCTGTGGTCAATACTGCCTCTTGTTGTGGGCTAGTATGCTCAGAGTCAGCTGAAACATAGATTTGATACGCTCCAATAGCAAAACCACCAATACCGACTAGAAGACCAATAATAGAAATTACGGAGTTTCGTTTTTTCTCTCCTCTAGCTTGATCTGTATATTCTTGAAGTTGGGAAACAAGTAACTCTATCATATGTTGATGTTCTGGAGCTTCTTGCCTTATTCGTTCTAATGGTAGCTTTAATTCTGGTGGTATTCCCTCAAATGGTTCATCTGACTTAAGCTTGTTTGCCCACTCCTCAAGTAAGGCTAAGGATTTACTATCTTCTGTAACTCCGTTTACAACCTCTTGCTTTATTAGGTTATTTAAACTTCGCTTTAAGGAGTTGGGAGACAGCAAAGAGTAACATGATTCGATTACTTTGATATGTTCCCAGGTTGGCACACCATTTTTAAGTGCATTAGCAATGTCTTCTTTTAGCTTACGATCATTCTTAGACTTAATTACATCCACCAAAACAGTCAAAATCTGCCAAAATGCAAAGAGCAGAGCAATCACTAAACTAACTGAGGCACCAATTAGCGTAATTATACTTTCGTTCATTATTTTCCTCTAAAGAGCCTAACGCCGCATTAAGGTGTGAGCAACGCTACCACTAACCCTAACCGTACCACCGTAAACACAAAACCCAACGATGGAATGAAAAATGCCAAGCGTTGGGAATCACTCTTAAATGCTTTGTTATGTTTATTTTACTTCTTGGATTTTAGCTTTAGCTTTAACAATTAGAGCTTTAATTTTTGCCAAGTCTTCAAGGTTATAATAAGCAGCTACGCCACCGATTTTACCGCTTGAAACTGCCGCCATTACTTTGCCACCAGAACTAAATGTGGAAATTTTCAGATCACCTTTAGTCGAGTAGTCAGCTTGGAAATCTTCAAACTTTGTTACATCTGGTTTGATTTTTGAAATGTAATCAATACCAGCTATCAAAGAATCAATTTCATCGAAGTCGATATAAGTTGTATGCTTTTTATCGTAACGGCCATCTTCTTTGAAAGCTTCGATAGTAATACCGTACTCTTTCTGACCACTAGTAACATTAGTAAATTCTTTACTTTCTACGTTAACAAGGGTGTTGTACAAGCCATTTGCTGTTCCGATTTTTTGGAAACCACGAACGAGAACGACACCTGTTTTAGCGCTGAATTGCTCTAATTTAGTTTTAGCTTCAGGAACAGTATCTTTTAAATTGTTAGCTGAAACACTGCACGACAGAAGCACTAAAGCAATAATAGAGAGTTTTTTCATGATGATTAAATCCGACTGAAATAAAGCTACCATTATATAGAACAGCAGCCTGAGCACTCATAATAAACATCATAAGTGTGAGGATAAACATAACGCCGCATTAAGGTGTGAGCGGCGCTTGGCTATACTTGAGCGAAGCGAAACTGCCAAGCGTTGCGAATCACTCTTAAATGCTTTGTTAGGTACGTTTAGGAAGCGCATACTTTAGCTCAACAGGCTTAGTTTCAACCTCTCTTACCCCTTGAGTACGGTCATGAAAATACCAAATATTGAACTTCCTTTCATGCGGTTTGGTATCGTACCCCAAAGAATCCCACCCTAAATATTGTGCGACTTTTTCAGCGACTTTTAGCTTAGCGGGTGATGTTGCAGCACCTTGAAAAGCACTCATAACGGCACCTAACAGAAAGTCGGAAATTTGAATATTTTCTGATTTCTTTGAGTCTTTTTCGACAACGGACTTAATAGGGTTTTCTCCATTAAAGCTACGGCGAAGAGTTCGGTTAGCTATAATATGAAAAGCTTCATCTGCTTTATCATATCGAGAAGCTATCGGGTCAACTTCAATTCTAAATTCACACTGTCGATTCGGATGAGCTTTTTTAACGGCTGAAATTTTCGTCGTGATTAACTTAGTAAAGTGCTTTCGCATAGCAAGGTCATAATCACCACCATGATATTGCTTGTTCACCATACCCTTTCTGATAACAATACAGTGAAACGCTAACCATTGATGTTTAAAAAACATATCTATCAAATCTGAATAAAATTCAGCATAGTGTTTTTTATGGGCTTTTTGCCACTTAATTTCATCGTGGTATCTATGCTTGTCACGAAGCTCTCTAACCTTTTGAGCAAAATCACCACGTCTTTGATACTTCATCCACAAAGAACCAAATCCGTAATATTTTTGCCCTCCGACACCAGATTCGTCACATGCTACATGCCAGATGAGTTTCCCTTGTTGCACCCCGCACCTCCACAATATTCATTTGTAAGCGATAAAGTACCTAACGCCCTGTTAAGGGGTGAGCAACGCAATACCAAAGCCGCCGCATACCACCTTAAACACTAAAACCAACGCATAGTGAAAATGCCACACGTTGCGAATCCCTCTTGAACAGTTTGTTAGGCGACATTTCTACGTTTAACTTCTTTCTCATACGAAGATTCGCTGTATAGCCAGATAGCCCAAAATGCGAAAAACATCCCGATCGTGTAAATTGAGTAATTAAGAGCATTATCCGATAAGAAAATCGTAATGCTTGCCGCTTCAGAAGATGGGTAAAGGAAAATAACATTAAAAATCATGTACAAAATGGCTGTGACGAAAGTTGTTCTAAAAAGCCAATTTAAACATCCTTTCTTTCGCGATTTTTGCCAATTATCAAATGCTTTACCATTCATTAATCCACTCCTTTTCTGTTAACTGAAGCTAGATTCACACCAAGATACTATCCACTAGTCTATCGTTTGTCCCATGTCGCCTAACGCTTTCTATACGGCGATTTGCCGTTTTTCTGGCAGGCTACCGCCTTCTTTCTTATCAAAAGCGCTATCAATCGTAGCACTTATATATATGAAACAAATAGAAAAACAGTATGAATATGTGTGGTAGCGCGCGCAATTAGGCGGCGCACAGCACGCTAATTTCAAAAGTGGTGATACATTAAGGGAGCTGTATAAATAAACAGGTTAATTTATCATGAAAAGTCAGTTTTTACTTAGTGTAAAAGAGCACATGCTTACTCGTCATTATGCGAATAAAACTATCGAAAGTTATCTATTTTGGATAAAACGCTTTATCACTTTTCACCAGCTTGCTCACCCATCAACACTAGCAGAAGATGATGTCATTCAATTTCTGAGTTACTTAGCGGTAGAAGAAAAAGTTGCGGTAAAAACGCAAGCTTTGGCGCTGAACTCAATATCATTTTTATATCGTGATTATTTCAAAACCCCACTATCACTTGATATGAGATTTCAGAAATCCTTGACCGAAAAGAAACTTCCCGTTGTGTTAACCAGGGAGGAGATCCGAAGATTCGTTCAGCATATCGACCCGAGGTATAGACTCCATATTCAGCTGCTTTACGGCTCCGGGCTTCGAGTTATGGAATGTTTACGCTTAAGAGTTCAAGATATCGATTATGATTATGGTGCAGTTCGCGTGTGGCAAGGAAAAGGAGGTAAAAATCGTACAGTCACATTAGCCAAAGAACTGCATGAACCACTCAAAGCTCAAGTTAATTTAGCAAGAAACTATTACTTTAAAGATAGGCACATGCCTGGTTATGCGGGCGTATACATCTCTGAAGGTTTACGACGTAAATACCCAAAAGCGGAGCTAGATTTTAACTGGCACTTTTTGTTTCCATCAACAAAGTTAAGCGCAGATCGAGACACTGGTGAATTGAGAAGGCATCATATCAATGAAAGCGCAATACAAAGAGCAGTAAAGCGCGCGGCAAGCGACGCAAGCATTGAGAAAACTGTAACTTGCCACACACTAAGACACAGTTTTGCCACGCACTTATTGGAATCTGGCGCAGACATTAGAACTGTTCAGGAACAATTAGGGCATACTGATGTAAAAACCACGCAAATCTATACTCACGTTATCGAGCGCGGGGCTGGTGGCGTGTTGAGTCCATTATCCAGCCTTTAGAAAAACAAAGCCACCTCGAAAGGTGGCTTTGCTTTATAACTCGTTATTGACGAACACCGAGTTTCACATTGCCTTTTGAATCAAACCAAAGTGCTTGCGAACGGCGACGTCCTATTAGTATCGGACCATCGTCATAAAAGAGAAAGTTCTTCCAGTGCTTTTTAAAAATAGACCATTTCGTTTCGATGACATTGTACTTCTCGTAGCAAAAGTAAACGGTTACATCGTCTTGCCAATCGATATGTGCCTCAGCTTCCGCTGGCATGTCAGGATCATCCGACTCCCACGCAGCCATCCAATCCACAGTTTCAGACCAATTCGCCTCGTTCATTGGCCAGTCTTGGGAACTTAGTCTATCCATATCAGGGCTTTGAGCACTGATATTTTCTTTCCAAAATTGTGCTGAGCGGGCTTGGCTCATCGGCTTAATAAAAGCCAAATCTTCTTCTGGCACAGGCATCGACTGATGCGTAAAAATCCATTTTCTTTGGTATTCGTCCAAAGGCAAATAAGACATTCAGTCTCCTTTATTACGATTTCAGCCAACCTTTCTCTGTGGCTTCTTCAATCAACTCTTTCGCTTTGTCCCATAAGGTAACAGAGCCAAATTCAATTCGTTTATTAATGGTAAGTGCTTGTTCGCGTGAGACACCATGTTCCTTCCAACTCTGACCATTATTATGGTAGTTCAAGAGCATTGGAATTAACCGATCGAGTGCTTTTGCATACTTAGCATCATCGGTCTGCGCGGCTTCAAATTCATGCCAAAGCGCCAATAGCTCTTGCTCCTGATCGCTGGGTAACATACCAAACAAGCGCTCTGCGGCTCTAATTTCTTTTTTTGCTTGCTCTTGAGACGCAGCAGTATCATAAACAAAGGTATCGCCCGCGTCGATCTCTACTACGTCATGTATCAATAACATTTTCATCACTCGGCAAATATCAACAGGTGCATTCGCATGCTCTTCCATCAATATTGCCATCAGTGCGACATGCCAACTATGCTCACCACTATTTTCGAGGCGCCCTTCAGCACTTTTAACTCGAGTTCGGCGCAAAATGCTTTTGAGTTTATCGAGCTCGATTACAAGTGCTAACTGCTTTTCCAATCGTTCCATACTATCGCCCTTCTGGCTGCCAATTCGGATTAATAAGCGACGTTAGAACGTGGTCTTGCCACTCACCATTAATCAAAAGGTAATCTTTTGCATACCCTTCTCGGTTGAAACCTACATGCTCTAGCACAGCTTCACTGCGTTTATTGTGAGGCATGTAGCCAGCTTGAATACGATGCAGTTTCTGAACGTTAAACATGTAGTCGCAAGCCATGGTTAATCCACGACGCATATAACCATGCCCTTGCGCTTTTTCAGCGAGAGAATATCCGACGTTACAAGAATAAAAAGGAAAACGACTCAAACTACTAAAGGATATCGTACCTAGCATTTCACCCGAAGAGGCTCTGACTAAAAGGCAATAATACCCCAATCCCATTCGATGCAGCTCATTGAGCTTGATAAGCTTTTGCAACCAACCGTTAACTGAGAAAAAAGCCTCTTCACGTTTCGGTTCAAACGGTTTCAGGTATTCTCGGTTCGCTTGAAAATAGTCGGCAATCATATCTGCGTCACCGATTTCAGCGGTACGAAGAAGCAAGTCACCGTCCAACTTATGAACGGCGATAGATGAGCTGTTATCTTCCATTACAAATGATTAATTCCGTCTTTTCGTTCAATTCGATTAATTCTTACGTATACCGTAATCACGCAGTTTATTAGCGATTGAGGTATGCGATACATTTAAGCGCTTAGCAAGCTTGCGGCTTGATGGGAATGACTGATACAAACGTTCCAGAACTTGAGATTCATAATCACGCATGATCTCATCCAATGAACCGTCGATGTTAAGCGTTGTACTACCAGCGCCGACTGACTGAGGCTGAGGTAAATTGAAGTGATCCGCGTTTAGTATACCACCATCCATTTCCGTGAGCGCTCGAAGAACCATGTTATCCAGCTGGCGCATGTTTCCTGGCCACTGATAATTTGCAAGGGCATCAACTAGACCATCATCAAACTCTGGCTTATCAATCCCAAGCTGTTGAGCATGTTTCGCCACAAACAACTCAAGCAATGGTGCAACGTCGTTTGAGCGCTTACGTAACGGAGGAATGCTGAGCGTAAGTACGTTGAGGCGATAATACAAATCTTCACGGAACATTCCTGCTTCAGAAAGCTCGGCAAGGTTATGTTTTGTTGAAGCGATGATACGAACATCGACATGCATCTCATCTTCTGCACCGACACGACGGAAATTACCATCTTGTAGAAAACGTAACAGCTTGATTTGAAGGTGCGAACTCATTTCACCGATTTCATCAAGAAATACCGTCCCGCCATTTGCTTGCTCAAAGATGCCTTTGTGGCCTTGTTCATGATTAAATGAACCCGGCGCATGACCAAAAAGTTCGGTTTCTGCTACATCGTCAGGCATCGAAGCACAACTCAAAACTAGGAATGGCTTGCTCGCACGGCTAGAACGACTGTGGCAAGCTTTAGCAAGCATTTCTTTACCGGTCCCCGTTTCGCCCTCAATCAACAATGGTTGGTCAAGCACAGACAGCTTCTTAGCTTGGTTCATTAGTGCTTTATGACGGTTCGATATACCAACAAAGTGCTCAAAACCCAGAGGATTATGCAGCGGTAGTGCTTCTTCAATTCTGGCAACTTGCTGACTAGAGCGAATCGTCATTAGAGTACTCGCTAGAGTCGAGTTTTGCGCTTCGTCTCGGATATAAACGGGCATCAACTCTAGAACATAGTCCAAGCCATCAATCACAAGGTTTTCCCGCGTTCGACCATTAACACCTTCAGACCAACGAGAGAAACGAACACTTGGTAACAAAGCACCGATTTGAGTACCAATCACTTCTTGCTTGTGAAGGCCAAGCAATGAAAGTGCAGACATGTTTGCCATGTCTACGGCACCTTTAAGATCAATGGCAAAAACCGGATCGGGCAAGTTATCAACTAACGAGAGCAGCTCCGTATTGTGGCGCTCCATCGGCATAAACTGGATTTTACGTACGTCTTTCACCCCCGGAATACGGCGGATTTCAGCCATCAGCTCACTAAACGTATCAAAATCAATATCCGGGCAATTCAAATAGATAATACCGCTAATATCGATTTCGATACCACGCAAGTCGATGCTTTTAGACGCTAAAATATCGAGCAGTTCTCGGGTCAAGCCGAGTCGATCTTCACATAAGACTTCAAGACGCACTTAAAATATCCCAATTCACAACTGTCAGGAAAAGTTGACAGTAGTTTCTATCATGCTTGGAATGGCGTCAAGCAATCCTATCCATCAAAGTTGATATTCGTTACGGTTTCATCGTAATTGATGCAACTTTCGCCGCCACTGCCTTGCGTATGGTGCCCAACTTAACCTGACGGTCAGGATACCAGGGTAGTGGACGCAATAAGGTCATCGCTTTCAAGCCCAAACGTGCCGTTAGAATACCAACACCTAGTCCCTGCCCCGCACGAGCAGAAACTTTGCCAGCAAGATCCATCGACATCAAATCCATACTGGCATCAATAGCGAGCTCACTGGCACCAGCCGCCGCCATATTGACAAATACCGCTCTTAGTAACTTGATGCGAGAGGCATAACCTAGCTCTACCCCATATACCTTGGAGAGGTTGTCGATCATTTTGAAATTTCGCCAAGCCACCAGCAACATATCAGCGGCAGCCAGAGGGCTCACGGCGACTAGGGCCGCACACTCGGTTGCGTGCTGTGATACGATTTTCGTTGCCAACTTGTCTTGTTGGCTCACCACCATCGAGTCATACATATCAAGAATTTCAGCGTCACTATGAGCAGGGTTAATACTGTTCTGCCAACGATCAAAGCCCGGATTCTCTGCCATCACACCACTTTGTTCTGCTACGGTTTCGCAAAAGGCTTTCCCTTTCCCAACGCTCTCACTATTAACAAGTGCTTCTGCTTCTTCTTGAACACTAAAATGATTTCGTAGTTTTCGCAGTTTCCAAAGCTCTTTACCCATAGCTCCTAAACCAAGCGAAGCGATCGCAGCAATAAACCCCGTCCAGCTTAAGGCTAGCCAATCAGAAGCCTGAATTGCGGTTATAACCGAGTCCACCGCTTGCCAGCCAACCAAACCAGCAAAAGTTGCAAATGCGCCAGTCGCGAGCCATTTTCTGCCCGATTTTGGACGAATGACATGCTCGAGTTGCAATTCCTGTTCGGTCTCCTGGTGCGCTTCTTTAACTTCAACAGGTACAAATGTTTCTTTTTCGCCGAATGTTTGCTGCGCCGTCAACTCCGGTTGATTCGATTGCTGATCTTTTTCCATTACCTTTTCAGAGAAAACTTGTTTTTGCTTCAACTCACTCATTTCAATTTATCTCCAATCAGGTAATCCAGTGCTTTGTCTAAGCGTATGTGCTTCACTGGCTCATCATTCGGTGAGGGCATCGGACGAAACGACGTAAAATCAAACCCGTTGTTTTGCCAATAAGCTGCATTTGGTAGCTTTTTCGGCACCTCTCCGGGAAACATAGTCATCGGCTCACCACCCAATGTTGTTCCTTGTAACGCCGGGATGGTCTTATCTCCAGAGGAAATAAACCCCGTCGTGGTTGCTTGGATGGAAGCGATACTCATGCAGCTCATCTCAATATTCTCGTAGGCTGCCGTTTGCCATGCTGGATGCACCATTTGTTGGAGCAGAGACACCAAATTTGGGTGCTGATCGGGCGTGATATGATCCGCTTTTGTAGCAGCAAACAACACTTTGTCGATTTTTGGTGAGAACAAACGACGCAAAAAGCTACTACGACCATAACGGAAGCTATGCATGATCTGTTCTAGCGCTTGGCGCATGTCGTAAAACGCTTCATCACCAGCATTGAGAGGCTGCAAACAATCCACCAGTACAATCTGGCGATCGAAGGTCGCAAAATGATGCTTATAAAACGCTTTCACTACTTTTTGTTGGTATTCCTGAAAACGGGCTTCTAGCATCGCTAAGTTACTGCCCTTGGGCGCTTTGCTTTCCGAATCAGCACGACACGGAAAAAACTGTAGCACCGGCGCGCCTGCTAGCTCACCAGGTAATACAAAGCGGCCAGGCTGAACCCAATGAAGGCCAGAGTCTTTACAAGAATGAAGGTACTCTGTGTATGTGTGTGCAACTTTCTCAAGTAGTTTCTCATTCACTTCTGTAAAGAGATCCACTTTCTCCAGTTCAGAAAGCCAAGCTTTGGCTAAATCGCCACGCTGGCCTTTAAGTGCATCAAACTGAGTTTGCGACCACGTTGCAAAGTCCATGTCCAATAAAGGCAGGTCGAGCAACCACTCTCCTGGATAGTCGATAATATCAACATTTAAAATTGCGGTTTTACTCAACAGCTTTTTCGTGGTTTTATTTGGTTTGTACTTGAGCGCTAAGCGAATCTCACTCACATCACGTGTCGGTACTGGCCACTGAGGTGGAGTCGCATGAATTTGGCTCATCGCCTCATCGTAAGCAAAGCGTGGCACCATCATATTCGATTGAGGCTCACGTTTCGCCCCAATAAGGCGCTTATCTCTAGCCGCAGTCAAAAGAGGCAAATTGTCATGGGTTGCAGTATGAAGAAGCTGATTCACTAATGACGTGATGAATGCCGTCTTACCGGCACGAGAAAGTCCGGTGACAGCAATTCGAACATTAGAGTCCATACCTCTGTTGATAAAGTCATTAACTTCTTTCTTTATTCTCTTCATTACGCTTCTTTATCTTACTCCACTTTAAAACAACGTTGTCAGCGACTTCGAATTTCGAGCTACGAATACTGTTCTATCCCGAATTCTATGAGTTTAACTTTATATACCTTAATAAAAGATGAACAAAACATCCGGCTTGATGCTGTATTAAAAAAAGAAAAGCCCCTGAGTGGTTCAGAGGCTTACTTAATTTACAGCATTAGTAACTCTATATGCGCTGATTACTATGTTAAACAGGAACCCGCTTTCTTTAAGCCTAGTCGTCTTCGATCAACTTATAGATAACAAATAGAGCGATTTCTAAAATCAGCCACAACACACATGTGATGGTCACGTACTTTTCATCAAAGATGCTGATACCGTGAAGAATCAAGTCATAGCCAACAAAGCCACCTATCACTACAGCAAGAATAATTTGTAGAATCTGAATAAAACGAGGCATGCCGTCTCCTAATTATTGTTCGCATAACGTTTGATTGCTATGCCTAAAGGTTTATATCCTTAATTATATAGACAAAAAGTGCAGGTTTCGCTGCACTTTTGTCAATTGTTTGCTAGGTAAATCAGCACCTTGTCACATTCTCTCTACTGAGACGCAGCAAGATTGCCCTTTGCCTTATGCTTCCATCTCTTGAATTTTCACTTTCCAAGTGTCTGGACCAATTTGGTGCGCGTTAACACCATTTGAGTCGACGGCCACTGTTACTGGCATATCTTCAACTTCAAATTCGTAAATCGCTTCCATACCTAAATCTTCAAATGCGACAACGCGAGCTTTCTTGATCGCTTTCGCCACCAAGTACGCAGCGCCACCGACAGCCATTAGGTAAACCGCTTTGTGATTCTTGATAGATTCAACCGTTGCAGGGCCACGCTCAGCTTTACCGATCATGCCCATGATGCCGGTCTTTTCTAGCATCATGTCGGTGAATTTATCCATACGCGTTGATGTTGTTGGGCCAGCAGGACCAACGACTTCATCACCAACTGCATCGACAGGGCCTACGTAGTAAATGAACTTGCCGTTTAGATCTACGCCTTCAGGTAGACCTTCGCCATTATCTAGCATGCCTTGAATACGTTTATGCGCAGCATCACGACCAGTCAGAATTTTACCTGATAGAAGAACCGTTTCGCCTGTCTTCCACTCTTGTACTTCTTCTTTAGTAATTGTGTCTAAGTTTACGCGACGCGTATTTTCGCCCGCTTCCCAAGTGATATCTGGCCAATCTTCTAGTTTAGGTGGTGTTAGCTCTGCTGGGCCGCTGCCATCAAGTGTGAAGTGTACATGACGAGTCGCCGCACAGTTCGGGATCAAACAAACAGGCTTAGAAGCCGCGTGCGTTGGCGCCGTTTTGATTTTGACGTCGACAACAGTCGTCAAACCGCCGAGGCCTTGCGCGCCGATACCAAGTTTGTTCACGCGATTAAAGATATCCAAACGAAGCTCTTCTTCTGCGTTTTGTGGGCCACGGTCAATAAGCTCTTGAATATCGATGTGTTCCATTAGAGATTCTTTTGCCAATACCGCTGCTTTTTCAGCCGTACCGCCGATACCAATACCAAGCATGCCAGGAGGACACCAGCCCGCCCCCATTGTTGGTAGCGTTTTTTCTACCCACTCAGCAATATCGTCAGATGGGTTTAGCATCACCATCTTAGTTTTGTTTTCGCTACCGCCGCCCTTCGCAGCGATCTGAATTTCAACTTTATCGCCCGGAACCATGTTGATATGTACGACGGCAGGCGTGTTGTCTTTGGTATTAATACGTTTACCAGCAGGGTCCATAAGTACTGACGCACGCAACGGGTTGTCTGGGTTCGTATACGCTTGTCGAACACCTTCATCTACCATCTGCTGAACCGTCATGTCGGTTGAGTCCCATTGCACGCCCATACCGATGTTGACGAAACACGTCACGATACCAGTATCCTGACAAATTGGTCGGTGACCTTCTGCGGACATTCGGGAGTTAATTAGGATCTGAGCCATCGCGTCTTTAGCGGCTTGGCTCTCTTCGCGGTGGTAGGCTTTTTCAAGAGCTTGAACAAAGTCTAGCGGGTGGTAGTAAGAAATATACTGTAGCGCATCAGCGACACTGCTGATCACATCCTGCTTGCGTATTACCGTCATTACATGCCTCGTTATAGTTATGCTTCCATTATTGGCTTGGCTTCAATCGTGTTTGTTGAGCTTATTGCTCTTTTGAGCTTCGTTTTTTTATAAACAATTGTCGAACGGCTGATATCGACACACGAAACGCTGAAGTCGCCTACTTGTAAACCATCTCAAAACCCTATGAATAGAGGGAGTTTGGCTATACAGAGGAATATGATACTCTTGCTGCCCATGACATGCCATGCAGTGAACGATCTCTTTGTCACAAATTACACAAATGAACAACATGGACAATCAATTCATTGATTTTAAAACGCTGGAATACGCACCAGAGTTTGCTCTTCACCTCTTTTCTCGCATTCAACACCAGCCTTGGGCGATGTTGCTGCGTTCTGCATCAGAAACGCATATCGATAGTCGCTTCGATGTGTTGGTTGCCAACCCAATTGCAACGTTAGAAACCACTGCCGAAAGCACACAAGTTGAAACACCATCGAATGCCTATTCAACTCAAGATGACCCATTCGCGCTGCTTCATCAGTTGCAGGAACAGTGGCTTCCTCACGTTGAGTTAAATAAAGAATTGGATTTGCCTTTTGTCGGCGGAGCGCTCGGTTACTTCAGTTACGATTTAGGTCGACGCGTAGAAACGATGCCAGAACTGGCCGAAAAGGACCTCAACGCGCCGGATATGGCGGTAGGTCTGTATGAATGGGCCGTCGTTGTTGACCACAAGCTTAAAAAAGCCTGCCTAGTCGGTCAGAATATCGAGCAAGCTTGGCAATGGTTAGACGAGCAAGAAGCAGAGCAAAGCGTAGACTTCGCTCTGTCTGGTGATTGGCAGTCAAACATGACGAAAGAGAGCTACGCTACTCGCTTTGACCAGGTGCAAGAATACTTGTTGAGCGGTGACTGTTATCAGATCAATTTGGCGCAGCGCTTTAACGCACCGTATCAAGGCAGTGAGTGGCAAGCGTATCTGAAATTGGAGTCCGCCAACCAAGCGCCATTCTCAGCGTTTATCCGTATGCCTGAGTCTTCGATTTTGAGTATCTCTCCAGAGCGCTTTTTAGAGCTCAAAGATCGCGTCATTGAAACAAAACCAATCAAAGGTACTCGCCCACGCAGCGAAGATCCAACGAAAGATAACGCTAATGCCCATGACTTGCAGACAGCGGAAAAAGATCAGGCAGAAAACCTGATGATTGTCGATTTGCTGCGTAATGATATTGGTCGAGTTGCATCACCGGGTAGCGTTCACGTTCCAAAGCTGTTCGATATTGAAAGCTTCCCTGCCGTGCATCATTTGGTGAGCACCATTCGTGCAAATTTGGATGAACAATACGCTCCTGCGGATTTGCTGCGAGCGTGTTTTCCAGGCGGTTCAATTACGGGCGCACCTAAAGTTCGCGCAATGCAGATCATTGAAGAACTGGAGCCGCATCGACGCAGCGCGTATTGCGGCAGTATTGGCTACATTTCACGCCATGGTCGTATGGACACCAGCATTACTATCCGAACTCTTGTAGCGGAACAAAACAAACTTTACGCTTGGGCTGGCGGCGGCGTCGTGGCAGATAGCGATTGCGCCTCTGAGTATCAAGAAACGTTGGACAAGCTTTCAAAGATTTTGCCAGCGCTGCAATCGTAGGTTTCAAAAGCGGACAATGCCGCTCGTTTAACAGCGAGTGGCATATTTCTGTATCTCATCACCCTGCACAGCGACGAAAGAGCGTGATACAGGTTCTTCTATTCAAGCACTTTGTGGTCAAATTTGTTTCATTACCCGCTCATCGTGCTGCTACTAGATTCTCAGTATCGCCAAGGCTCGCTAGAATGACCCAAAAAACATCGTTAAATGATCGGCATTATCCAGCGTGGTGCGTTTTTTGTGTGCTTTATTTGCATGTACTTTAGCTTTTAGCCGTTGGCCAACAAAAATTCTTTTTTAAAAGGCAGCGTCTACTGCTCAAGCCACTTACACATAATCTGTTCAATATCGGTTGCGGTGTACGGCTTAGTGAGGATGTCGTCCATGCCTGAATCAATACACTTTTGACGCTCTTCGATGGTAGTGCCAGCGGTTAATGCAATAATAGGATGAGTAAAGCCACGCTCTCTCAGATACATCGTCGCCTCATAGCCATCCATTTCTGGCATTCGGCAGTCCATGAATATCAGTTCGTAGTCTTTACTTTTCACCGCTTCTAATGCTTCTTTGCCGTTGGCTTTTAAATCAGGTGTGATGTCGAGTTTTTTCAGCATTTGAGTAACAATGACTTGATTCATTCTGATGTCATCAACCACTAATATTGAGCGTCCTGCTAAATCGCTTCGCTCTATGGTGACCAATTCCCCCTCTGCTGTACCTTGTGCTTGCCCTTCCTCAAGAGGAATAGCAACTTTAAAAGTTGTCCCTTTGCGCTCTTCACTTTCAAAGCTAATTTGACCTTGCATCAAATCCACAAGGTTTTTACAAATCGCGAGACCTAAACCTGAGCCTTCAAAGCTGCGTTTCGCCGAGCGATCAACTTGGACAAATGGATCAAATAGTGACGGCTGTGCTTTTATTGGGATGCCAATACCAGTGTCTTCAACCTCAAAATAAGCCGTGCCGTTAAGCCATTCCACCCGTAACACGACGCCACCCAAGTGAGTAAACTTAATCGCGTTTCCCACCAAGTTAACCAAAATTTGTGTAATGCGCTCTAAGTCACCGACTAAAAATTCCGGGATCCCCAGCTTTTTGTCGATAGAGAAATGGATACGTTTTTCCGCAGCCTTAGCTGCAAATACACCCATGATGGCTTTTTCAAGTTCCTCCCAGGCAAAGACTTTATGTATGATTTCCATCATACCGGCATTCATCTTACTGAAATCAAGAAGATCATTAATGATAACTCTCAATAAGTCCCCTGATTGAGTCAGATTGCTCAAGTATTGACGCTGCTCTTCTTCTAATTGGGTTCGACTCAATAACTCCGCACTACCCAATACGCCATTGAGAGGAGTTCGCAGCTCATGGTTAATCATGGCGACAAACTCCTTCGTCGCTTTTTCTGATTCCTCAGCCCGCTTTCTCAGCTCGACCTCTCGCTCTAAACTTAAGTGTCGACCAATAACACCATGAACTAAGTCAGACACGAGCTCCATCTGTTTGGAAATAAAAGACTGATCGATTTGATCTTGCAACACAGAGAAAATCAACTCCCCAACCGTTTCCCCATCAATGATAACTGGCAAATGCAAATTCTCTCCCTGCCAATTAGGAGAGGTTAAAATCTCGTTGTTATGACGAAGCTGTAAGTGACCAAAGTGATGACGACGCAATGAGCTCAGCTTTGTAGCGTCAAGAAACAAGTAAGCCGCAGAAATGATCGAGTTAGAAGTGAGCTGCTCAATAAAGCTCGCTATCATTGCTTCATCGAACGTGCTCGATAAAAAAGTACGACCGAACTTAATCAACGTGGCATCAATTTGCTCTTCAAACTCAAACTTACGAAGATCCTTTTTAGATTTCAGCTCCAGCTTTTTCAATGCAACACTGAGTTGCTGGTTGGATTCATATAACTCTAAGCTTTTCTGTTCCAACAGCTGCTCAGCTGCTTTTCTTGATGCAACTTCTCGTTTGAGTTTCCTTTCTAATGAGGAACTTCCCGTCATATCGTTCTTATTGAGCCTCTAACCAAAAACGTACTTTGCTGCCATCCTCTGACTGGTTTTGATGTTTGATATGAACTACCTCACCAAAATGCGCAGCACAGCCTTTTATCAATCCTAAGCATACGTGAGACATACATCTTGCGCTGTGGTAGTCAAATACCAATTGGGATTGGTTTTCACTAATGAAATCAAATTGCGGAGGGTTAGCATCAGGATAGAGCTTCTTAACTTCGACATGAATAAAGTCTTCAACATGGCGAACAAATTGAAACGTCGTTTCACACTGTTGCAAACTGGCGTGACTAGGAATGGAGCGAAGTAAATTCAAAAAGACGCACTCTCCAAACACTTCTTGCAGTTGCTCGGGGGGAACACCAGATACTTTACTGAGATTCACGATCAACTTAACCAAGTCTTTGTGATCGTAACTACCAACAGCGGTGTAAACACCTTCATCGTTAGAAAGGTCGAGAACTTGGTCTAACACATCAAGACCGAATTTCTCTTCTACTAACTCCATGAACTCGGTGAAAATAATCCCTTTCATTGGCCAATACTTGCCCTATAGTGACGTCCTAAAATAAAGAATGGTGTATAACCTTATAAGTTTCAAATTAATATGTTCAAGCAGAGTGAGACACACAACACAAAGAGGGAAAGTGCTGGCGAGTGTTTTAATGTGAATGCTTTATTTGGCAACCAGTAACGATAACGCCATACGCTTTGCCGTCTTTGAGTATAATAAATAATGGTTAGGCACGATAAATAAGGACTCAGTTTGGTTATCGACAAAACTCATTTACTACAGAACTTTCAATTTCGGCTTCCAACGGGCTACCACAAAGAGTCCCTTGCACGACTAAAATGGATGAAAGAAAAGTCCCTGAGAGATGCGGCAGTCTTAATCGGTTTTGTGGAACGCGATGACGGGTTACAAGTCATTCTGACTAAGCGTGCAGCCCACTTACGCCATCATCCGGGACAAATCAGCTTTCCCGGTGGCAAATATGAGCAGGAAGATATTCAGCTCGTGAATACCGCTTTAAGGGAAACCAAAGAAGAAGTTGGGATAGAAGATGAGCATATTCATGTGTTTGGTCAACTGCCTACACTACCAACGATTAGTCAATTTAATGTGACACCTTTTTTGGCTTTTGTTTCTCCGGAATATAAAACGCATATTGACCCAAATGAAGTAGAGTCAGTTTTTGAGGTTCCTGCCAACCATATTCTGAACCCCAAAAAATTGTATAGCACCAAATTTGACCTAAAAAGAAGCAGTCATCGTGTATTTGCTATCCCATATAGACAGCATTTCATCTGGGGCATGACGGCACAAATTATCGAATCAATGCAAAAACATATTATTTCACATTAAACAGTTGTTGATATCGGTGCTTTTATAGGCGCGATCATTATGCGCATCAATATTAATAAAACGTTGCTTCATAAACATTCATTCACATTAGATTAATTTTCCATTTTCACCGCAAACGCTTGCGGTGAAATAAATTTATACAAACAGCCCTATTGATAAGTTTTTCTAATTTTACTCATTAGCAGAAATCACGAGTAGCACATCATTTTCGTGATAAAAAGCAGGTTTTTGACATATCATTCAATAAGCGTAAGCAATAAATGATTTAGATCTAATTTTCCTAGTGTAAAATCTTGCAAAATTACTCCCGACTTATTTCCTGTTCCCAAAATGAGTAACTAAAAAATGAATACAACTACTTCTGCGGTTTCTACCGCACAATCGTCTAGTAAGTTTTCTTACAAAGACTTTACCTGGTGTCTGTCCCTTTTTGGTACGGCAGTAGGTGCAGGTGTACTGTTCCTTCCTATTAAAGCAGGTGCAGGTGGCTTTTGGCCATTAGTAATCCTAGCCCTAATCGCAGCACCAATGACTTGGTTCGCACACAAATCTTTAGCTCGTTTCGTTCTTTCTGCGAAAAACCCTGAAGCGGACATCACCGACACAGTAGAAGAGCACTTTGGTAAGACTGGCGCAAACCTTATTACGTTCGCTTACTTCTTCGCTATCTACCCAATCGTACTTATCTACGGTGTTGGTATCACAAACACAGTTGACTCTTTCCTAGTTAACCAAATGGGCATGGAATCTATTCCTCGCTGGCTACTTTCTGGTGCACTTATTGCTGCAATGACAGCAGGCGTAGTATTCGGTAAAGAGCTTATGCTGAAAGCAACTTCAGCAATGGTTTACCCTCTCGTGTTCATCCTACTAGCACTGTCTGTATACCTAATTCCTGGTTGGAACACTTCAATGATGGAAGTGTCACCTGACTGGGGTGCAATGCCAGCTATCGTTTGGCTAGCAATCCCTGTTATTGTGTTCTCTTTCAACCACAGCCCAATCATTTCTCAGTTCTCTAAAGAGCAACGTCGTGTATATGGTGATGACGCAGTTAAGAAAACTGACGCTATCACTGGTGGCGCAGCAATGATGCTGATGGGCTTTGTTATGTTCTTCGTTTTCTCTGTTGTACTTTCTCTGTCTCCAGAGCAACTAGCAACAGCGCAAGAGCAAAACATCTCTGTTCTTTCTTACCTAGCAAACGTGCATGAATCTCCACTGATCTCTTACATGGGTCCGTTGGTTGCTTTCGCAGCGATCACCTCTAGCTACTTTGGCCACTTCTTAGGCGCGCACGAAGGTCTAGTTGGTCTAGTGAAATCTCGTTCAAAATCACCAGTAAGCAAGATCGAGAAGATGTCTCTAATCTTCATTGTAATCACAACTTGGATCGTTGCTATCGTTAACCCAAGCATCCTAGGTATGATTGAAACAATGGGTGCACCGATGATTGCGGCAATCCTATTCTTGATGCCAATCTTCGCAATGCAAAAAGTTCCTGCGATGGCTAAGTACAAAACTTCAGCACCTGTGCAAATTTTCACAGCAATCTGTGGTCTTGCTGCAATTAGTTCTGTAATCTACGGCGCTCTTTAATCATCTCTGCCCAGTGCAGTATGATTAATCCAAAAATATAACGATAAAATTAAGCCTCCCAACTCCCCTTGGGAGGCTTTCTTCTGAGGTAATCGATATGATTAGTGTTTTTGATATCTATAAAATCGGTGTTGGACCTTCAAGCTCACACACTGTAGGCCCAATGAAAGCGGGTAAAGAGTTTATTGATGATCTTCGTGCAATGGGAAAACTGCGCGACATCACTAAAATCACCGTTGACGTTTATGGATCACTATCACTGACAGGGAAAGGTCACCACACAGATATTGCTATCATCATGGGTCTTGCAGGCAACACTCCTGAGAAAGTTGATATCGATTCTATCCCGGGCTTTATCGCTCGTGTAGAAGAAACTGAACGCCTTCCTGTTGGCATGCACTGTCACACAGTATCGTTCCCACGTGAAGGTGGAATGAACTTCCACAAAACAAACCTAGAGCTACACGAAAACGGCATGCAGATCCACGCTTGGATTGATGACGAAAAAGCGTACTCAAAAACTTACTACTCTATCGGCGGTGGTTTCATCGTTGATGAAGAAAATTTCGGTAAAGAAGCTGAGAACCCAGTAAAAGTACCTTACCCGTTTACAACGGCAGAGGAACTGGTTAACCAATGCCACGAAAGTGGATTGTCCATCAGCGCACTAACCATGAAGAATGAGCATGCGCTTCATTCAGATGAAGAAACTCGTACTTATTTCGCGAACATCTGGCGCACAATGCGCGAGTGTATGGATCGCGGTATGAATGAAGAAGGTATTTTGCCTGGTCCACTGCGTGTGCCTCGCCGTGCAGCAGCACTTCGCCAGCAGCTACTTACTTCAGAAAAGACAACAAACGACCCAATGTCTGTTGTTGATTGGGTAAACATGTTTGCTTTCGCAGTAAACGAAGAGAACGCAGCAGGTGGCCGCGTTGTTACAGCACCAACTAACGGTGCGTGTGGCATCATCCCTGCGGTACTGGCTTACTACGATAAGTTCATCCAAACTGTGACTGAAAAAGATTACATCCGTTACTTTGCAGCTTCTGGCGCAATCGGAGGTCTTTACAAGCGTAACGCGTCTATCTCTGGTGCAGAGGTTGGCTGTCAGGGTGAAGTTGGCGTGGCATGTTCTATGGCAGCAGCAGGCCTTGCTGAGCTTATGGGTGGTAGCCCAGAGCAAGTATGTATGGCAGCAGAAATCGCGATGGAGCACAACTTAGGTCTAACGTGTGACCCAGTTGCAGGTCAGGTTCAGGTTCCATGTATTGAGCGTAACGGTATTGCGGCAGTAAAAGCAATCAACTCTACTCGCATGGCACTACGTCGCTCTTCAGCTCCAACTGTTTCTCTAGATAAGGTTATCGAAACCATGCTAGAAACAGGTAAAGACATGAACGCGAAATACCGCGAAACATCTCAAGGTGGTCTAGCAATCAAAGTGATTTGCTAACACGCCTTTCTGAATACCAATCAAAACCCGAGTTTATGCTCGGGTTTTTTTATACCTAAAAAATCCAGGAAAATGCGTTATCAGGACAAGTAAAAAAAACCTAAAACGTTGAATATATCCAAATATTATGGATATCTCAGTAAAAAATCACATCTCTTCCCTAGCTTTATTGATAACGTAGCCAAAAATTAAACTTGGAGCACATCAACACATGATTAGGTTTGAAATTGGAAACCAAATCTGCGTTTGCTTGTCCGAAAACGAAATATCTTTAGAGCTCAATCAGTCACTCCACCACTCCATTCCTGTCAACCCAAATGAGTACGCCATTCTGTCAACTATCGCCAAATACGGCAGTTTAAATACGCCGATTAGTCAGCGGTTAATAGAAAGCAAAATCACTCAACAATACAAAATGACACTGCCTGAAAATGGCTTTAAAAACGCGGTGGCCGCTCTAAGAAAGAAATTTCGCAAGCTCACGGAAGAACACTTAACCACTAACAAAAACATTATCGAAAACATTCACCGGACCGGATACTTCATCCCTTTTACTATGCAAAACAACCACCAGAATGGCATCGAGCATCAACAGAAGATCAATCAATACACAACCAATAGTCTTCGCAAAGCACTTCGTATTTGCCTGCGTAATAAAAAGATCTATTCAGAAGCGATGTGGGTTGTGTTGATCACTGCGATCATTTTCTTTGCTATCTGTTACTACGCTATAAACAGCATCGTTAAACATAATTATCTGGATAACGCCTTCGAAACTGCAGAGAATCTTTCCCGCAGGAGTTGCTTTGCTAATGAAAGCGAACTGAAGTCGCTATTTGATAATGTGAAGTTGGTGGAATCGAGCATGATGCTAGATCGTTTCAATATTCGATGCTTAGTCACTCCAGAAACCGTTGTCCCTGTCAGCAAAAAAGCCTTTGAAGAGTGGAGTAACAATAACAATTACACGACCCAATCATTTGACTTAAATAACGCAACTGTTTTGGTTCGTGTTAAAAACATTAACTTATCCGACAATGTTGAAAATCATATTTCACGTTTTTTTCTTTCCGGTATGAAGCTATCAACGAATACCGGAACGTCGTTAGAGATTGGTAACACCAATGAACGCTTTTTCAATTATCACGTAAAGAATAGTGGCTATAAAGAGGTGTATTACATCTCTGGACCGTTTCAAAGTATCATTCTACTGAGCTTACTTTTTCTCATTATACTGCGTCACCGCTCCCTACAAGCCTTTATGGCTTACTTGTGCGCAATTCGACAATTCAAAATAAAACTGGAGCCGATTTATAACACTTCGGCACAAAAGATTGTGCACTACGAAGCCCTCTCCCGGTTTAAGGTAAAAAATACGCAACGGTTTATTGAAACACTGATCCGCAATGGATTGCTGCTAACTCATACCTTACTGGTGATTGATTCCATCTACACCAAACAAAAAGCGTTGCCCATCCCTATCAGCATTAACGTTTGTCCTTCTTTGCTGCGAGGGCGTAACTTTTCAATCCTATATAGAGAGCTATCTAATCGGGATTGCCGTTTGCTGACAATCGAAATCACAGAAAATGCATCGATGTACTATACCTCTGAGATTTATGGCAATGTCGCAAAACTAAAAGCTCTGGATTGTAAAATCAGTATTGATGACTTTGGCACCGGCAATAATAACGTGGCGCTTATCAGCAAGCTGAATCCGGACTACCTCAAAATCGACCGAGAATTTGTTATTGGCCTAAAATCTGATGATAAAAAGATAGAAACCTTGCGTCAGTTAATTGCTATGGGCAATACGTATCGCTGCACGGTCATTGTTGAAGGCGTAGAAACGGCAGACAGTGCTCACTTACTCACAACATTGGGCGCCTATATTCACCAAGGTTATTATTACCCTCTTCATTGCTAGCTTTTCTTCACTCGGTTAGTTACTTAAAATAGATCTAATACTCTATAAAAACTCGTGGTGGCATAAAGGTATGCCGCCAATTTGTGATTGAGCGATGATTGCGATTAAACCCACCAAACTGAAAGATTTTTCAAGTTTGATGCAATTGGATGTGCAAGAAGAGCAAAAAGGATTTTTTACACCGTTTGAAATGGCTTATCAAAAACGTAGTATGTCAGAGGTGTTCTTTACGATTTATTCTGATGACCTATTAGTAGGCTATCTTGTTATCGATAAAGGTTTCTCCCAACATGCGCCGTTTGCTAAACGATACGAACTGGAGCTTAAATACTTGATGATTGATCAACGTTTCCAACGTCAAGGGGTTGGGAGTGAGGCATTGCGTAAACTGTTCCTTTATGCGTATACCATTAACCCTAAAAGCACCTCTCTTTGCGCCACTGTCCCACAAAGTCAGCAATACGCTATAAGTTTTCTTGATGCGTGCGGATTCATTAATACAGAGGAAACAACATTGGGTGATAATGAAAAAGAATGGATTCTACGACACCCATTAAGCTAGCTGGTGAAGCATAATCAAAATTGGGCCATTCAGATACAACAAAGGCAAGCTTCTCGCTTGCCTTTGTTTAATGCTCAATAGAAAGTGACTTATTCGCCTTTGTAAATACAACCCGCTGTGCACGTTTCTTTGATTTCTACTTTACTTAGCAGTGGTAAGCTTGGCTTAAGCTGCTGCCAAATCCATTTTGCTAACACTTCGCTAGTCGGGTTCTCTAACCCTTCAATGTCGTTTAGGTAGTAATGGTCTAAGCGATTGTAAATTGGTTTAAATGCAGCTTTGATCTCTGCAAAATCCACTACCCAACCTGTATGTGGATCAACTTCACCTTCTACATAAAGACGAACAAGGAAAGAGTGTCCGTGCAAACGACCACACTTGTGACCTTCTGGTACGTGTGGCAAATGGTGTGCTGCTTCGAACATAAACTCTTTGTATAATTCTGTTTTCATCTTGATTCTCAGGCTTTAAAAAGACAGGCAATACTAAGGAATTCGCTGCCAAGAGACAAGCGTTACCCCATACAAGCGTAGCAAAAACTTCCGCTGGTTCCTGGCCTCTTTGCTATCACTCACACCAAAGCGCCGTATTTCTGTCACGCGCCAAACATTTGATTACACAGCACTCACATCACAATTACATATCCCCAACATGTGTGGGGTCACAATCATTCATTTCGTTGTTCGCAGTGCGCATTTGTGCACATTAGTATTGTGCAGTTCGTTCCAATTACACTTATAAATTTATGCGCTCAACTATCACTTTTAAGCTCTTACTGGCGTTAATTGCTGTCTTCAGCTGCGTTCTAGCTGCCTCTACGGCTTACCAATACCATCAACAAAAAACCTTAATCAATGATGTTCTTAGTGAACAACTCCATGATAAGGCTAGTAATTATTTCGATAGCCTAAATATGATGATGCTTACGGGCACCATGTCGCAAAAAGAGACCTTACGTCAAAAATCCCTGGCCCAAGAAGGCATTGAAGCAGTTCGCGTGTTGCGAGCTGATACTGTGACCAAACTTTACGGACCTGGGCAACAAAACCAGCAGCCTGTCGATGATATTGATCAACGAGCGTTGAATGGTGAACTGGTGATTGAACCAATCTCAGCCGATTGGGGCAAAGGGTTAGTAGTCGCGCTACCAATGAAATCGAGCGAAAATTACCGTGGCACCAACTGCGTTTCTTGCCACGTTGCACCAGCAGGAGAAGTGTTGGGCGCGATTCGCTTGGAATACAACATGAATCATGTCAATTCAATGATCAGTAAACAGGCAATGTTTGCGATGGGAATAATGGCCGTAATCGCATTTGTGGGCTTCATCATAACGATGAGTTTGATTCAGAAAATCATTGTACGACCAATTCAAAGAACGTCGAAATTCATGTCGAATGTGAGCCATAGCAAAGATCTATCTCAACGACTTATGCATCACCAACAGGATGAAGTGGGCCAACTTTCTACTGCCATCAATTCATTCATGGATACGGTCTCCGAAAGCTTAGAACGTGTGCAAGACACCTCTCACTCACTTGCCGACTCCGCGAGTAAACTAACTGCTGTCGCGCAGTCCACAGATAAAGCGGCCAATAACCAACAGCTAGAGACCAACGAAGTACAAATTAATATCACCGATATGTTGCAGCAACAAACTGCGGTTGAGGACTCGACTAATAATGCTACTGTTTTGGTCAATCACACCGTTGATGTCGCCACTCATAGTGCAAGCCAAGCACACAATGTAAGTGAAGACATCAAACAACTAGTAAGTAACATTGATACCGTACGGGAAAAAATCAGCTCTCTAAACCAAAGAACCGAAGAAGTGTCGTCCATTCTTGTGGTTATTAAGGGTATTGCAGAACAAACCAACCTGCTCGCGTTGAATGCTGCTATTGAAGCCGCCCGTGCCGGAGAGCAAGGACGCGGTTTTGCGGTCGTCGCGGAAGAAGTGCGTAACCTGGCTTCTAGGACGGCTGAAGCCACTGGTAATATTGAACATATCATTTCTCAATTCCAGCAAGGAAGTGAAGAGTCATTAACTTCTGTTGATACCGTCTGCCAGTTTGCTCATCAACGCTCTGTCGATGTCGAGGCACTATCAGCCACAATGCATAACGTTGTTGACGAGATGCGCCAAGTTCTCAGGCATGCAGAAGATATCCAAAACCAGACGCAAACCACATCTGATGTAAGTCAGCATATTCAATCTAAAATAGATGTGATCACACTGCATGCTAACGACACATCGCAATCAGCATCGCACACGCGTGATATTAGTGTTGATTTAGAGCATCTATCCGAACGTTTAGAGCAATTACTAAACCAGTTCACACTTTCAGAGCACAAAAGAGTGAATAAATAGAGAGATTCTCCCCATCAAAACGAATATAAAGGTTGATGCGAGCGAATTGACAGGTAATATGTCTCGTTGAATCTGTAAAATGCTACCCAACTCAGCGCTTAGCTTGTTTTTTGAACAAAAATGTTATTAGACAAGTACTTTAAGTAAGCGTTGAGTTGAATTTTTACCTCAATGGAGAATATTGAAAACATGACTTACGCGCCTGTATCAGACGTATTGAAAGGTCAGCTAGCAGTAGACAGCGAAGTGACTGTTCGTGGCTGGATCCGTTCACGTCGTGATTCCAAAGCTGGAATCTCTTTCCTTGCCATATATGACGGCTCTTGTTTCGACCCGATTCAGGCCGTGGTCCCAAATAATCTTAATAATTACGAAGACGAAGTATTAAAGCTAACGACTGGCTGCTCTGTTGAAGTAACTGGTAAGATTGTTGAATCTCCTGCAAAGGGTCAAGACTTCGAACTTGCTGCCACTGACGTTAAAGTGGTTGGTTGGGTTGAAGATGCTGAAACTTACCCAATGGCAAAAACTCGTCACTCAATCGAGTACCTACGTGAAGTTGCGCACCTACGTCCGCGCACAAACGTAATCGGTGCAGTAGCACGTGTACGTAACTGCCTATCTCAAGCAATCCACCGCTTCTACCACGAGCAAGGTTACTTCTGGGTATCTGCGCCGTTGATCACGGCTTCAGATGCTGAAGGCGCTGGTGAAATGTTCCGCGTATCTACGCTAGACATGGAAAACCTTCCTCGCACTGACGCTGGTAAAGTGGACTACAACGAAGACTTCTTCGGTAAAGAGACGTTCCTAACCGTATCTGGTCAGCTAAACGCAGAAGCTTACGCTTGTGCGCTAAGCAAAGTTTACACTTTCGGCCCTACTTTCCGTGCTGAAAACTCAAACACAAGCCGCCACCTAGCAGAATTCTGGATGGTTGAGCCTGAAGTTGCGTTCGCAGAACTGGATGATGTAGCGAAACTGGCTGAAGACATGCTCAAGTACGTGTTTAAAGCGGTGCTTGCAGAGTGTCGTGATGACCTTGAGTTCTTCGCTCAACGCATCGACAAAGAAGCAATCACTCGTCTAGAGCAGTTCGTTTCTTCTGACTTCGCGCAGGTTGACTACACTGACGCAATCCAGATCCTTCTTGATTCAGGTCGTGAGTTCGAATTCCCAGTTGAATGGGGTATCGATATGTCTTCTGAGCACGAGCGTTTCCTTGCTGAAGAACACTTTAAAGCACCTGTAATCGTTAAGAACTACCCGAAAGACATTAAAGCATTCTACATGCGTGCTAACGATGACGGTAAAACAGTTGCAGCGATGGACGTTCTAGCACCGGGCATCGGCGAAATCATCGGTGGTTCTCAGCGTGAAGAGCGCCTAGACATTCTAGATGCACGTATGCGTGAAGTGGGTATCGATCCTGAACATATGAGCTGGTACCGCGACCTACGTAAATACGGTACAGTGCCACACGCAGGCTTCGGTCTAGGCTTCGAGCGCCTAGTATCTTACGTAACTGGTATGGGCAACGTTCGTGACGTGATCCCATTCCCACGTACTCCTCGCTCTGCGAACTTCTAATCACTTTTTAGTGATATCGAATTAAAAAGACCTCCCATGTGGAGGTCTTTTATTTTGTACGAATGATTTT
This sequence comes from Vibrio sp. 2134-1, assembly GCF_033339495.1. NCBI lineage: Bacteria > Pseudomonadati > Pseudomonadota > Gammaproteobacteria > Vibrionales > Vibrionaceae > Vibrio > Vibrio sp. 2134-1. The sequence continues at coordinate 29,748 of NZ_JAWOUS010000016.1, forward strand.
CTAGCAACCGGTGTATGCACTCTAGTTGTTATTTTCGTCGTCATCCTCATCTGCTCGCGCTGCGTATTTTACTCCAACCACACACAAGCCAAACATCACAAATGGGATAACGGCAGCAGTGTATTCCGTCCAAACCATATGAGAAAAAGATTTCGCCAATATCAAGTGTGCAAAAACCAACAAAAATGCGCTAAAAATAGCAACACCCATCAACCTAAGTTCATGCTTTACCAACTGCTTTTTCATTACGGCTCCTAACCTAAATGGTTGTCTGCCCATGATTGAAACACAGCTTCGGTATCGTCCACTGATACAGTTTGAGCAAAAAACAGGTAAACAGTTGGCTAATGAAGTAATTCTCCGACCGTCTTCACGGCTTGTTCTAATTCATCATTTACAGGTAACGATGTATTAAGCCTCAGGTAGTTCTCATAATTTGGAGCGACAGAAAACAACTGACCAAATGCTACAGTGATGTTCGCTTCCAATAACTTCTGATAAATCGCTTTTCCGCACTTTGTTTTCGGCAGTTCTATCCAAAGAAAATAGCCGCCTTCCGGTTGCGTGTAACGAATCGATTGGGGAAAGTACTTATCAACCAGTTCAATAAACGCCAATTGCCGCTGCTCAAGATTCTTTCGCAGTTTTCTAAGATGGCTATCATAACTATCGTTTTGCAAGTAATGCGCGATACCCTGCTGGATTGGTGCACTGCCTGACAACGTCGAGATAAGTTGCAGCTTTTGAAGTTGCTCATTGAAGCGTTTGTTTACCACCCAGCCCAGCCTATAGCCAGGGCAAAGGCTTTTTGAAAATGATCCACAATGCAACACGCGCTCTTGTGTATCAAAAGCTTTAAGTGAGCTTGGCTTTTTTTCAGAAAAATAAAGCTCTGAATACACATCATCTTCGATCAAGTACACATCGTATTTGTCAGCCAGTTCGACGATACGTTGCTTCTGCCCGTCACTTAATAAAGTTCCTGTTGGATTGTGAAAGTTAGTCATTAACCAACATGCGCGAACATCATTGCCGGCAAAAGTCGCTTCAATTTGATCCACTGAATGTCCAGTTAACGGATCCACCGTTATTTCTATCGCCTTTAGACCTAAACGTTCAATCGCTTGAAGTGCGCCATAAAACGTCGGTGATTCAACTACAACAGTATCTCCAGGCTGGGTCACGGCCTGAAGGCTCAAATTCAACGCTTCTAATGCGCCAGAAGTAACGACAATATCATCATGGGTAAACACCATACCTTGTTGGATGTACCGTTGAGCAATCAAACGGCGTAGAGACTCACAGCCCGGCGGCAAGTTATCCAATAACGTCTCTGCCCCCATCTTCCTGCCTGAGCTGGCTAGGTTGCGGTTTAGCGCTTCTAATGGGAACAATGCAGGGTCTGGAAACGCGGAGCCAAACTTCACCGCATTCGGTGAGGCCTGATTTTTGAGGTAGTCGTAAAGTTCATCGTTGATGCTGGAGCGATAAACGGAAGTGGCTGGAGAACTCGGTTCGAAGCGGTCCAACTCCGCAGTCACAAAGTATCCAGACTGAGGTTTCGCTGCGACCCAACCTTGTGCTTCGAGCAGCTGATAAGCTTGTAATACCGTACCTGCGCTGACAGAATGGTTTCGGCTTGTTACACGCACTGATGGCAGCTTTTCCCCTGCTCTCCATGTATTTTGCTGAATCTGCGTTTTGAACAGCTCAGCCAGTTGACGGTATCGGTTCATGTTTCCCTCATTTCACTTACAGCCGCACCATAGCATACTTCGCGCCAGCATTCTGATATGGGAGTATTCAATTTAGCAACGTAATTTATCAAGCTTATCAATAGATATTTCAGCCACGAAGTGAGAGTTTATATCCCATACTTTGACTGTTACACACATATTGCCTCACATCTTTGCAATATCTAAAAGCCAAGGTTTTACGTTGGACTGAGTTCGTTAAACTCACTTCGAGCTACGGTCTTTAAATCAGGAGGAAGCGATGAAAGTTTTTACAATGGACGATCTCTCGTATCGCGGAAAACATAAAGGTGTACATAGTTGGGACCATCCTGGCAGTACCACCCCTTATTATTGGCATCCTGATTGGCTGCATATCGCTGAAGATGCTTTGGGTGAACACAAAAAGGCTGACCTTGAAGTCCCTGATGGAGAAACAGCGACAGAAGAGCATGCAAAAGCGGCGATTCTCAAACACTTGAATGACGAGTAGTTTAGGCTCTATCACCGTTCAAGAATAGCATTAGGTAGGCGAATCCATCGTCGTATGCTTTAAACACAAATAAAGCTAAAACCTGCCAAATAGTAAATTCTCCTGAATGAGAAGTACGCATCTTCTATAGCGTTCAAAGGGCAAAATAAGTCGATTGTTATCACATTAATTTTCATTACATCTGTTACATTTAAATAGTAATGGTGATGCACACCTCAACTCATGGATTATGAGAGAAAACAATAATGGCGAAATACAACGAAGAAGATATTAAATACAAAGGTGAATCCAACGGCGTACATTCTTGGAGCTCTCCTTCCGGCCAACCTTATTACTGGCACCCAGATTGGCTACACGTTGCGGAAGATGCGACGGGTACGCATCCGAAGCAAAAACTTGAAGTTGAAAAGACAGAAGTACCAACCGAAAAGCACGCATTAAAAGCGATCTTAAAGCATATGAACGACTGGGCGACTGAAAAACTTTCTTCTAACCCTGACATCGAAACCAATGCGGTTGAGTCGGAAATCAATCTGAAGAAATAACCCCAACCGATATCCATACTTCTAACAGTAAACGCTCCACCTTTGGTGGGGCGTTTTTGTCTCAACAAATCCTCACTAGACAATTATAAACGCGTTAACGCAAAGCACTGAATTGAAACGATTGGGATGTGTGCAAAACTTCTCCAACCATGGCATAAATGCCCTTCAAACTCTGTGCCTACCAAACGTTTTCATGGCAAAAACTTTAGTTATGTTAGAATTCTGTTTCAAATCGCAACTTTTTTAGGTTTTCTTTTCAGTAACGGTTGTAACCAATATTGCTGAAAGGTATAAATGTTAGCACACCCCTTCGATTAACATGGATGAAGATTATGTTTGAAAAAGTAGTTGCCGCTCCGGCTGACCCTATTCTTGGCCTTACTGAAGAGTTTAAAAAAGATGCTCGCGCAGACAAAATTAACCTTGGCGTAGGTATTTACAAAAACGAGCAAGGCGAAACTCCCGTTCTTGCGACAGTAAAGAAAGCTGAAGCAGCACTTGTTGAAACTGAAAAAACCAAATCTTACCTAACCATCGAAGGCACAGCAGAGTACGGCATTGCAGTGCAAAAACTGCTTTTCGGCTCTGATGCAGAAATTGTAAACGAAAAACGCGCTAAAACAGCTCAAGCTCCGGGTGGTACTGGTGCACTACGTGTTGCCGGCGAGTTTATTAAACGTCAACTAGGCGATGTAAAGATCTGGATCAGCAACCCTACATGGGCAAACCACAACGGCGTATTTACTGCTGCTGGTATCGAAACGGCACAATACAGCTACTACAATGCTGAAACAAAAGACAAAGACTTCGATGCGATGCTAAATGATCTGCAATCTGCATCTGAAGGCGACATCGTGCTTCTACACGGCTGCTGTCACAACCCTACAGGGATCGATCCTACAGCTGAAGAATGGGAAACATTGGCGAAACTAGTCGCAGAGAAGAAATTGCTTCCTCTGTTCGACTTCGCCTACCAAGGCTTTGCTAAAGGTGTGGAAGAAGATGCTGCAGGTCTTCGTACTTTTGCTAAGTACAACAAAGAAATCCTAGTCGCGAGCTCTTTCTCGAAAAACTTTGGCCTATACAATGAACGCGTAGGTGCCTTCACGTTAGTAGCTGAGTCAGAAGAAGTCGCAACAACCGCATTTTCTCAAGTTAAAGCCATTATTCGCTCTATCTACTCTAACCCACCTGCACACGGCAGCGCTGTCGTGACTCACATTCTTGGCAACGCCGAAATGCGTGCGGAATGGGAAGCTGAAGTAGCAGAAATGCGTGACCGTATTCAAGAAATGCGTGAACTATTTGTAGCGACACTAAAAGCAGAGGGTGTGGACGCAGACTTTAGTTTCATCGAACGTCAAAATGGTATGTTCTCTTTCTCTGGTCTTTCTAAAGAGCAAGTTAACCGCCTTAAAGAAGAGTTCGGTATTTACATTGTCGGTTCTGGCCGAATCAGTGTTGCTGGTATGACGAAGTCAAATATGGGCCCTCTGTGTAAAGGCATTGCAGCGGTTTTATAATCGACTGTCGCATACTTTATTAAAAGGAAAGGTCAGCATAAGCTGACCTTTTTTGTTTTAACTTAACGCCAAAAACGAACCCGTCCGATCTAGTAGACAAACTTCAAACTCAGCCCTACTTCATTGACGTAATCTGAACTTTCACCGCTGTAATCAGTATCTCTAAACTGATAAAAAAGACCAGTGCCGATGACTTTATGCCATTGGTAATTAAAACCGATCTTAAAATTGTTCTCATCAACGATATCACTACGGTTCAACTCCACTTCAGCTGTCGCAATAAGCTTTTCACTGAGCAAGTAATTCACCCCAACAGTTACAGCTTGAATCAATTCGCTATCGGAAGACAACGTATTATCCGTTTTGTCGTCCGTCGCTTTCGCTTTGATTGCGCCTATTCCATATATCCCGTAGATATCGAATTGCTCTGTAACTCCGTAACGGTAACCACCACCAAACAAAAGGCGGTCAATGCGAAGAGTAAAATCATCCGGATGGAAAAACTGCGCTGAGTAATCAACATTAAACAACCAGTTCTCAATAAACAAATAGTTACCACCGAGTCCAACTGTGGTCGCATTAGAGTTATCTAACCATTCTTCGTTTGTCGTTCCGGCACCAACATCCAAATGAATGTGTTCGTACCCAAATTTTTCTGCTTGGTCCATGACCGCTGCGCTTGATATCGCCGGCAAAGCAGCTAAAGAAACAAGCAATAAATTTCTCACCATTCGACTTCCTTTCATGAGAATTATCTAAACACTGTATTCCATCGCCTGAGCTACTTGGCTCAAGAAGAATAGCTTATCTAAAGACGTGATAACGATCTGAAACAGCCAAAGATCTCATCAGTCATCACGAAGAAAACACATCGACGACGTCTTTTTCAATTGAGGTGACCATATAGTAGTAAAAATGAAGCTCCCTTATCGTGCGATATGTCAGAATCTTATGACTGAGCACGAAAATCGCGGTTCAGATAAGACTCTGTTTTAAAACTAAGTTAAGATTACTTTATTATTTGCGAACTAAAAGGCGCCTTCGATGGATGCAGAACTTCTCGAGATTTACAACTTTCTCGCCAAGTATCCCCCGTTCAATGAACTCCCTGAAGAAACACTAAACAAGGTGACAGAGAGTGTCGAAATCTCGTACTACCGAGAAGATACCCCCATCATCCATTTTGGAGACTATATCCAAGATTTATACGTGGTGCGAAGCGGTGTTGTTGAAGTTTATCGACGCAAAGGTGAGCTGTATAATCGCCTTGACGAAGGTGACCTATTTGGCCAGATGGGCATGCTCACCAATAACAAAGTCCGCTTTCCGGTAAAAGCCATTGAGGATACCCTGCTCTACTGTATTCCTGGTGACATTTTCCAAGAAATTTACGATAACTTTGATTCCTTTGCGGATTTTGTTGAAGTTGAAAATAGCGCTCGTTTACGCCAAGCCATTTCAGAAAACAAAGACGCCAATGACCTGACGACGTCGAAAGTGAAAACCTTGCTGACTGGCGATGCTCATACGATTGATCGTGGTCAGACAATCCAGCAAGCCGCGCAGCAAATGGCGAATGACAACGTATCGGCTTTACTTATCGTCGACCCAGATTTCGTTCGTGACGAAGACGATCCACAGTCCCCAGTACTTGGTATCATTACTGACCGTGATTTGTGTACCCGTGTGTTAGCTGAAGGTTTGTCCCCACAGGACGATGTGTCTAGTGTGATGACCACGGAGGTCATGTCTCTTGACCACAACGCTTACATCTATGAAGCAATGTTAACGATGCTGCGTTACAACGTACATCACCTACCAGTGGTAAAAAACCAATTACCAATCGGTATTATCGAAACAACCGACATTGTTCGTTATGAATCTCAGAATTCGTTGTTGCTGGTGAGTAGTATTTTCCAACAACAGACTATCGAAGATTTAGCAGTTGTTGCCGAAGAAGTGAAAAGCAGCTTCGTGCGTCTGGTCAATGAAGATGCCAACTCTCACATGGTGGGTAGCGCGATGTCGGTCATTGGCCGAAGCTTCAAACAGCGTCTGCTAGAAATGGCAGAAGAAGAGCTTGGCCCACCGCCAATTCCTTATTGTTTCCTTGCACTTGGCTCAATGGGGCGAGATGAGCAACTGTTGGTGACTGACCAAGATAACGCCATCATTCTAGATGAGACCTATCAAGAAGAGAAACATGGTAAATACTTCGAAGCCCTAGCAAAATACGTCAGCGATGGGTTAGATGCCTGCGGCTACAAATATTGCACAGGCGATATTATGGCAACCAACCCACTGTGGCGCATGACTCGTTCAGAGTGGGAAGAGTGTTTTGCTGACTGGATTGATAACCCGAACCCGAAAGCACTACTCAACGCCTCCATCTTTTTCGACTTGGATGGCGTCTATGGCCGCTTAAAATGGGCAGAACAGTTAACTAGCTTTATTGTTCGTCGCGCTCGAAAGAACAACCGCTTCTTAGCGTGTTTGGCTCGTAACGCACTAAACAGAACACCACCTCTGGGCTTCTTTAAAGACTTCGTGATGGAAAAAGATGGCAGACACAACAACTCCATCAACCTCAAACGTCGCGGTACTGCTCCTCTGGTCGACTTAATTCGCGTTCACTCTCTGGCGGTTGGTTCACGTGCACAGAACTCGTTTGAGCGTCTTGACGACATTATTGATGCTGGCATTTTGCCAAAAGGTCGAGCACAAGACTTAAAAGACGCGTTAGAATTTATTTCCATGGTACGTATTCGTCACCAAGCGACGGATGTGGAACTAGGCATTGAGCCTGATAACAATATCGAACCGGAAAACCTCTCTGAGTTTGAACGTCGCAACCTAAAGGATGCATTCCAGATCCTAAGCAATGGTCAAAATTTCCTTAAGTTCCGCTACCAAGCGAACAAGAGCTTTAAGTGAGGTTTAGCATGATTAAAAAGCTCTTTCAGAAGCCAACCATTCAGTGGCCAACGAAGTTTGAACAAAAGCTGGAGATGGCGAAGGATGAGAATTTAATTGCGTTTTATAGCAACAAGCCGCCTGCTCCAGAAACACCGTTATCTGAGGTGGAGTTCGTGGCGTTAGATTTCGAAACGACGGGTTTGAATCCTGAAAAACATGACATCATTACTATTGGTTTGGTGCCGTTTAACCTGAAGCGAATTTTCCTACGTAACTCGCGTCATTGGAAGGTACGTCCACAGCGTGCACTCGATGAAGATTCAGTCATTATACACGGTATTACTCACAGCGAATTGATCGATGCACCTGACTTAGGCGATATCTTAAGCGAGCTGCTACCATCCTTAAGCGGGAAAATCATTGTTGTTCATTACCGTCGTATCGAGAGAGAGTTTCTGGATAAAGCGCTCAAAAGCCGTTTAGGGGAAGGTATTGAGTTTCCTGTTTTAGATACGCTGCACCTCGAAGAAACGATTCAACAGAAACGTTCCGGCTCTCTCTGGGAGCGTTTAAAAGGGAAAAAACCAGAATCGGTTCGGCTAGCGCAATCTCGACGCCGTTATGGGCTGCCAGACTATACGCCTCACCATGCATTAACCGATGCAATTGCTACCGCAGAGCTACTGCAAGCGCAAATCGCCCATCATTACAGTGAAGAGCAACCCATCAGTGAGTTCTGGCTGTAGTATACTTCACGCTTAATAGCGATCAAAAAAGGAGCCAGATGGCTCCTTTTTTACTTAGGTTGAGACAAGATTACAGCTTAAAGCGTTGAATCTCTTGTTCAAGTTCGTGTGATAGCTCAGACAGGTGAGCAGCTTGTTCTGCTGCTTGATGAGCTTCGACTGACAACTCGTTAGACACGTCACGAATACCTTCAGTGTTACGAGTGATCTCAGTGGTTACCGATGCTTGCTCTTCTGCTGCTGAAGCAATCTGCGTTGCCATATCACTGATACGCTCAACAGCAGTGTGGATTTGCGTCAAGCTCGCTGCAGCCGCATTGGCATCATCAACACTGGTATCAGCTAGACGACGACTGTCACCCATAATACCGACCGCTTTGGCTGTTGTGCCTTGTAGCATCTCGATAGTTTCTTGAATCTCTTGCGTTGAAGCATGAGTACGTTGGCTCAATACGCGGACTTCATCTGCAACCACAGCAAAACCACGGCCTTGCTCACCTGCACGTGCCGCTTCGATCGCCGCGTTAAGTGCAAGTAGGTTCGTTTGCTCTGCAATGCCTTGAATCGTTGATAGAATCGTATTGATGCTATTTCCGTGTGCTTCTAGCTCTTGAATCACATCAGTAGCAACTTGAACTTCTTGCGCTAAGTTCTGAATAGAGCCTTGCGTTTGAGTTACTTGGCTTGAACCGTGTGAACAAGCTTGAACCGCTTCTTCTGAGTTACTTGCCGTGCTATCAGCATTACCTGCAATTTCTTGTGTCGCTGCTGCCATTTCGTTCACGGCCGTCGCCACCATGTTGATTTCATCTTGCTGGTAAGAGATACGCTGACTACGCTCCTCAGCTTGCTGTGCTGTCGTGCGTGCTTGCTCTGAAAGCGCAGAAGATACGTGGCTAAGCTTAGTAACCATTGTGTGCATGTTGCCAACAAAACGGTTGAAGTTTTCCGCCAGTTTACCTACTTCATCATCACTGCGTGGTTCTAGGCGTTGCGTTAAGTCACCTTCGCCAGATGCAATTTCTTCCAGTGCATTTGATACGCGGTTCAAGTCACGGAACAAGAAACCAACTAGCCAAGAAACTGCAAGAATAACCACAATCGTGATCGCCACAGCAGTAAACAATAGATCTCGTAGCAATACCGCATGACCTGCTTCTTCTGTTGCGCGATCCATTTCAATCGCAAACATCCAATGCGTACCAGGAACTTTATTGAAGTAGTAAAGCTTCTCTTTTCCTTTGATTACCGTATCTTCGATACGACCTTCATCGGCGGCGCGCTCAATTGCCTCTTCTGAAAAATCTTTTAGAACACTGGTGATAGGCTTAAGCGTCAAGCTTTTATCTGGATGCGCTAAGAAGGTGCCTTCATTCATGTCGATTAGCATCGCATGCGCGTTTTCACCTGCATCTAAGTTAATCACATCGCTGATAAGCTGATCGATCAGTACGTCCGCACCAACAACACCAACAAACTGACCATTTTTCATTACTGGCTCAGCAATGGTCACAAGTAGTGCATTCGTGATTGCGTCTTGATATGCGGCTGTGATGATTTGCTTACCCGCGGCATCAGCATCCTTGTACCAAGGACGTGTGCGAGGGTCATAATCAGCACGGTTACGCTCCGGATGAGAGCGGTACATATCACCGTTTGGTGTACCAAGGAAGATGTCATCGAAGCCACCAGCCTTGCGAGCTTGTTGTAGGAAAGGAACAACGTCTTGCTCGGTCGAGTAGTCGTTGAACGCAGTGGCAATATCTTTACGGATATTGACCCAATCAGAAATTCCCTCTGACGCAGTAGTACTAAGACTTTGCGCACGTGAATAGACACCTGAACGAGTCTGATCAAATAATTGACCAGCCGACAACCAAGTAAGTGCTGTTGCCATCACAACAACAGCAGAAAGGCTTGCGCCTATAAGCTTTTGTTTTAATGATAATTTCATATTTATAGTTTTTTGAGTTGGGAGAACAGTTAAGGTGCATGAATATTACACACTTTTTTACGACTATTCACTAATTTTTAAAAAACAAAATAGCACATTAACTCTTTGTAAAATATGAACTTTCATGTGTCATTTTTTTGTCTCGAGCGTCATAAAAACCGCACAAAAAAAGCCAGCAAATTGCTGGCCTTTTGATTAATTGTTAGTCAGACGGTTTTATAAAATGCCGAATTACTGACGCTCAGTTCGCATACCCATCAATAAGCTCACACACATTGCAAGCAGAATGAAGGTAAATGGCAGTGCTGTAGAAATGGCACCGGCCTGAAGAGCTTGAACCGCCTCGGAGCCACCAATCCATAGCAGAGCAACCGCAATTGCACCTTCCATGAATGCCCAGAAGACACGTTGAAGTACAGGTGCATCGACTTTACCACCTGCCGTGATACTGTCGATAACAAGTGAACCAGAGTCAGAAGACGTAATGAAGAACACAAGTACCAGCACAACAGCGATGATAGAAAGCATGCTACCAAATGGAAGAACATCAAACATTTGGAACATAGCAAGTGATACGTCAGTCAAGCCATTTGTGCCCAGCTCACCTACTTTATCAACAACTTGCTCGATCGCCAGGCCACCAAATACAGACATCCAAACAACGGTAACCGCAGTTGGAACCAGTAGAACTGCTGTGATGAACTCGCGAACGGTACGGCCACGAGAAACACGCGCGATGAACATGCCTACGAATGGCGACCATGAAATCCACCAAGCCCAGTAGAACACTGTCCAGCCTTGGAACCAAGCTTCGTCCGTACGACCAAACGGGTTACTTAGTGGGATGATATTCTCTACATATGCCATAAGTGTGGTTGGAATCGAACCTAAACTCGCCGCCCAACCGATAAGACCAACAAGAATCAGTAGCAAGAACGCCACAACCATGTTGATGTTACTAATGACTTTAACACCACCATCGATGCCGCGTACGACTGAAACAACAGCAAGTAAAGTCACCACGGTAATAACGACGATTTGTAGGCCCAGGCCTGGCTCAACACCAAATACGTGATGAATACCACTTGCTGCTTGCTGCGCACCTAGACCTAGGGATGTAGCAAGACCAAATAAAGTCGCAAGCACAGCCAGAATGTCCACAATGTGGCCAGCCCAACCCCATGCACGATCACCCAGAAGTGGGTAGAAGATCGAACGCATAGATAGCGGTAAACCTTTGTTGTAGGCAAAGAATGCTAAAGAAAGTGCTACAACACCGTAAATTGCCCATGGGTGAAGGCCCCAGTGGAACATCGTTGCACCCAGTGCCAATCTCGCGGCTTCTGGTGTATTTGCCTCAACACCAAGTGGCGTTTCATACCAACCGGTGAAGTAAGCGACAGGTTCTGCAACACTCCAGAACATTAAACCGATACCCATACCAGCTGCAAATAGCATTGCAAGCCATGACATAAACGAGTAATCGGCGACAGCGTCTTTACCACCTAGTCGAATCTTACCCATTGGTGAGACGATAAGCGCCAAACAGAAAATAACGAAAATGTTACCTGCAATAATGAACAACCAATCGAATGAACCAATAATTTTCCACTTCAGCCCATCAAGTGCCGTCTTTGCGGTATGTGCATCTAGAACTAATGCAGCGACAAGAAACAGCGCAATTAAACCTGCACTAATACCAAAAACTGGGTTATGAACATCAAAACCCCATTTTTGAACGTTGTCCTGACCTACCGTATAGTCGGTACTATCGATACTGTACTTATCTATACCCTTTGTCATCGTTCCTCTCTATTTTTGTAGTGTTTTTACGTACCAAACAAAAAAATCTTTCGAACACGATACGTTTTGCATTCCGTGAAGGCGCAAGATCCTATCATTTGACACGTTTTTGTCTATCTTTTTGCTATTAAAAAATCCAATAACTTACTTTTCACTGTGTGGTTACGGCCTTTGATAGAACAAATCACTACTACAATAGTTAGACCACAAACATTTATTGCTATAATAATTTTAGCTCTTCTTATTTTGTCGAAAAGGCGCGACAAAATGGTATTGAGGACACGGCGTAAAATTGTAGGGGTAATTTTTGATTTCCCCCCTTTAAATAAGGGCGCATTTAAGTTAGTGTCGCCTCGATAAATGTTCCCTACAGACTGGATGAATAAATTGGAAAAGTACGAAGAAGTATTGGTCTCGATTCGTCAGATCATCCGCGCTATTGATTTACATTCTAAAAAGCTGAGCAAAGAGTCTGGATTGACTGCTCCACAGTTGATTTTGATGCGCGCTATCAATGACTTAGATAACGTGACGATTAAACAGTTGTCTAGCCACACTAACATGAGCCAAGCGACCGCAACGACCATTCTAGATAGACTAGAACGAGGCCAGTTTGTTGAGCGTCAGCGCAGTGTTCAAGACAAGCGTAAAGTGCATGCTGTACTTACGAGCAAGGGCCAAGAAGCCTTAAAACAAGCACCAACGCCGCTGCAAGAGCACTTCATTAATCGATTCCAAAAATTGGAAGAATGGGAGCAATCCCTTCTACTATCTTCCGTTCAACGCATCTCGACGATGATGAATGCAGAGGACATCGATGTTGCTCCAATGCTAGAGCTTGGTAGCATTACCAAAGCCGATTAGTTTCGCTCCCACGTGCTCGCTTTTTGCGGGCACTACTCTCCTACTCAGTCAACCCAGTTTCAAACGCATATTTTGCTAACTCCGCCGTCGAATGTAAGTCCAACTTGTGCTTAATGTTATGGCGATGCGTCTCTACCGTTCGATAACTAATATTGAGTAAAGTGGCGATTTTCTTGCTGCTGTTTCCTTGAGCAACTAATTTAAGTACCGCTTCTTCCCTGCGGCTGAGAGGATTCGTTTTTTGCGTGGCAGGCACCACTTCTTGGGTAAAGAGTGTTTGTGTGACGGATTCACAGAAATACGTCGAGCCTTGGTTAACCGTTTTTATTGCTTGCACCATTTTCTCGGCCGAGATTTCCTTGAGCATATATCCTACGGCACCAGCTTGCATGACCTTCATGATGTACTCGCGATTATCGTGCATGGTCAACATAAGTATTTTGCTCTCTGGGCGAGCTTCTTTAATTACACCAGTCGCTTCAATACCGTTCATTATTGGCATGCTGATATCCATCAATATGACGTCCGGTTGCAAGTGCTTTGCGACCTCTATCGCTTCCAAGCCATTACTTGCTGTACCCACCACTTCGATGTCAGGCTCTAACTCCAAACGAGCCATGAAGCCATCCAATACCACTTGATGATCATCGACAATCACTACACTAATCGGTTTATCCATAAACTATTTCATCCAAATTAAGCAGCACAGTAATCTCTGTTCCCAAGCCAAGCTCACTCATTAGCTCAAATTCACCACCGATGAACTCTACACGCTCTTGCATGTTCCTTAACCCAATCCCTTGTTGGTGCACTGCATGGTTAACCACAAATCCAACCCCATCGTCACGTATGAGTAATTGCAGCATATTGCCCATTTTTTGCAAAGTAACCGTTACTTTTTTCGCTCGCGCATGTTTTTCAATGTTATTCAAAGACTCCTGAGCGACGCGATATAGCGTCGTTGCGACTTCCGAAGTCAGTTTGTGCTGCTGAGTATCGAAATTGCTCTCGATATCAATCCCGGAATGGGAACGAAAATCCTGTAGCAAGGTCGTCAGTGCTGCTTCTAAACCGATATCATCGAGGGCGCTTGGACGGAGCTGATGAGAAATATGCCGCACCTCATTTATCGCGGTGACGAGCGATCGTTGTGATTTATCTAAGTGGGATTTGAGTTTTTCGTCTTCCAGTCTATGACTCATTAAGTCTAAATGACATTTACTGGAGACTAACAACTGATTGATTCCATCGTGCAGTTCTCGCGCTAAATGCTTTTTCTCATCTTCTTGGAACATCACGGTTTTATGTGCCAATTCTTTCAGGTTCTTATCAGCGAGGCGATGCTCGTGCAGATTGATCGCCAGAGTGAGAACAATGATTACAGCAACGGTCACCGCTAAGATCACGACGACTGAGAAAAATGTCGTTTCGATATTTTTGTTCACTGCCGCGCGCATATTGGCGACTTCTCGGCTGACATCCTCAATATACAGCCCAGTCCCTATCATCCACTCCCACTTATCGAGCCATGCAGCGTAACTAAGCTTAGGGACGACTTCACCCGTAGATGGCTTTTGCCACAGGTACTGATGAAATCCACCACCTGATTGCGCTTGATACAATAAAGCTTCGATTAAGCGATCGCCATTTTCGTCTTCAAGATAGAGTAAGTTTTCCCCGACAAGCTCCGGAAGAACTGGGTGTACAAGGTTGGTACCATATTTATCATAAGCAAAAAAATAGCCGTCCGACCCATAACTCAAACGATTTAAAATCGCTTTCACACGCGTTTTGGCAACACTCTCTTCTAAAGTCGGATCGTTGTAGATGTAAGAAATGGAGTCAAAAGCGACGTCGACCGTATCTTTCAGCGCCGCTTCTTTTGATTGGATCAGGTTTTGATGAAAGATCTCCACCTCCCTTTTGCCAAGGGTCTTGGTTTGATAGATAGAGATCCAGCTGATACTCGCTGACACCAATACCACGGGTATCAGTGTCAGCAGAATTAACTTTGCTTTGAGAGGCATCCCTTCCCTCCATGAAACGCTGCCTTTACAGCTTACTATCTTAGCAGTACAAACGAATCGATTGTGTCTGCATAGACATAATTAACAGCTTAACAACTTGTCTCAAAAGGTAAAAACTCTCAGTTCACAAAATCTCTTTCTTATCGAGTGATTAACTCATACCGTAAAAACCTGGGAAAAACAGCAAAGACGCCAACACAACAATCTGAATCGCGATGAATGGCATCACACCTTTGTAGATATCTCGCGTAGTAACCCCTGCTGGCGCGACACCTTTTAGATAGAACAAACTAAAGCCAAATGGCGGTGTGAGGAACGACGTCTGCAAGTTCATCGCAATAAGAATCGCAAACCACGTCATATTAATGCCCATCAATTCAGCGACTGGCGCAATAATTGGCACGATGATAAAACAGATTTCAACGAAGTCGATAAAGAAACCTAAAATCAGAATCACCACCATGGTAATAATAAGGAATCCCCACTTTTCACCCGGCAGTTCTAACATCCACTCTTCAACTAAATAATCACCACCAGTGTAGGTAAATGCCATTGAGAAGGCGGTCGCACCAAGTAAGATCGCAAAGACCATTGCGGTTACTTTAACTGTCTCTTTTGATGCATCATAAATCATCGACCAACTAAACTGCTTATACAATAGCGATAAAATAATCGCACCTGCACCACCCAGTGCCGCTGACTCTGTTGGTGTTGCAATCCCTGCAAAGATGGAGCCCAATACCACGATGATCAATGCTAAAGGTGGCAATACAGCTTTCAGTGCGGTGAGCACTTCTTGTTTACGACTGATCGACTCATCGCGCTCTATCGCCTGTGCGGCTTGAGGGTTCAACTTCGCGTAGATGAGAATGTAGATCACATAGGCGCCAACAAGTGTAATACCGGGCCAGATCGCAGCTTGAAATAGGTCCCCTACCGGTACGCCAAGTACATCACCCAACAAGATCAACACGATAGACGGTGGGATAATTTGGCCCAACGTGCCAGACGCACAAATAGTCCCACACGCTAAACCTTTGTCGTAATTGTACTTGAGCATCACAGGAAGAGATATTAAGCCCATCGCAACAACTGATGCGCCTACCACACCCGTTGAAGCTGCAAGCAATGCGCCAACTAACACGGTAGAAATAGCGATACCACCGCGAACGCCACCGAACAAACGCCCCATTGATTCTAGTAGCTGTTCAGCAAGCTTCGTTTTCTGTAGCACTAGCCCCATAAAAACGAACAGCGGTACGGCCATTAGCACCGTATTTTCCATAATGGACTGAATTCGATATGGCATAAAAGCAAACATCTCGATGCCTTCAGCCCAAACACCAAAAATCAGCGCGATACCACCAAAAGTAAAGGCAACGGGAAATCCCAATAGAAGCGCAAAGAGCGCAACAAAAAACATCACTATACCGATCATAATGACTTCCTTTTACGACTTACCGTTATTACCGGCATAGATGAGATGAGGGTTGACAATTTTGTTGATTGAATGAAGTAACAATCCAATACCACTCACCGCCATAAAGAAAAATGACAGCGGAATCATCGCTTTGATAATCCAACGATATGGTAAGCCACCTGGGTCACCAGACGTCTCGCCTAACGCGTAACTCTCCTTGGCGAAATCAATACCAAACCAAGCTACCAGTAGGCAAAAAGGGAATAAGAAAAATAGTGTGCCTATGATGTCGATGATGGATTGTGCTTTGTAAGATAAGCGTTCATAAAAAATGTCGACTCGGACATGGCCACCGGACTTAATTGCGTAAGGCACACCAAGCAAGAACACGGCAGAGAATAGATGCCATTCCATTTCTTGGAATGCGATAGACACATCATTAAACACGTAACGCATGACAACGTCGTACACAACGTTTGCTAACAACAAAATAAACAGGATGCTGGATAACCATCCGAGAAAATCGCTAAAGCGGTTAAATAATCGCTCAATATAAATAAGACTTCTCATTCCGAACTCCGTGGAACGTTTAGATGCGCTCCGCTATGGTGCGGAGCATTCATTATGAAGTTTTCTTGGGCTTCGATAGCAGGCTAAACCTCTTGGCATCGCCTGCTTCATAACGTTATTGTTGAGCTTGACTGTTTAAGTACGCTCGGTGCGAAATATCTGACCATGGTCGAACTTGATTCATATAGTTCGCTTGCGACTCTTGAATCTCTTTCGCCAAAGCATCTTTTTCTGCATGTTCTTTCAACAAACGATCGTTTGCTTCTCGCAACGCAGCTACGACTTCAGGTGGGAAATCTTTTACTTCAACATTTGGGTATTCAGACTTAATAGATGCCCAGTTTTTGCCGCTTTCGTGTTTCGATTGCGTGTACATATCGTAAGCGGCCGTTTTCATGGCTACTTGCAAAATCGCTTTTAGATCATCAGGTAGACGATTCCAGGTACGCTTGTTAACGAGGAACTGAAGCTCAGTCGCTGGCTCATGCCAACCTGTGTAGTAGTAAGGCGCGATTTTGTGGAAGCCCATACGTAGATCCAGCGATGGACCAACCCATTCCAAGGCATCAATTGTGCGACGCTCTAGAGAAGTATATAGCTCACCAGGGGCGATATTCGTTGGCTTGGCACCTAACTCAGCCAAAATCTCACCAGCAAACCCTGGGATACGCATTTTCAAACCCTGTAAGTCCTCGACGGACTTGATCTCTTTTTGGAACCACCCGCCCATCTGAGTATCGGTATTACCGCCAGGGAAAGACATCAAGTTATGTGGAGAGTACACTTTTTCCATCAGCTCCATACCACCGCCGTAGTAAAACCATGCATACTGCTCAGTTGGCAGCATACCGAAGGGCATAGAAGTGAAGTAAAGTGTGTTTGGAACCTTACCCTTCCAGTAATAAGACGCTGAGTGACCCATGTCATACTGCCCCGACTTAACCATATCAAACACCCCAAAAGGCGCTTTATGCTTGTTTGCGGAATCAATGCGGATTTGCAAACGTCCGTTGGACATCTCTTCCGCCATTTTGGCCATGTTTTTTGTGGTATCACCAAAAATTGGGAAATTAGGCCCCCAAGTTTCAGCAAGCTTTAAACGATAGACTTTTTCAGCAGCGTTTACAGAAGTCGCTGCGAGTGCCATCGCGGCAGCGACAGCGGTTGTTTTGAGCACTCGTTTTAAAGATTTTTGGATTAGACTCATCGTTCACGTCCTTTATCACCAAGGTTATTGTTGTCATCCATTTCATTAGGATTGGCTGTATTCGGTATAAAAGATGTAACAATGTTGTCTAATGCGAAATGGGCATGAACACGGAAGCGAGTAATTCATCAATAAGGCATTAGCCTAAGGTATTACGTACAAGTACGTAGGATAATCGTCATGACAAAAGACTGTTAATAGCAAAATCAATAAATTATATTTTTATCTATGAATAAAAATAAAAGACAATACGTACGTATTTTTCTGCCAAAAAATTTACATAGTATTTAAGAAAATGTGACAAACCACTTATTGGTAGTGTTAAAGTCAGTACTTAATGCATTATTTCCAATACCAAGATAAAAAAATACCTCGGCATCGGCCGAGGTATTCAATCTAGAACGGTAGCGGTAATTAAACTGCTTTGTAGATAACTTTGTTACCTGCTAACTGCTCTTTTTGAACTAGGTTTTCTTCAAGAAGCTTCTTTAGTGCGCCAGTAGCCCATGATGCCGCTTTAGTATCTTCTTGACCTGCAGCTAGACCGATGCCTTTAGGGTTAATACCTTCAGCATTCGCCATAACGATGTCTAATACTTGTTGTTGCTTAGGAGTAAGGGCAACATCAACTGTTTTCACTGCAGCTACTTTTTTATCAGCTACTACTTTCTCCGCAACAGCTTTTTCAGCAACAGAAGGTGCTACTGCTTTTTCCGCAACAGGCTTCACTGCTTTAGGTGCTGCAGCTAAGTTTGCTACTGTCGCTTTAATGCGTTTTTGCAGTTTCATCTGCACTTTACGCTTATGAGCAAGTCTCATTGAATATTTCTCCAGTTCACTGCATCTCAGCAGGGATGAAAATTTGAAGCGCGTTTTATACCAAAATTCACAAGCAATTTGTAGGTTTTAGCGGCGAAACGCGATGAAAAATGCGCTCAAAGCATAGAACGTCTACTATTTAATCAGATATTTTATGAACGGATTTATTGAATACTGGGTATAAAAACAGAGGTTTGTTTTATTTTGAATGCAAATCAATGCACATAAAGCTACCCACTTATTTTTGGACAAGTATTCGATGAGGTTATAAGCATGGAAACGCTGCACCTAACAAATTCACATTTCAAACCCGACTCCCCTATCAACAGAATACTTTTGTTGCTCGTTGCACTCATCACTTTGTTTTTGGTTGCCATTTCTCCGGGATGGAAGCAAGCCATGTTGTCGGTCATTTTGATGTCTGCAATCGTTGGTTTCGCCATCTTGATGATTAAGAAAAGCCAAGTCACTTTTACGCTGACAGCTTCTCACTTTCAGCAACACCTTTTTAAAGGAGGTTGGGTCGTCAGGTGGCGAAATATTGAGTCAATCGGTATTTGTAGCTACCAACAGGAAGGGTGGCACCAACCGCTACCTTGGATCGGTATTCGTCTAAAACACTACTCACCCTACTTAAATTCAATCTGCCCTCGTATAGCGACTGAAATTCTCCTCAGTCAGCGAGCACTGCTTTACTTAGGCGCGAAACAAAATCAGTGTGAAGATAAGTTTGAGGATATGGTGCTTGACCCTAAACCGTATATAAACAGAGATGGGATTGAGTACAAAGGTTTGTTAGCGATGCTCGCCAACCGGATGAAGTATCAGAGAGGCTTTTATGGCTACGATCTATTTATATCAGCAAGTGATCTAGATCGTGAGGCTGAGGATTTTGTGGGACTGACTCGGCGATACTTAGCTGCCGCCGAGCCAGAATAATGCTTAGTACACGCACTTTTAGTAAAGCGGCATCTCGTCAGCAACGAACGGGTTAGTTTTACGCTCATGACCGAAAGTCGATTGAGGGCCGTGACCAGGGACAAACGTGACATCACTGCCTAAAGGCCACAATTTCTCTTTGATAGAACTAATCAACGTATTGAAATCACCTTGTGGGAAGTCAGTTCGACCAATGCTACCGTTAAACAAAACGTCACCCACAAACGCTAAACGCGCTTCTTCACTGTAAAGCACAACGTGACCAGGTGTATGACCAGGTGTGTGGAATACATTCAGCACTTGATTACCGAAAGTGACAGTGTCACCCTCATTTAGCCATTGGTGCGGTTCAAACGCTTCTGTCAGCGGGAAACCAAACATTTGGCTCTGACCTTCCAAACCTTGCAACCAGAAGTTATCTGCCTTGTGAGGGCCAACAATCTCTGTACCGCCAAGCAGTGCAGACAGCGGCTCCGTGCCACCTACGTGGTCCAAGTGACCGTGTGTTAGCACTAGGTTTACCACGTCAACACCTAGCTCTTTGATAAGCATAGCGAGCTGCTTTTCATCGCCGCCTGGGTCAACCACAATACCTTTCATGGTTTCGTCACACCAGACAATAGAACAGTTTTGAGAGAAAGATGTTACTGGAACAACTTGGTATTTCAGAGCCATAGATAACCTATACCGAATAAATTTGCGTGAAAACTGCCGCAACTATGACACTAAGGCCTAGCGACTTCAAGCTTTGAACTGTGGGTAATCGACGACGTTCTGAGACTAGAAACCTTGTCTCAACTAGCACTACCAGGAACGAACAGCTCCCGTATCGATATGAACAAAGTTACTACCTGGATAATAACCCACGCCACCGGCTTTTAGGCTTAATGCAGCATCACGAACCGTTGAAAGCTTCACGCCGTCTAAACGAAAATCAATGGCCTTCCCTTCCATGTGCATGCTCTTTTTCGCTACACGAGAAGACCCGTTGCGCAGCGAGGCGTTAGTGGCAGGAGAACGGTAACCTGAAATGACGATCACCTCTGCTTCTGTACCAATTAACTTTTGAATTTGACTTATTTGATCGAACAAGCGTCTATCCATGGGATGAACCTCATTTCGTCGATGGTCTCGACAAAACTCATTCAGCCTTTGAAGTTCATCATTAATGTATCGTTTTCCATCGAAATAGCATGTTTCGAGGATCTCTCCAGTATTAAGATTGTTCATCGCCAGCGCACGTGGCTCGTCAGGGAGTGAAGCCCAAGAAAATGATGGCAGGGCAGACGCCAACACCACACCACCAGCGGTCATTTTAAGGAAATCTCGGCGAGAAAAGTTACGACTTACCATTTCAAAATACAGTGCTCAACAACTAGACAAGTCGTGGACATTAACCAAACACATTTGTCACGTCAAATGCATAAAACGCTCCATCTTGATTTTCAGATGCAGTAATTATTGCTTAATTATTGAACGAAAAGAGAATTCTTCGTTTTGTAAATTTTCCTTAAAAATTTCAACTGCGGTGATCGTACTTATAGATATCATCACGGTAGTAAAGCGTTCCCTCTTCCAACCATGCTGTTTGATAAATGATGTGTACTTGAATGCGCTCTCCCAAAGGAACTGACGTGTTAGACCGACGAGAACTTTCTCGCTTTTTCGCTAAACGTTCTTCCAACCCCTGAGTTTTGAACAGAAGTTCTGCTAACTGGTCTGCATGTTCTACACGAACACATCCTGAGCTGAATGCGCGTCTGTCCTGTTCAAACAAGTTCTTACTTGGCGTGTCATGCAAATAAATAGCTTGTGGGTTAGGCATATTGAACTTGTACAATCCCAGTGCATTTTGTAAGCCCGACGCCTGTCGCATACGATAAGGAAATGTTCTCGGATTCACCGTTGCCCAATTGATGGTTGTAGGGTCAATAATTTCGTTCGAAGTCCAAGACCGAATGATTTGAATGTTATGGTTAATCAAATACATCGGATTACGTTTTACTTTAGGAATAATGTCTTTAACCATGATAGTCCAAGGCACGTTCCAAGTTGGGTTGAGAATAACTGAATCCAGTGCTACCGACATGATGGGCGTTTTTCTTGATGCTCTCCCTACCACGACTTTAGACTCAAACAAGGGTTGACCGTCATGCCAATACGTGACTTCGTATCCAGGCACGTTAACAAAGACAACATTATCCCTTTCTTTCGACCAAATTCTTGAACGCTCAGAATTCAACGCCAACAGATGCAATCGCTCTTGAGGAGAAAAGTTGATCCATCGAATGGTATTCGGGCCGATAACGCCATCTTCTTTCAAACCATGAATACGCTGGAACTCTTTTATCGCAAGCTCTAATTGTTCGTCATATTCTTCAGTGACTAAATCCAAGTAAGAAACATCTACGCCTACGATCTCCATTCGCTCAATCAATAGGGGTCTGTTTTCTAATATATCGCCAACACGTGCTAGCCCAGTTTGTTGATAGGCAGGATATTGGTACTGAGAATGTTCCGATAGCGAAGAATAGGCGGAGTAGAAAGCATCATCTGTTTGTAATGGAGACCGGAGACTTGCCAAAAACTGACCAAGTTTGCCAACCGTAATCTCATTACTCAAAATCGATAAAGTATCGATGCTAGGAGTGGGTAACGTAACATGGGCTTTGTCTGTAAATAGCCAATTAATCCCTTCTTCGGGGAGTTGCTCAAGATAACTAAGGTACATCAAGAGTGAGTCTGTCATCACTAAATCGAAGTCGAGATTATCTCCCTGCCACCTTACTTGGTTTATCCGGTGAAGTTGATTTTCGAATTCGTCGGTGACATCCGCAAGAGCAACCAGGTTTACTTGAAAAAGAAACTGCTCAATATCACTTTCATTTTCCCAGTTCAAACGGTAATTGGTGCTTTGATACAGTTGATCAATCACCTCTGGATAATGGATCATTTTTTCTACAGACAGCTTTTGTACCGCTCCCTCTTGCTCGACTTGCGCTGAAGCTTCGAGAGAAACGACGGTGGAAAAGCTGCAAAACGGCACCAGAAGTGCCGTCATGATTAAAACCCTAGCAAACACTGAAATGATCCTTGCGCTACTTGCCATAATAAAAAGTATGGCAAATATCTCACAGCTTGCAGGTTTAAAATTAAGAATCTGATGCCGAAAACGACAACAAAACTCTCTATAAGTAATTACTCAATGATCTTTCTAGATAATTCTCGACCAATGGTTGTCCCATTGCACTCCGCTTGCGAAGGTACTTTTTGACTCCTCTGGTCTTTGCTCTACCACTTTTCCCGCCCCAGAGCTGACTCGGAACTCATCGCCATAGACCACAACACCAGAGGCGTCTGGTAACGCACTTAGCTCTACCAATTTGCCAGTAGATTTAGACCATATACCATAACAACTGCCCGGAGGCGAAGTGGCTAAGATCCATTCATCGGTTGCTGCAATACTCGCAACGTAGTGATTGAAACGCGCCCACTCTTCAGGTTCAGCTTGAAGATCTTGCATTTCACCACCACGTGTGTGCATGGCGATCAAGGCTGGAT
Source organism: Vibrio sp. 2134-1 (assembly GCF_033339495.1). NCBI lineage: Bacteria > Pseudomonadati > Pseudomonadota > Gammaproteobacteria > Vibrionales > Vibrionaceae > Vibrio > Vibrio sp. 2134-1. The sequence continues at coordinate 52,868 of NZ_JAWOUS010000016.1, forward strand.
ACTCATCCGGCTCACCACGATATTGCTGCCCACAAAGCACGGTTTCCGCACCATCATGGGCTAAGTGGCGAATACTCAACTTGTGATCCGGTAAAGAAACCTGATCCAGCAACGCACCATCTTGTGAAAGATAACTTAAGCTCGGTTTCATCGTTTCAAGGTTCAGTGGTTCACGGCCGTTGGTGTGTACGCCACCGACGCCAATCGCTAGTGCGCCGTCAGGCATCATGATCACTTCATGCGGGCCAAGGCCAAAACCTGTTAACTCATCGATTTTTTGATATTGCTTCTGCACATCATAAACACCAATGATCCCGCGACTTGTCCCCCTCTCCCCTTCTGTGGCAAATAGCAATGTGCCATCATGGGAGTAAACTCCATGCCCATAGAAATGGCGGTTTGGTTTTGCTAGCTGCAGTTTGATCATCTGCTCTGAACGATAATCAAACACCATGAAGAAAGTACCTGGCCGACGACCAAAGACTACGGCGTGGCCTTGTTGGTTGGTTGCCACACCGTGACCACGCTCAGGAATCGGCAATGAAGATAGCGGTATACCATGCTCATCTGCCACCACCGCGGCGTATTTATCTCGGCCAATGATAGAGCAGCCGATCAACGCAGGCTCACGTGAGCTTGTTGAAGCACAACCAAATGGCATCATAGGTGTAGCCGCCCCGAATAGAGCGGCTTTCAGTAAGTTTCGGCGGGTTTGATCAGTCACCATCGGTTGCATTAAATCCTATAACCACGCCAAGCTCGATCGCCACTTCTTCGTGAATCAGGTACTTCAATTGCTCTAGCTTATTGTACTGAGCGAGCACCATGCGATAGCCTTCTTTTGTTTGTAGTGCAGCAAACAAGCTCTTATCTTCTGGCCAAGTTTCTAACGCCATTTCAAATTGATGAACAACACGGTCTGCGAGATCTGCATGGCCTTGCTCTCTAAGTAGCGCATCTAGACCATTTCCGTTAGCAAAGTACAACGCTTCCATCCCTTGAAGGTTGGCTTTTAGGTTTGAAAGCGAGGTCTCTGAACGCCACGATTCTGAGAAATACGGGCGAGGCTTACCAATCTTCGCTAGCGGTCGGCTCAACTTTTTCATGCTATATTCAAGCTGATTCGAAAGCAGTGAAATGTACTCAGATTCCCATTCTGTCACCTCTAGCGATTTCCAAGGGTTCTCTGCCCAAGAATCCGCAATGATCTGCGCTTTGTTATCGAGGTTTTCTGCAATCGAAACGCCTGTCGCACAGGTATTGCTGTTGCTAGATAAGGTCGACGCTTTATCGTAAAGCAGCCATTCCAATGCACCTAAACCTTGCACGGTGACACTTTGGGTGGAGATATCTTCTGCACTCCAAGCTTGATCAGATTTCGTCAGTACAGACATTTTACGACCAGTGGTGTTCTTTTTATCTGGCCAAAACTGAACATTCCAGCTTTGCTCCAACGCCGTAGCAGGGCCACGTTCTTGACCTTGTAATGCCATCCACGCAAGCATAGTTTGATGCCATTGCTGTTTTACTGGTGCATCATCTTTCGACTCTGATGCGCAGTAATCCGCGAAGCGCTGTTCAAGTTCTGTGGTTTGCGCTAAAAACGTCTGAGCTGATTGAAACTCAACCTCGTACACGCTTTGAGAAATATGACTTGTACTCTCAGGCTTGGCTGAGCTCGAACCGACGGTCGATTGGCAACCAACCAAACTTAACGTTGCGGCAATCGCACTCACTAACAGTGTTTTTTTCATGGTTGCTTCCTTATAGAGAGTTCAGAAACGCAATCAATGCGTCACGTTCTTTTTTGTTCAGTGCTAAGACGTTTTGTTTCGCTGTCTCCGCTTCGCCGCCGTGCCACAACACTGCTTCCATCAGGTTACGAGCGCGGCCATCATGTAGAAAGTAAGTGTGTCCGTTTACTTCTTCAGTATAACCAATGCCCCATAGCGGTGCCGTTCGCCATTCACGGCCGTTTGCTAAGTATTCCGGACGGTTATCGGCTAAGCCTTTACCCATGTCATGCAAAAGCATGTCTGTGTATGGGTGGATAAGCTGCTCAGAAAGCGCTGGTAACTCTGGTCGTTTCGCCGTTTTAACACTGGTCTTGTGGCAGCTTTCACAGCCAGACGCAGCAAAGATTTGCTGACCAAGTTTCACGTTAGGATCATTGACGTTACGGCGAATAGGTACGGCTAAGTGCTGGCTGTAAAACTCTACGAAGTCGAGAATATTTTCACTCACTTCAGGTTTGCCGCCATTTGGCATGTCGTCACAAATGCTTTGTTTCGAGGTACAGTTTTCATTTGGGAATAAATGGCTCGTAAGACCCACATCACCATTAAATGCTGCTGCATTTTGCTGCATTAGCGTCGGTTGTCCTGCTTTCCAGCCAAAGCGACCAATCGAGAAGTCGTCCTTCTCAATATCCCACACCTTATTGACTTTGCCTGAGATACCGTCTTTGTCGGCATCTTGTTCATCAGCCCAAGCAAGTAGCGTTTCGTCGGGAATACTCTCTAACAAACCAAGGCCGATCATTGGCGGTGCCACGCGTGCTGAGAACTCGGTATCAGGGTGCATATCGCCGTAACCCAGATCGGTAATGTTCAAATGAGGTTTTCTTAGCGTCACCGTCGTACCGTCTTTAAATTTCACTGGGACATCGGTGTAAGTGATTTCGATTTTGCCTTCTGGCGTTTGATCTTGCAGGGCGAAATCTTGAAGCTGGCCACCATAAGTCGGCTCAGGTATGCCGCCATCTTTGATGTAAGCTTTCTTTTGTTCTGGCGTCATCGCAGGAATGCTTAAGCGCACTAACATAGACACGGCATGTAAATCATCTTTCTCTGGCGGATGACCACGACCGTCTTTGATGTGACAATTCTGACAACCATTGGTGTTAAAAAGCGGGCCTAAGCCATCACGAGCGTCTGTTGACGCTGGCGCTTGTACCCAAGGGTTGCGGAAAAAGCTGTTACCGACGCTAAAATCGAGGCGTTTGCTCATTGGCAAGTTAGCAGCAGGAAGAGAATAGGCATTCGCGCCGTCTTTTTTAACACTGGTTTTGCCACCAGACTTAACATCATAAGCCATGGCAGAAGAAGAAAGGATCGCGGCTAGCGCAGAAATTAGGTATGGCTTCATATCATTGCTCTACATAGACAACAAGGGTGATAACAACGAGCTCAAACGTCAAAAGGGCTCACAAAGAGCCCTTATTTATTATGGTTTTCTTATTAAAACTCGTGGTCAGCAGTATCAGGGCTTAGGCTGTCGATGCCGACAATGCTTGCCGCGCGCTCAATCGCTCCGGTTTGTGCTACCAACGACATGATGGTGTCGTTTACTAGCGCGTTGCCTTGTGCGTTACCCGCTGCAATAAGTTGGTCAAAGTGCTGGTTGTTCTTCTCTGCAGAAGTCACTAGCTCACCAACTTGGCTACGTGTTGTATCAAACTGCTTTTGAATTTCGGTCGCTGCTTTCTTGTCTTTTTGAGCAACAAGGTCAGCGATACTTGGACCAGATAGCTCTTTGCCGTTTACACCTTTGTATGTACCTGTGTAAACGTTGTAGATGCCTTGCTCATTGTAGTAGTGAGAGTTGTGCGTGTTGTCTGAGAAACAATCGTGTTCGTCTTCAGTCGAGTTTGCCTCTAGTGCCACCTTCATGCGCTCACCCGCTAGCTCACCTAGAGAAAGAGAACCCATGCCGAATAGCATCTTACGAAGACCATTGTCAGCAGATTCGTTCAATAGCTCTTCACGGTAGTTGCCTTTCACTTCTGCAGACCACTGCTTTTCCATCCACTCTAGGTCTTGAACCAGTAGATCAGCGGCCGCTTTTAGGTACTCACCACGACGATCACAATGACCATTCGTACACTCAGAGCCAACGACGAAATCAGTGTAAGCACGTTGACCTGCACCCGCGTTAGTACCGTTTAGGTCTTGACCCCAAAGCAAGAATTCAATCGCGTGGTAACCTGACGCGACGTTTGCCTCAGAACCGCCTACTTCGTTTAGATCCGCTAGCAATTCTGGAGTGATTTTTGAAACGTCCAGTTTAGAAGCACCAATCTGCAGACTTGTGTTCGCGATGATGTTGGCAGCAGCGCCCTCGTTACCCAATTCGTATTGGTAATCAGCCGCTACGTAGTCAATCAAACCTTCATCAAGTGGCCATGCGTTCAGCTGACCTTCCCAATCATCAACAATCGCGTTACCAAAACGGAAAACTTCAGACTGTTGGTAAGGCACGCGAGAATCTAGCCAAGCTTGTTTTACTTCTTCAAGCTTTTTCGCTGATGGTGATTGTAGAAATTCGTCGATTTTCACATCAAGCGCTTTCGCTGTTGTTACTGAATCAGCAAATACAGCATGGGCAACGTCCGCGTAATGTTCGACTACTTGTTGTTTAGTTACTGTGGCAGCAACGGTAGAACCACTGGCAATGAGGAGTGATGCAGCAATAGATTGGACTAAAACTTTTTTTGCATTCATCTGAAGCATCCTTGTTGAGCTTTTCAATTATCGTATTGGTAGTGCTAATTATTCTTATTTGCACTTTAGTCTCGAGATAATACAAATTTACAATTTATTTGCAACTCCAGATACAAAAAAACCTCATAAAAATGAGGTTTTTCACAGACTTTATTGTCAGTTTTATCTTTAGGATTAAACCTTTAGGTCATGTTTTCCGTGAGAGACTTTTGCCTTCAGATAATTTTCGTTGCCATCTTTGATATGTGCAGAGGTATTGACAACCTCGCCAATTTCAATTCCGTACTCAGATAACTCACGAATTTTCTTAGGGTTGTTCGTCACGAGGCGGATCTTATTCACGCCTAAAGCTTCTAGCATTTGTGCTGCTTCTGTGAAATCACGCAGGTCATCATCAAAGCCCAAATGGTTGTTAGCTTCGTACGTGTTCATGCCCTGGCTTTGTAAGCGGTATGCATCGATCTTATTGTACAAACCAATACCACGACCTTCCTGACGGAGATACAAGATGATACCACCGGACTCGCCCATGCGATTGATCGTCTCTTCTAGTTGCTCACCACAGTCACAGCGTGAAGAGTGAAACACATCGCCTGTCAAACACTCAGAGTGCATACGAACTAAAGGCATGTCCTGAGTTTGGTCCGCTTGTTTAAAGATAATAGCAACATGCTCTTTGTCTGTCTTCAGACCATGGAAAGACAGAATTTCGGCATCAATGTTACTTTTTGCCCCGACTTTAAAATCTACTCTGGCACGTACTTCCGCCATATCTATACTCACTCGATTTATTGCTTGATGCGCTTGATGCGTTTTCGTTATTGCATTCATGGGATTTACTCGTTGCTCTTCAACTATGGGGACTGATACCGCATTTTGCAATATAGAGATCACAATTGAGGGCAGTTATCCACTCAAGACAGCAAAAGAGAAACACTCTCCAACTGAACAATTGTTATATTATAACAATTTAAAAAAACTACAATAAAAAACCCCAGACAAATTTTGTCTGGGGTTTCAAGAAGGTCGTTTGGTCTATCTTTTAATGGGTCTGACTGCGCTTCCAAACGGCGAGTTCAATCCAAACTGCTTCGAGTTCTTGGATTTCCTCGTCGGTCAACACGGCGAGCGTTGAAGTAACTTGAGGCAGGTTCGGTGATTGCAATGCACGAATCTGCGAATAGAAGTCTTTTTTAAGTTGTAATATAACTGAATCCACTGCGTGCACCTATTTCGTTCTTTTATTACTTATCCAGCTCAAAATTTTTATTTTCTTTATACTGGAAACTTCATAAATTCGGAAAAATGATAACATTCTGCTTGTTAAGTGCACAATTTATTTTTAATAGTGGAATAACGGTCACATTAATTACGCTTCACCATTCGGATCGAATATAAGACAAAAAAGATCAAAAATAGCACAGGAAAGATCCACAACAGCGCCGTGGAATAATTTAATGGTGGTTGGTACAGAACAATATTCCCATAACGAGCAACTAGATAGTCCTTTATTTCTTGATCTGAGCTGCCTTCATTGGCCATCGTATACACTTTCAACCTCAGGTCTTTAGCCGCTTGTGCATTAGACTCGACAAGGTTTTGGTTTTGACACTGCGGGCAGCGTAATGCCTTGGCTAACGAGGTTGCACGCTGTTGCACTTCAACGGAATGAAATTCAAACAGATCAACATTCTGTTCTATATCCGCACTTCTCGTGAAAGGAGAAAATAGTATAAATAGGATTAAAGTGAGGAGAAGATTATTAAATCGAAACATTCAAGTATCCTGAAAATATATCGTTCCATTTATCTGCCGTTAGCTCTCCACGATATTTGATCAATATACGACCATTTGGATCAATCAAGTAAGTTTCCGGCGTTCCGATAACACCTAGCTCCACAGCGAGCTTTCCATTAGGGTCACTAATTACTTCAATATATGGATTTCGTTTAGAGCTCAAATATTCACGAGCGGCTTGTTTTTGATCTCTATAATTCAGCCCAATAATAGGCACACCGAGTTCTGCTAACTGCAATAATTCTTCATGCTCTCGTTTGCATACTCCGCACCAAGATGCCCAAACATTCAATAATTTATATCCGTCGCTTTTGAACAACTGCTCAGAAACCATGTCATCAGAGATCAGAGAAGTAGAGCGAAAATTAGGTGCATCTAAATTTCGTTGTGGGGACAATTCAACATGTGGTCGCTCAGACAAAGCCACCGCAGTTACTACAGCAAACACGGCAACAGCCACAAACAGACCTGCGAGTTTAAGCGTATTTCTCGATCGCATTGATAGCCTCTCTCCTTTTCTTTAGGCCGGTTAATAGCGCACCAAACACAGCTAGTAGCCCGCCAGACCATATCCACCAAATACCTGCGCGGTACTGAACTTTAATCGCATAAGCATGAGTATCGACTTTGTCACCCAATGTCACGTAATAATCGCCATGCCATAGTGAACGAATCGCAGGCTCGGTCATATTCATCACTCGCACAGGGTAATGACGCTTTTGCGGGTTGAAATTGAGCATGCGGCCATCTTCCAAGTGCAAGGTGATCTGTCCTTGTTCCGCGGTGTAGTTTGGCCCCACCAGCCATTCGATACCATGATAATCGATAGTGATCCCCGCCCTTTGTTGAGAACTGCCGGGTTCGACACGTAAATTATGTTCATATGAGTAGTGACTGTTGAATACAGCTCCACTCACCGCCAGCGCAAAACCGATATGTGCCATCACGATTGGCATGAGTTTGCGCTTATTGGAACAACGAAACAGCATAACGAGATGCGCCACAATCACCCAAGTAGCCAATATTATGGTTAGCAATACTTCGAAATGCAGTACGTTCACTGAGAACATAAACCCGATCCCAGAGACTAGAGATAACGCAATACTAATCGCGATATCAGTGCTTCCACTCGGAACTGTGCCTTTTGTCCACTTCAGCACCGGCATCAAAGCTAAGGCAATCAGAGCCAGTATGCTTAATGGGAAGATCAGACTATTAAAGTAAGGTGCGCCAACTGAAATATTCCCTAAGCCGAACAATTGATAAACCATCGGATAAAAAGTGCCAAGAAAAACGATGGCAGTCGCAATAACCAATAGTCCTTTGGCGATATAAGCAGCGTAAGCTCGGCTCGCTAGAGATTGAAGTTTGAAGCGAGGGAGTTGTTCTCCTTGCAAAATCAATACGCCAAAAGTGATGATGATAAGCGAGCTCAATACACCAAGCAGCACTAAACCCTTAGTTGGGTCCACCGCAAAAGCATGCACTGAAGTCAGCACGCCAGAGCGCACCACGAATGTCCCTAAAATGCTTAGGCTGAACGTAGCAAACGCCAGTGCATAGGTGCTCCAAATTGCGCCTCTGTTACGTGTTGCGACAACACCGCTGTGCAACAAAGCAGTACCCGTAAGCCAAGGGAGTAAAGAAGCGTTCTCCACAGGGTCCCAAAACCACCATCCGCCCCACCCTAACTCATTGTACGCCCACCATGATCCGACCAAGATACCCAACGTGAGCGTTCCCCATGCAAAAAACGCTGCGCTTCGAGCGACCACATACCAATCGCTCATCGGTTGTTTACCCAATAGCGCCGCTAATGCAAAAGCTAATATTGCTGCGTAACCAACATAACCGAGATAAAGCAATGGTGGATGAATGATAAGCCCAACATCTTGCAACATTGGATTTAGATCTCGCCCTTCCGACGCCAATACTTGGGCATATTCGAACGGGTTAGAGGTCATTAACGTGAACCATGCAAACGTCCCAATCAGAACGTTCATGATTCCTAAACAGTCGCAAGTATATTGGGCATTGAGCGGTGACTTAAATGCAATAAACGACGCCCATAAACTCAAGGTGACGACCCAAAACAACATAGAGCCTTGGTGCCCACCCCAAGCGGCAGCAATTTTGAACGCCACGGGAAGTTGACTGTTGGAATGCGTAACAACATATTCCAACGCGAAGTTGTCTTGCACGAAGCAGACGATCAGAAGTGCTAAACAAATGATGGAAGCTAAGCTAATGATTTGGGACATCGCGACTTGATGCGGCAATGTCGCCTTCTTACCCATAGCACGACGTAGCCAATGCAGCCAAGATGCACAAGTCGACGTTACAGCCACCAATATCAGTAAGAAGAACCCTAGCTCAGCCTCCATTTTTCCCCCTTACACTATGGTCATTTGACCGGCATAGAGAATGAAAGTACGCAGCATAAGTACGCCGACCAAGCTCAACGTCGTGACCACAAAAACGTAACTGCCTTTGTGGCGCACTTCAGAAGGCGTCAACCAATTGAGAGTCAAAGGCGTTATCATGCCGATGAACACTACCCCAACCCAGAACCATTGAGCCCAGAATCCACTCGAAATTGCATTCCAAGCCGCGACTTCGTTCTGACCACCGCTGAAGATCAGTCCAGTAAAGAAGGTCACTAAGACAAACAACTCAAACAACACTACTGGGCGTTCAAATCCGTGCACCCAAGATACACTTGGGCTGCTGGTCGACTCTTTAAACACCAAGATGCCGAACATCAAGCATGCCGCTGCGCCCGAGGACAAACTAGAGAACAGGAACAAGATTGGCAGTACTGGATTGTTTAGCATTGGATAAGTCTTCAACGCAGACAATAGAAAGCCAGTGTACGCTGCAAGTACGATGGCTAAGAAGCCCAAGAACAATTCAATGGCGTTGTTGGCTTTCCCCGCCTTAATCAAAATGCCATCGGCAAAATCCAGCAGTTTGCTTGGTAACTTCCCTTCACAGAAGCTGATGATTTGATGGCGGAAGATAACGCCAATCCAAACAAACAACACGATCATGTACACTTGGAACAAGATCACGCCCATCGACATTACCGACGTTGGGTTGTAGTAGATCATGATCTTCCAAAACTCTAAAGGCTTGGTTAAATGGAAAATCAAAATTACCAACCCAGCAATGATGCCAAATGGTGCGAGCCAAGCCATCGCTTTCATGATGCCGTTGTTTGCAGGATCACCTTCAATCACTTTGCGTTTTAAATAGATTGAAATCATCACCGCACCCGCTGACATCCCAGCAAGGAATAAGTAAATCGCGATGATCCAATCCCAGACTAACGAGTCAAAGTGGAATGCACTTTCGAAGCCGTTCATGATGACACCTCCCCTTTGCTATGCGGAATTTTGTACAGTTTAGGTTGCGTACCTAAATGCGATTTATCGCGATAGACAACATGGCTTTCGATAGCTTTGCTCACCTCGCTAGTTGGGTCATTCAAATCACCAAAGATGAGTGCTTTTGTTGGGCAAGATTCCACGCAAGCTGGCTGCTTACCTTGCGCTAGGTTGGTATCACGGCAGAAGTTACATTTATCCGCAGAGTGATCGACTGGATTAAAGAAGCGCACTTGGTAAGGGCAAGCGGCAAGGCAATAACCACATCCGACACATTTCTCTTTGTGCACATCCACGATGCCGGTCGCTTCATCTTTGTATGCAGCGCCTGTTGGACAAACGTACACACATGGTGGGTTATCACAGTGCTGACAGGATTCGCGAGTAAACTGGTATTCCACATCTGGAAATTCGCCAATCGGTTCACTGCGATGAATTTTAAGTCGCGTTACGCCTTCAGGGACTTTATTTACTTCGCGACAAGCATCGGTACAAGCGGTACAGCCAATGCAGGCATTTTCATCATGAACCATACCCATGCGTTTCGCTTGTTCACGGTTGCTGGCATAAAGAGAGGAGCTAACAACGGAAGTGCCTGCAACGCCTGTAGTTAAAATCAACGCGCCGCTGCCGGCTAAAAAGTTTCTTCTCGAACATTTCATGCTATCTCTCCTCTTCTTTGGCAAGTTCAGGTTCGACGGCAAATTCAGAGTGACAATCCACACACTGCTTGATCAGTTGTTTTCTGTCGTACGACAACGCTTTGGTTTTCGCTGCGTGTACATCGTGGCAATTTGAACAAGTGAGGTTTTTGGCGTGCACATCGTGCGTCCAGTGGCTTTCTCTCAGTTGTGTCGGTGCATGGCAATCCACACATCGGCTGTTGGCTTTAAGAATCATGCTTGGATCAAGGAACACTTTGTCGTGTACCTCTTTCGATTGCGCGGCAGAAAACTTAATCACATCAGGCGAGCCTTCACGGTGATCAGGGCCGATGTTGCTATGGCAGTTAGTGCAATTGAGTTGCTTACCTTGACTCAATAACGCTTGCGAATCATGCGATAGATTCAGAGTCTCTTTGGCGTCCTTATGACATTGAAGACACTTGTAGTCTCGGTCACGGATCAACTCGACTTGATGACGCTCAGCTTGAGCACCTTCAATCGGCTCTGAAGAAGTCGCATGGGCGGCGATGGAGAAACCATAGATGGCAAAGACGAAGAGAAGTTTCAGCATTGCCTCTATGGTCAATTTTATATTGCCCATATTGTTCTTTCCTTAGCTCGATAATAATTGATAACTATTCTCAATTATTTATTTGAGCGAAAATTAATTTCCTCTGAAGATATTTTTTAGATCTTCAAATGACATCAATTCTTATTTCGGAAAGCCACAACGCTAAACCTATATTTATAATACCTCTATTATTCATAAGGGGTAGAAACGCCTGCTCAAAAAGCGAACTAAATCACCCTATTTTTAAAAAGGTTAAAACCCCAAAGCATTGCAGAACAATGACTTAATAACTACCACTTTAGAGGTATATAAATTCAAACATGACTGAGATCACTGGTGTAAATTGATCTAAAACAAGACAAGATTCACTCACTATTTCATCTATCCAATTAAGCAATATTATTAATCGTAGATCTCCAGTTCTTATTTGGAATAGCTTCTCACAACGCTGCTAATAAAAACGAATATGGAGATAACACCGTGAGCATAAAACACTGGATGAGCGCACCTATCGCGGTTGCGACCTTATTCGCCAGCCAATTATTTTTGGTCGGCGCTCCGTTGGCGGCAGAAGAAAAAGGCCTCATCGATCCTCGAAATGACGCCTTTGAACAGAACCATCCCGACCAATACCACTCTTGGAAAGCAACATCCGAAAGTGAGCACATTGAAGATGCTCTAAGTGAAGACCCAAACATGGTGATCTTATGGGCTGGCTACGGCTTCGCAAAAGACTACAACAAAGCGCGCGGTCACTTTTACGCACTTGATGATGTTCGTCAAACCTTACGTACCGGCGCACCAACCGACGAGAAGTCCGGGCCTATGCCAATGGCCTGTTGGAGCTGTAAAAGCCCTGACGTTGCTCGCGTGATTGATGAACGTGGTGAAGACGGTTATTTCGAAGGTAAATGGGCACGCTTAGGCTCAGAAATCGTCAACCCTATCGGTTGTTCCGATTGCCACAACACAGGCTCTGAAGCCTTCAAGAAAGGCGAACCTGCGCTAGCACTGACTCGCCCATACGTCGAGCGTGCTTTTGATACTATTGGTAAAAACTTTGATGAACAGTCTCGCCTAGATAAGCAAGCATCGGTCTGCGCTCAATGTCACGTTGAATACTACTTCACCGGCCCAACTAAAGCGGTTAAATTCCCATGGGATATGGGCACCACCGTTAATGACATGGAGAAATACTACGACGCGTTGAATTTCAAAGATTGGACGCATGCCGTATCTAAAGCGCCGATGCTAAAAGCGCAACATCCAGGTTTCGAAACTTGGAGAGCGGGTATTCATGGTAAAAACAAAGTGGTGTGTGTGGACTGCCACATGCCTAAAGTGACCAAAGAAGACGGTACGGTGTACACAGACCACAAAGTGGGTAACCCATTTGATCGTTTTGAAGACACCTGTGCGCAATGCCATACCCAAACTAAAGAGCAGCTACAAGGCATCGTCTCGACTCGCAAAGCGCAAGTACTGAACATGAAGCTAACCGCCGAGAAGCAAATCGTAGCGGCACACTTTGAAGCAGGCGCAGCGTGGAAAGCAGGTGCAACAGAAGCAGAGATGGAACCTATCCTACAAGATATTCGCCATGCACAATGGCGTTGGGACTACGCGATTGCTTCTCACGGTGTTCACATGCATGCTCCTGAGGTAGCACTTGAAGTACTAGGTACTGCAGTTGACCGCGCTGCTGACGCCCGTACCAAATTGGTTCGTTTACTGGCAACCAAAGGCATTACTGACCCTGTTCAAATTCCAGATATCTCGACCAAAGCGAAAGCACAACAAGCACTAGGCATGGATATGGATAAGATGAACGCAGACAAGAAACACTTCCTAGAAACAGTAGCGCCAGAGTGGGATAAAGCAGCAGCTGAACGCGAAGCCACGTATTAGTCTAACTGGCAACGGTTAACTTATAGATACAACAAGGGGCGTACTGAACGCCCCTTTTCTTTCTTTATTATCTTTATCTCTTCATCCTGATTCTATCGAGAGACAAAAATCGAATGTACTAGCGACGAGGAAGCCTAGGTCTAGGTTGAATATTTGGACGTGCTTTAGGTATCTGCACATTTGGACGAGCAACTGGACGCTGGATCTTCGTTTCCGGCAGTGCTTTTCTTTGTTGAACCTTTTCTTTCACCGCCTTGCCTTGTAAAGTCGCTGGTTCAATATGCTCCGGACGATTCTCCCATTGGGTTCGAATCTCTTGCTTTTGCTCGTCAGGCAGTGATTGCCAATGATCGTCAAGTTGGCGTTTCATGTTATCGATATTGGCGGACATATCGTCGTCTTTCCAATCTTCGACTTTGTCTTTGATGGATTGCTGTTGGTCTTCATCTAAACCATTCCACCACTCTTCCAGTTTCTCTTTGTATTCATCGTCGTTATCGCAACAGCCCGGATAGTAATAAATCCAGTAGTCGTCATGATCGCACCACCACGGGTCGTAGTAACCCGATGAATAATAAACCGTAGAGGAAGAGCCAGAATGATCGGAAGAGCTACAACCCGCCAGCACAGAGCCGCACAGCAAAACCAATATGCTTAGTGCTTTATTTTTCATTCGTTGCCCACCTTTCCCTCTATTGCTTGTTAAATTGTACGCTTACAACAGCTCTTTTGCTTTGTTAATAGAGTTAATGATTTGCACCCTATCTAAATTTGGATCATTAGAATCTAATAATAGTACCCAGGCATCAATCGCTTCCTGAAATCGGAATGACAGAAAATGATCATTTGCGATCAAAGACAAAGCGGCTTCATTGTGCGGTTCTATCTGCAAAGCTTGCTCCAGAAGCAGGCTGACTTCTTGCGTCATAGATTGTTGGTGGATGTAGTATAAAGTGGTCGCCTTTGCGGCAAGTTGCGTGGCACTGACAGGTTCAGTCAGTTGGATCGCGTAATCAAAACAAATCAACGCTCCGTCAAATTCCCCCTCTAGCAGGTAGCCCTGCCCGAGTTGGAACCACAATTCAGCGTTGTTTGGATCCTCTCGTAGCTGGTCCTGAATCTCTTGCATGATGTCACGAGCAGTCATCATACGTGACATTTCCGCTTGTATTGGTTTAGGCGGTGTTTGATGCAGCAATAAGAAACTGGCACTCGTCACGACAAGTACTAACAGGCAAAAACCAAACCATTGGGCAGGTTTAGCTTTTGATGCACTCAGTGATAAGAGTACGATGAACAACCCCATCAGAGTGATGGCAGCGAAAAACCAAACAGACATAACACGTCCTGTAAACAAAGATAACGTCAGTGTACGCATTTCTTACTTTAAATGCGTTGACACAGATACAAAAAAGCCGAGCAACTGAGGCTCGGCTTTTCATATCAGGATAACGATGTAAGATTACTCTTCGTTACCTTCCTCTGCATCATCAGCAGCTGGAGCTTCTGAAGCGTCTTGCTGCGTACTTTCGCCTGTTGACTCTAACGCTTCTGCATCTTCATCAGCAGGCAGCTCTTCATCATCAACTTCTTCAATACGTTGCAAACCAACAACTGATTCATCTTCCGCAGTACGGATAAGCGTTACGCCTTGTGTGTTACGACCAACCTGGCTAACTTCACCCACACGAGTACGTACTAACGTGCCAGCGTCGGTGATCATCATCATTTCATCACCTTCAACAACCTGGATAGCACCAACTACCGGGCCATTTCGCTCAGAAACTTTGATAGAAACTACACCTTGAGTGCCACGACCTTTTGTCGGGTACTCGCTAAGTGCTGTTCGTTTACCATAACCGTTTTCTGTAACCGTTAGGATGTCGCCTTCGTGCGAAGGAACAATAAGTGATACAACTTGGTCATTTTCAGCCAATTTCATACCACGAACACCAGAGGCGGTACGACCCATAGGACGAACACCTTTAAACTTAATCTCTGGCTGACCATTCTCATCAAGAACTGGTTTACCATTTTCATCAAGTACTGGAATCTCTTCTGCTTCTTTAAAGCGAACCACTTTACCCGCTTTAGAGAACAGCATGATTTCGTTTTCGCCGTTAGTGATATCCACACCGATTAACGAATCGTCTTCACGTAGGTTCACAGCGATTAGGCCGTTTGAACGTACGTTTGCAAACTGGTTCAACGGCGTTTTCTTAACCGTACCGTCACCTGTTGCCATGAAGATGAATTTGTCTTCAGAGAATTCATCAACACGTAGAATCGCGGTAATGCGCTCACCTTCTTCTAATGGAAGGATGTTCACAATTGGCTTACCACGCGCAGTACGGCTCGCTAGAGGCAATTGGTAAACTTTCAGGCGGTATGTCTTACCACGAGTAGAGAAACACAAGATGTTATCGTGGGTATTCGCCACTAGAAGACGCTCGATATGGTCTTCATCTTTCATCTTAGTCGCACTCTTACCTTTACCACCACGGCGCTGTGACTCGTAGTCGCTCAGTACTTGGTACTTAACGTAACCACCGTGAGATAGAGTAACCACAACGTCTTCACGTGCGATCAGCTCTTCCATGTCAATATCATGGCTCGCAGCTGTGATTTCTGTACGACGAGCGTCACCAAAGCCGTCACGAACCGCTTCAAGTTCTTCACGGATCACTTCCATCAAACGCTCAGTGCTCGCAAGGATATGCATGAGTTCAGCGATTTCTTCTAGAAGTGTTTTGTATTCGCCAAGAATCTTCTCGTGTTCTAGACCTGTTAGTTTATGTAAACGTAGATCTAGGATAGCTTGTGCTTGTTGCTCAGTCAGGAAGTACTGACCATCACGAATACCATATTCAGGCTCTAGCCATTCAGGGCGCGCAGCATCTGTACCAGCACGCTCTAGCATTGCTGAAACGTTGCCTAAATCCCAACCACGAGCGATAAGACCCGCTTTTGCTTCAGCCGGTGTAGGTGCCTTACGGATAAGCTCAATGATTTCATCAATGTTAGCAAGCGCTAGAGCTAAACCTTCAAGGATATGAGCACGTTCACGCGCTTTACGCAGTTCGAAGATAGTACGACGTGTCACAACTTCACGACGGTGATCAACGAAGCACTTCAGCATATCTTTTAGGTTGAATAGCTGTGGCTGGCCATTGTTTAGGGCCACCATGTTGATACCGAAAGTGGTTTGCAGCTGAGTCTGAGCGTAAAGGTTGTTTAGAACTACTTCGCCCACAGCATCGCGCTTACACTCAATAACAATGCGCATACCGTCTTTATCTGACTCGTCGCGCAGTGCACTGATGCCTTCTACTTTCTTATCTTTAACTAGCTCAGCGATCTTTTCGATCAAGCGAGCTTTGTTCACCTGGTAAGGAATTTCAGTGACGATAATGGTCTCTTTACCATTCTTCTCCACTTCGATGTCCGCTTTCGAACGCATGTAGATTTTGCCGCGACCTGTTTTGTACGCGTCTACAATGCCTTTACGACCGCTGATAAGCGCCGCCGTTGGGAAATCAGGACCAGGAATGTAATCCATTAGTTCATCAATAGTGATTTCTTCATTATTGATGTATGCAAGACAGCCATCAATCACTTCGCCAAGGTTATGAGGCGGGATGTTGGTTGCCATACCTACTGCGATACCAGAAGCACCGTTAACCAATAGGTTTGGAATTTTAGTTGGAAGAACCGCTGGGATCTGCTCAGTACCGTCGTAGTTTGGTACGTAGTCTACGGTTTCTTTGTCTAGGTCAGCCAATAGTTCATGGGCAATTTTTGCCATTCGAACTTCGGTGTAACGCATTGCCGCAGCAGAGTCGCCATCGATCGAGCCAAAGTTACCTTGACCATCGACCAGCATGTAACGAAGCGAGAACGGCTGAGCCATACGTACGATTGTGTCGTACACAGCACTATCACCGTGTGGGTGATATTTACCGATTACGTCGCCGACAACACGGGCTGATTTTTTATATGGTTTGTTCCAATCGTTGCCTAGTACGTTCATCGCGAATAAAACGCGGCGGTGTACTGGTTTTAGGCCATCACGCACATCTGGAAGAGCACGACCCACGATGACTGACATCGCATAGTCTAGGTATGAACCTCTAAGCTCATCTTCAATGTTTACGGGCGTGATCTCTTTAGCTAAATCGCTCATAGAGCCATTATCCCTCTATTATCTGATCGTAATTACGATACGTGTAAGGTGCAAAAATATAACACACAATTCATCACTTCGGCATCACTTTCCCTCTCCTTTTATCAGGTTGTGAGCTTGGTTATGAATCAAATGTCGAGAATTTGCACACTCATCCCATATCTTTCTGATTAGTGGTTATATTTCGATCAATATTGAGCAAAATCGGACCCTTTACGCGGAAAAGCGAGGTAAATTCCTTTAACCACACAACGCGAAAATGCAGGTTTTAGAGTTATTGTCACTGGCACCAGTTCAAGGATGAAGCAAAAACAATAGTTAGCGCTTTACAAATTACAGGCACCTGTCTCGATTGCCGCGCCAGTGAACTCTGTCATTGTCCCTTAACTAAGCACATCGAGGTTGTTTGGGTGTAAAACGTTGGAGTATACTGGCGCCCTCTAAAGGACTCAGATTGAATGCAATAAAACCAATTATGACTAAAGCACAAAACGTCGACCCAAGTGAAATTAAGAAATTCGAGGACATGGCTTCTCGATGGTGGGATTTAGAAGGCGAGTTTAAGCCGCTTCATCAAATTAACCCACTTCGTTTGAACTATGTACTTGAAAAAGCAAATGGCTTGTTTGGCAAGCGCGCACTTGATGTCGGCTGTGGTGGTGGCATTCTTGCTGAAAGCATGGCAAAAGAAGGCGCTATTGTGACTGGGCTTGATATGGGTAAAGAACCATTAGAAGTCGCGCGACTACATGCATTAGAAACAGGCACTCAACTGACCTACATTCAGAGCACAATAGAAGACCACGCTATAGAAAACGCAGGAACTTACGATGTCGTGACTTGTATGGAGATGCTTGAACACGTTCCAGATCCTCTCTCCGTTATCCGCTCTTGTGCTGCGCTAGTCAAACCCGGTGGTCACGTGTTTTTCTCAACTTTGAACCGAAACATTAAGTCGTACTTATTTGCTATTGTCGGTGCTGAGAAGCTTCTTAAGATTGTTCCTGAAGGCACTCATGAGCACGATAAGTTTATCAAGCCAGCCGAAATGATGAAGATGATAGACCAAACTGACCTGACGGAAATGGGCATTACTGGGCTTCATTACAACCCTCTAAATGACAGCTACAAACTCGGTCGTAATGTAGATGTAAACTACATCGTTCATACTAAAAAATACTGAACACTATTAAGTTAAAAAATGAGTTTTGTGATTGACATTTTTTAAAGAAAATGAATCGGAAGCGGTAGCACAAAGTTGCCGCTTTTTTTGTCTTTTTATGGCTAAAATTCGTGCTCTAGATTCCATTTTGACCAAGCCATTTTTCGTAGATAAAAACGGCCAAAGATCAAGGAAAATATTTTTGCATGCGGTTATTTCTAAACCGATCTCGAAACCGTACTTTTAACCATTCAAGTCAGCCCTTTTCTCATCGGTTAGTGTTCACTTACTGTTTTTTTTCATTTTGTCAGTTATCCACAAGTCATCCCCGATCTGTACCTTGATAAATCAGTGTAATAGCACTATCTTGTAACCCGCAAACAAATGAACCCCTATATGTTGTGTTTAAGCGACAATATATAGATAGACTTTGATCACAAAGCCGCCGCAAGCTTTACTCATATTGCACATAAACAAACAAAAATACGGCTTTTATCAGTTTTCTTAGGGAAATAAAGCAGAATGAACCAACAACTTACCGTCACCAAGCGTGATGGCCGTAAAGAAAGTATCGATCTGGATAAAATCCACCGCGTTATCACTTGGGCTGCAGAAGGTCTAGATAATGTTTCGGTTTCTCAAGTAGAACTTCGCGCTCACATCCAGTTTTACGACGGCATCACAACGACAGATATTCACGAGACAATCATCAAGTCTGCGGCAGACCTGATCTCTGAAGAGACTCCGGATTACCAATACCTAGCTGCTCGCCTAGCGGTATTCCATCTGCGTAAAAAAGCGTATGGCCAATACGAGCCACCAACGCTTTATGATCACGTGTCTCGCCTCGTCGATATGGGTAAGTACGATCAACATATTCTAGAAGACTACACAAAAGCAGAACTCGACGAACTTGATGCGTACCTCGACCATAAACGCGACCTAAATTTCTCATACGCGGCAGTTAAGCAGCTAGAGGGTAAGTACTTCGTACAGAACCGTGTTACGGGCCAAATTTACGAAAGTGCTCAGTTCTTATACATCCTTGTAGCAGCGTGCTTATTTGCGAAATATCCAAAAGCGACACGTCTTGATTACATCAAACGTTTCTACGATGCGACATCGACATTTAAGATTTCTCTACCTACGCCAATTATGTCTGGCGTGCGTACCCCTACTCGCCAGTTCAGCTCATGTGTTCTGATCGAGTGTGGAGACAGTCTTGATTCTATTAACGCAACAGCAAGCTCAATTGTTCGTTACGTATCTCAGCGCGCTGGTATTGGTATCAACGCAGGTCGTATCCGTGCATTAGGCTCAGAGATTCGCGGTGGTGAAGCATTCCACACTGGTTGTATTCCGTTCTACAAGTACTTCCAAACAGCAGTAAAATGTTGTTCACAAGGTGGTGTACGTGGTGGCGCAGCTACTGTGTTCTACCCAATGTGGCACGGTGAAGCACGCTCACTAATGGTACTTAAGAACAACCGTGGTGTTGAAGAAAACCGTGTTCGTCACATGGACTACGGTGTTCAGTTAAACAAACTGATGTACCAACGTTTAGTTGAAGGCGGCAATATTACGCTATTCTCACCATCTGATGTACCTGGTCTGTACGACGCATTCTTCGAAAACCAAGAAGAGTTTGAGCGTCTATACGTGAAGTACGAGAACGATCCTTCAATCAAGAAAGAAACGGTTAAAGCGATTGAAATGTTCACTCTGCTAATGCAAGAGCGTGCATCAACGGGTCGTATCTACATCCAGAACGTGGACCATTGTAATACTCACAGCCCATTTGATTCTGAAGTCGCTCCAGTTCGTCAGTCGAACCTATGTTTAGAAATCGCACTGCCAACGAAACCATTAACTAACGTTGAAGATGACTCAGGCGAGATCGCACTGTGTACGCTTTCTGCATTCAACTTAGGTGCTATCAAGTCTCTAGATGATTTCGAAGAGCTATCCGATCTTGTTGTTCGTGCGTTAGATGCACTGCTTGATTACCAAGATTACCCTCTACCAGCGGCATACAAATCGACTATGAACCGTCGTACGCTAGGTGTTGGTGTGATTAACTTTGCTTACTACTTAGCGAAGAATGGCGTGAAATACTCTGACGGTAGCGCGAACGGCCTAACTCACCGTACGTTCGAAGCAATGCAGTACTACCTATTGAAAGCATCTGTAGCACTGGCGAAAGAACAAGGTAAGTGTCCTTCATTCGACGAGACGAACTACGCGAAAGGCTTACTGCCGATTGATACGTATAAGAAAGATATCGACCTAATTTGTGACGAAGCGCTGCACTACGACTGGGACAGCCTACGTAAAGAAATTATGGAGCACGGCCTACGTAACTCAACACTGACTGCGCTAATGCCTTCTGAGACTTCTTCTCAGATTTCAAACGCAACTAACGGTATTGAGCCACCACGTGGTTACGTTTCAGTAAAAGCTTCGAAAGACGGTATCCTGAAGCAAGTTGTACCAGAGTTCACAGAACTTAAAGACAGCTATGAACTGCTTTGGAATATCGGTTCGAACGACGGTTATCTACACCTTGTGGGTATTATGCAGAAGTTTGTTGACCAAGCTATCTCTGCTAATACTAACTACGACCCGTCACGTTACGAGACTGGCAAAGTTCCAATGAAGAAACTACTTCAAGACCTGCTAACAGCGTATAAGTTTGGTGTGAAAACGCTTTACTACCACAACACTCGTGATGGCGCGAAAGATGAACAGAAAGACGCTGTTCAACCACAAGATGACGATTGTGCTGGCGGCGGTTGTAAGATTTAATCTTCCCGTACCTAGCGAACCCGTAAAGACAGACTATCGATAACCTCCCCCTTACGGGGAGGTTTAAAAGGAATTGAGGCATTATGGCTTACAGTACTTTTAACCAAAAAAAGAATGACCAATTGAAGGAACCAATGTTCCTAGGTCAATCAGTAAACGTTGCACGTTACGACCAACAAAAGTTTGAGATTTTCGAAAAACTTATCGAGAAACAACTTTCTTTCTTCTGGCGTCCAGAAGAAGTAGACGTATCTAGCGACCGTATCGATTACAACAAACTGCCAGATCACGAGAAGCACATCTTCATCTCTAACTTGAAGTACCAAACGCTTCTTGACTCTATCCAAGGCCGCAGCCCTAACGTGGCACTGCTGCCGCTTGTGTCTCTGCCAGAACTAGAGACTTGGATTGAGACTTGGTCTTTCTCTGAAACGATTCACTCTCGTTCTTACACACACATTATTCGTAACATCGTGAACGACCCTGCGGTGGTGTTTGATGATATCGTTGAGAACGAGCACATTCTGAAGCGTGCAAAAGACATCGCGCACTACTACGACGATTTGATTCAAGCGACGAATGATTACCATCGCTACGGTGAAGGTGAGCATGTCCTTAACGGTGAAACGGTTAAGGTTAGTCTGTACGATCTTAAGAAGAAGCTGTACATCTGTCTGATGTCTGTTAACGCATTAGAAGCTATTCGTTTTTACGTCAGTTTCGCATGTTCTTTCGCTTTCGCAGAACGCGAACTAATGGAAGGTAACGCGAAAATCATCAAGCTGATCGCTCGTGACGAAGCACTTCACTTAAACGGCACGCAGCACATGATCAACCTGCTACGTAACGGTCAAGATGACTTCACTTTCATGCAAATCGCAGAAGAGGCAAAACAGGACTGTTTTGACCTATTCAAAGAAGCGGCTGAGCAAGAAAAAGAGTGGGCAGAGTATCTATTCAAAGATGGCTCTATGATCGGTCTAAACAAAGACATCCTAAGCCAATACGTTGAATACATCACAAATATTCGTATGCAAGCGGTAGGTCTACCAGCAGCGTATCCAGAAGCAACAACCAACCCAATTCCATGGATTAACGCTTGGTTGTCTTCAGATAACGTTCAAGTTGCGCCTCAAGAAGCAGAAATCTCTTCTTACCTTGTGGGTCAAATTGACAATGAAGTTCGCGCAGATGACTTCGAAGGATTCGAGCTGTAATGGCAACACTCAAAATCAACAAACTGATCAGCATTGAATCCAACCCTTCCAATACGATTTTGGAAACAATGGAGCAAGCTGGCCTATTACCAGAATACAACTGCCGTGATGGGCACTGCGGCGCCTGTCGCTGCAAATTGGAGTCTGGTGAAGTGGAGTATGTTGGTTTTGCCATGGCTTACACACAAAGTGATGAAATATTACCTTGTATCTGTAAAGCAAAATCAGATTTGTCACTTAGCGGCGTTAACTACGCGATGAAAGAAAAGCAGCGCGCATAACGTTGACTCGACGGTATAAAATGCAAAAGCCAAGGTAATCACCTTGGCTTTTTTGTCTCTGTTTTTTGTCTCTCAGACTACTGTAGAGAGCTTTGGTTATAAAGCACTGCTCGGGAGGTGCATCTCTTTAACTTTCTCTAAAAATGCATAATGCGCAAACATCGGTTTACGTTCTAGGTAGCGACGCAACAAGTCTAGAGCTGCCGTGCTGATCACTTTAACTTGATCACTGCGCTGATACTTTTTCGAGAGTTTATATAACGCTCCCCACTCGCCTGACGGTGTCGATAAAGCGACGGAAAAAACACCCTCTTCAATATGGCCAGTAACGAGTGATAAATCCGTCCCACACTTCTCTCGCGTAGCACCAGCCAGAGCAAACGTTTCTGCTAATGGATCTCCGCTGTTGGCCATCGCTTGAGTCAGGCTCGGTAGTATCCAACCATGCCCTAGTTGCTTTTCAGCGTTTTCATCGCCGTTTAGCCAGTACGTTAAGTATCCTCCGCTACTTTTTTCGGAGGTCGACACCGTTAGTCCTTTATCGACCAACAACTGGCCGACATTTTCAACCATAGGTAAGTCAATACTAACGGTATTACTCTCAAGGTGTTTATTAATTATCTGTACTAGTTTCAAACGCTGTTCAATCTGATCTGAAGGACCAAAAAGTTTCACTTCAATAAAAGGCAAGTAAGAGCGATACCCTAGCTCATAGCCTTGAGGAAGTTTTAGCTGATCTAGCTTATCTGAAATACCGGATTCAGATAGACCAAACGTGTAGATTCGACTACAACATGAACCTTGAACATCGGGAAACACTCTTCTCAGATCGGGAAGAATTTGCGTCTCTGCCATGAGCTTAAATTCACTTGGTACACCCGGTGTGAAATAAAAAATGGCATCATTAATCAGCATTTTGAAACCGCAAGCAGTGCCTATCGGGTTGTCCAATATCTCTGCCGCTTCTGGCAGCATTGCTTGCTTTAAATTACTGTCCGGCATAGGGATGCCACGTCGAGCATACAAACTTTCTAGATGCTGCAACCACTCTTTGAATAGCACCAGTTTACAATCGGCAGCTCTCGCGGCGGCGGCAGCACTCATGTCATCCGTTGTAGGGCCTAAACCACCATTAACAATAACCACATCGTTGTTAAAGCTGAGCATTAAAAACTCTTCAACCAAACTCGATAGGCTATCACCAACCGTTGAGCGCTTTGTTAAGCCAAATCCATGTTGATAAAACAGGCTAGACAACCATGCCGCATTAGTATCAACAATATCACCGTGGAGGACTTCCTCACCAGTACTAAGCATTGCTATTTTCACAACTGACTCCTGAACGTAAGCACAATCCTATTTTCGTTATAGCGCTTATTTTTCTTTTTATTTGGACAAATCTCGCCGAGGTTTGTTGGGACTAAATAAGGGTCAAGTGTTTAAATGATTGATGTTTTGAGGGATAATTACGAGCCCGAACATACACCATTAACTCGGAGACCTTTGTGTCAAAATCATCCATGTTCAAGACGACTCTAACAGGCCTTTGCTTGGCTTCGTCAGCGCTTGCGCAAGCAAGTCACTATGACCTAAGCCGTCATACAGAGTTTTCTTACACACCTGATTGCTTGTCAGGTTACTGCGAAACGACGACTCTGTACACCTTCGAGGCTCAAAATCGCGGTGTTATGTATGAACAGAATAATGATGATTCGCTAAACCTTGACGCAGGGCTTCAGCCTAAACATCTCATCATCCCTCAAGATAAAGACTGGGATTATCTGATGGGTCAAACCTACACCATTCTAGGTCTCAGTATCGCGACCGTAGGCATGATGACTTTTCTTCCAGAAAGTATCACCAAATGGGACGAAGAAGACCGGGACATGAGTAAGTTGGGGCAAAAGTGGAAAGATAATGTCTCTGACGGCCCCGTTTGGGATCGTGATGAACATGTCCTCAACTACATCATGCACCCATATTTTGGCGGCGTTTACTACACGGCAGCACGTCACGCTGGCTATAATGAATTTCAGTCGTTTTTGTACTCCGCAACTATGTCGACGTTCTTTTGGGAGTATGGCGTAGAGGCGTTCGCAGAAGTACCATCTTGGCAGGATATTTTTATCACACCGTTCTTTGGTGCTGTTGTTGGTGAAATGATGTTAACGGCTGAGCAAGACATTATTGCCAACGGCGGCGAAGTTATGGGCTCTGAAACCGCAGGTGATGTTTCGCTCTTCTTCTTAAACCCTGTTGGACATATTCATTATTGGGTAACTGATGCATGGGGCGGTAGTGCAGAACTACAATTCAATTCATCACCTTGGTTTGGAAATCAAGATGTTGCAAAATTCGCCATGGACGCAGGCGCAAACTACGACAGTCAATTTTATGGTGTCGAGTTAAAAGTAACCTTCTAATCCTAAGTTGATACTCGGTAAAAAGCAGCCTTACGATGGCTGCTTTTTTGTGCTCTGAACATTGTTTTAATTATTTGCATCACGAATTAGTGTTAAAAATTGACTTTCATCAAACATTACCTGCCCTTAGCACCTACACTAAATAAAAGGATTTATTCCAATAACTTAAGTAGCACGTTTATTCGTACTGCGTCCAAACCTTGATTCCAGGAGGGGACATTATGAACACCGTATTTATTGTTAATTTTGTCGGACAAGCGTCACCCGCCACGATTAAAGAGCTCGCTGCAATCACACACGAAAACGGCGGGAAATGGCTGATCAGCAAAGTAAACTTTATCGAAGACCAAGTTGCAGGTGTCATCAAAGTAGAGCTTCCAAGAGAAAATGCCGACATCGTTAAACAGGCGTTCTCTTCTTGTCAGACTCTTGTTGTTAGGTTCGTCGACTCTGAACCTCATTCATATCGTGAAGACACTATCTTCCAACTTCGTTTAGATGCCAACGATAGAGCGGGTATTGTGAATGAAATTACTCACGTTCTCGATAATCAAGGTATCTCAATTTTAGATATGGATTGTCAGCGTGTATTCATTGCTGGAGGCGGAGGGGTAAGCTCTAGCTTATTCAGCGCTAAAATGGCGATAAAACTACCTAGCGAGCTAGAAATTGAAGACATAGCCAATGAGTTAGAATCTCTGAGTGAAGACACTCGTGTAATTGTAGAAAGCTAACTGCATACCTTTAACGCTTCCCCAATAAAAAGAGCAGCAATTCAGCTGCTCTTTGTCGTTCTAATACTCAATACGTTTTATTTCACTGACCACTGAGACAGTGAACGTTTGAAATCAGAGTAGTCAAATTCATTCAGTTTTTGAATGTCACCATTCGAGCGTTCACAGTAGACCGACGGCATACGTAGACCGTTAAACCAGTTCAGTTTCACCATGGTGTAACCGGCACTATCTAGAATATGCAGACGCTGTCCTATCTCTAGAGGCTGTTCGAAGTTCGCCACGCAGAACTGGTCACCAGCCAAACAAGAGCACGAGCCGATCACATACTCATGTTCACCATTTTCAGATGCTTCAAGAATTGACGCTGGCTCATTGTAGATCAACGTATCTAAGCGGTGAGCTTCTGTGGCCGAATCGACAATCGCCGTCTTCTTTACGTTCTCTACAATATCAACCACTGTTACAACGAGATCAGTGGTCTTAGTAATTATCGCTTCACCCGGCTCTAAATACATTTGTACGCCGTGTTTCTCTGAGAACGCTTTAAGTGCTAACCCCAACTTCTCGATATCGTACCCCGGCCATGTGAAGAACACGCCGCCACCCATGCTTACCCAGTCCAGCTTATCTAGGTACTCGCCAAACTGAGCTGAAATAGCATCGAGTAAACCGATAAACGCATCCACGTCTTTGTTCTCACAGTTCATGTGGAACATTACGCCATCAATACCATCAAAAATTTCCGGTTTGATGTGATCAGCCTGAACACCAAGACGAGAGAATTGACGCGCTGGGTTTGCTAAGTCTTGCCCTGCATAGCTCACACCAGGGTTCAGGCGCAAGCCAATCGATGCTTTACCTTCGACAATATGACGATAAGCCGCTAGCTGTGACTGAGAGTTAAAGATCATCTTGTCAGAGATGTCCGCCACATCGCGAACGTCATCTTCGCTGTAACCCACGCTGTATGCGTGTGTCTCACCACCAAACGTTTCGTAGCCAAGCTTCACTTCAAACGGGCCAGAACTTGTTGTTCCGTCTAGGTAAGGCTTGATGATGTCGAATACACCCCATGTTGAGAAGCACTTCAGTGCTAATACAAGCTTCACACCAGAGATGTCTTTTAGCTGTTTTGCTTTCTCTAGGTTCTCAATCAGCTTGTCTTCATTGATCATGAAGTATGGCGTTTTTAGTTCGTTTTGTTGCATTTTGATACCTTACGTCCCTTCGCCTTAGCAAAGGCACTATAAAATCGAACAAAGCCGACGCAAGTGCATCGGCTTAAACGTACAAATAAGAGTCGCTAAATTCTTACTTCAATTTATGGATAACAGGTTGTCCTGGCTCCAGTTCTTGAACATGCCAATCTAGACCAATAGATGGCATGGTTTCTAGGAATGGGTCTGGATCTAGTTGTTCCATGTTGAACACGCCTTTGTCTGCCCACTTGCCACGGAAGAACTGCAAAGCCGCAGTGATCGCTGGTACGCCAGTGGTGTATGAGATAGCTTGGTGTTCAACATCTTCGTATGCGACTTCGTGATCAGCGTTGTTGTAAATAAATACACTGCGCTCTTTACCATCTTTCTTACCTTGAACCCAAGTACCGATACACGTTAGGCCAGTGTAGCCTGGTGCGAGTGATGTTGGATCTGGTAGTAGTGCTTTTAGCACGTGCAAAGGTTGAACAACCGTACCGTCGTGAAGCGTTAGTGGATCTGGGCTGAGTAGACCGATGTCGCGCATCACATTGAAGTAGTTTAGGTAACGGTCACCAAAGCCCATCCAGAATTCGATGCGTTTCGCCGGGATGAACTCTTGCATAGATCGAACTTCGTCGTGCGCCATTGAGTACACTTTGTGTGAACCACAATTCGGGAATTCAAACTCAAGCATACGTGAGTGACAAGGTACTTGTTTCCACTCGCCGTTTTCCCAGTAGAACGAATCGCCTTGAATCTCAAGCATGTTCGTTTCTGGATCAAAGTTAGTTGCGAACTTCTTACCGTGGTCGCCTGCGTTTACATCCATTACGTCGATAGTATCGATTTCATCGAACAGATGCTTCACTGCGTATGCGGCAAACACCGATACTACGCCCGGATCGAAACCAGCACCAAGAATACCTGTAATGCCCGCTTCTTCAAACTTCTCACGGTAACCCCACTGCCAATCGTAAGCTTGAGGTACTTGTTGGCCTTCAGAGCACAAATCAACCGCAACAGATGTATCAAGGTATGACACTTTAGCTTGGTAACATGCTTCCATAATAGACATGTTCACCCAAGGAGGACCTGCGTTGATCACTAAGTCAGGTTGTACTTCTTTAATTAAAGCAACTAAAGAATCTACGTCGTCCGCGTTTACCGCTCGCGCTTCTAATTTCTTAGTTGAATCTTTCAGATTGTTTTTCTTCTGAATCGATTCGATGATTTTCTCACACTTACCTACGGTACGTGATGCGATTGTGATATCACCCAGAACGTCGTTGTTTTGTGCTGCTTTATGTGCAACTACCCAGCCAACGCCGCCTGCACCAATCTGTAGAATTGCCATAGTTTTCCGTTACCTTTGTTAAACTAGCTCTGCCGCTAGCGTATTGATTTTTGAGAGCAAAGATTCAAAGTCCGCCGTCGTCAGACACGGGTTCAAAATCGTAAATTTCAATGCAGTTTTATCGTCGACAATGGTTTCACCCAATACCGCGATACCGCGTGTTAACGCTTCTAAGCGCAACGTTTTGTTCAGTTCATCAAGATCCGCTGATTCATGTGTCGCTCGGAACAGAACCGTAGATAGTGATGGTTCAGCCAACAACTCAAAGTGTTTGTTATCTCGAATCATGTCCGCCACTTCAAGCGTCTGTTCAAGCAAATGATCATACATATCGCCTAGTGCTTTTGGCCCTACGCTTTGCATCGTCATAAACACTTTGAGCGCATCAAAACGCTTAGTTGTCGCAATAGACTTATCCACCAAGTTCGGTAGTTCGTCGTGTTCGCGGTTCAAGTAGTCTGCATGGTGAAGCAGGAATTTAAAGTTAGACTTGTCGTTTACCAATAGCGCACCACAACTGATGGTTTGGTAAAACAGCTTATGGAAGTCTACGCTGATGGAATGTGCACGCTCACAACCTTTCAGACGTGTTTTTTGGCTACTTAGAATCAGAGCTCCACCGTATGCACCGTCGACGTGCATCCACATGTCATGTTTCGCTGCCATATCGGCGATAAAGTCTAAGTCATCAATAGCACCGTGATCCGTTGTACCCGCTGTGCCAACAATGGCAAATGGGATTAAACCTTCTGCTTTGGCCTGATTGAGAACTTCGTCTAACTTAGTGACATCCATCGTTCCATCGGCATTAGCATCGACGGTCATGACCGCTTTTTCACCCAATCCCATCCAAGACGCTGATTTTTGAACCGTGAAGTGGGATTTTTTCGAACATACAATACGTAGCTTGTCTGCGTATTCAGGAAGGCCAAGCTTTTGAATTGAGTGTGCACTGAGTTTGTC
The DNA here is from genome assembly GCF_033339495.1 of Vibrio sp. 2134-1. Lineage (NCBI taxonomy): Bacteria > Pseudomonadati > Pseudomonadota > Gammaproteobacteria > Vibrionales > Vibrionaceae > Vibrio > Vibrio sp. 2134-1. The sequence continues at coordinate 82,024 of NZ_JAWOUS010000016.1, forward strand.
AGCAATCCAATCTCGCGCAAGCATCAAACCCATTTGGTTACTTTGCGTGCCGCCGCTCGTGAAGATACCGTCCGCTTTTGCACCTAACTCATATTTATCGCATAACCAGTTCACAACTTTCTGTTCAACATAAGTCGCTGATGAAGCTTGATCCCATGAGTCCATCGACTGGTTCAAAGCCGCAATCATTGCCTCTGCCGCGATCGCTGGCATCAACGGTGGAGTATGTAGGTGAGCAATACAATCTGGATGTTGAGTAAAAATTGCGTTTTTCGCGACCAGCTCAGCAGCATCGTCGATAACGGATTTAAGAGGCGCATTTCCATTATCCAGATCAACGTCGTGAATCGCTGCTTCCAATGCTTTTGGATCCATACCTGAATACGGTGCAGTCACTTGTTCAAACACTGACTTCATTGCCGTAGTAGTGTGATTCATCACCGAAGCAAATTCATTGCTGCCCATCTCTCCAGTGTGGATGAAATGCTTCTTCCATTCATCTTGTGGCTGAGTTTCGATGTGACTACCGCCAGCGGCTAAAATCGCGTCTTCAAATACACGTAAAGCAAAGTCGATTTGCTCAAACGAGATGATAAGAGGAGGAAGGAAACGAATTACTGCGCCTTCGCGTCCACCTTTCTCAACGATCAAGCCACGCTCGAGTGCTGCGCGTTGAATAGAAAGTGTGAGTTCACTATCCGCTTGAGGTTCACCAAATTTATTGAGCTCACCGTCTGGATTTTTAATCTCCACGCCTAGCATCAAACCTTTGCCACGAACCTCTGCGATACAGTTCACACGCTTTTGAATACTTTCAAGGCCGTAGCGCAAGTACTGACCCGCAATATTGGCATGCTCAACAAGATTATCACGCTGGATAATTTCTAATGCTTTCGCACCAGAGACCATAGCTAGCTGGTTACCACGAAATGTACCTGTGTGCTCGCCCGGCTTCCATGTATCATGTTGCTTGTTGATAACCAATAGCGACATTGGTAAGCCTCCACCAATTGCTTTTGATAAACACAGAATATCTGGAACAATGCCCGACTCTTCGAACGCGAAATTGTAGCCAGTTTTACCAACACCACACTGGATCTCATCGAAGATCAGTAAGATACCGTGTTCATCACAAATACGACGTAACTCTCGTAGCCAGAATGCTGGCGCAGGAACAACACCACCCTCACCTTGCACTGGCTCCACGATAATCGCGGCAGGCTTCATAATGCCTGACTCATCATCGTTTAAAAGACGATCGATATAGCGAATACTTGCTTTCGCACCTTCATCACCGCCAAGCCCAAAAGGACAACGCAGGTTGTATGGGAAAGGCATAAAGTGCACATCCGACATCAAACCAGTTCGACGCGCTTTGGTGCCTAAGTTACCCATCATCCCCATCGTACCATTAGTCATACCATGGTATGCGCCACGGAAGGCAAACATAGTGTTGCGACCGGTAGTCTGTTTCGCGAGCTTGATAGCAGCTTCAACCGCATCAGCTCCAGACGGGCCACAAAATTGGATAACGCTGTTCTCGCTTAACTCTTGAGGAAGAAAAGATTTAACAGATTGAATAAACGTCGTTTTTGCTGATGTTGCAATATCTAGCGTCTGATATGGCAGTCCTGAATCTAATTGCTCTTTCAGAGCTTGGTTTATTTCAGGATGGTTATACCCCAAAGCTAGAGTGCCTGCCCCCGCAAGGCAGTCTAGAAAGATCTGTCCACGCGTATCTTCAACCAAGCACCCAAAGGCTTGTTTAATTGCGATCGGCAAACGACGTGGATAAGAACGTACTTCAGATTCATGCTCAGCCTGATCAATCAATACTTGATCTGGCGTTAAGTCATACGTTCCCTCAACGATAGGAACCTGAGACGAAAAAATGTTTGCGATATTGCTATCGACTTCAAAGGCAGTGCTCATACTACATAATCCCTTGAATTATAATAATTCTGTATCCTGTATTAATAATCATTAGAATGAAATTACAGGAGGTGTGAATACCCCTCCGCATTTGTCAGTGCATAAATGACAAATACAGATCATCCGCCACGATACTCGCGACTTTATATGTAAAAGGGATTAATCAAGGTTCTGTAATGCACCCGTTTTGTAAAACAGGACATTTCGGCAGTATGAAGCTGATTAGTGTGTGTTTATTCAAAGGTTTCAATGTTGGGTTTCCCATTAATATGCCGCGTTTACAGCATTAGTATCCCGTCTATCGACAAAAGGCTTTGCCGATACCTACCCTACGCAGTGTCACAATCAGCTTGAATGGTCACTACGCGTATCCCCCAGAGATCAAACGTTGTTAATTACGCTCCGAGATTGCGCGCGAATTTATCACAAAATAAAATCTTCTGGCAACGATTTTTCATATTAGTAACAGTGATGTAAATCACAACAAAACATACCCCATCGCAACTCGCATGTTCATATTCATGATCTATGCTTTTCTGCTTCTCTCAAACACCTGTTATTTAAACAAATATTCTTGAGATATCATCACCTCATCTAAACAGAGGTTTAAGGTTGTGCTGCTTAATCGTAAAACATTCCTTTCTATATCCGGAACATTTAAAAAGATAGCATTCTCGTCACAGCTTTGCCTGGAGTAAGAGTGGTTATTCACCACAAGTGATGGTTTAAACATAGACTAGTAGGAATAGCTAAGATGTTTTGCAATGGCAGAATTAACAATCACTTGAGTCAATGAGACAAAGGGTTCGCTACTTAACGAAGTCTGTGACAGAAAAGAAGTTTGAGATTTTCAAAAAATACGAAAAAGGCCTAACATTTTCATGTTAGGCCTTAAATCTGGAGCGACACACGAGGTTCGAACTCGTGACCTCAACCTTGGCAAGGTTGCGCTCTACCAACTGAGCTAGTGTCGCATTTAATATGAGATGGTGCCCCGGGCCGGACTTGAACCGGCACAACGCGAACGTCGAGGGATTTTAAATCCCTTGTGTCTACCAATTCCACCACCAGGGCACACAAATATTCTTTGTGATGCCTTTACAGAAAAGTAAAACACCATCTGATATCGCCAATGCCATATCAATAAAATTTGGAGCGACACACGAGGTTCGAACTCGTGACCTCAACCTTGGCAAGGTTGCGCTCTACCAACTGAGCTAGTGTCGCATTTTTCTCGAAAGCCATTTGCTCTCAAAAGAATAATGGAGGCGCCTCCCGGAGTCGAACCGAGGTCCACGGATTTGCAATCCGCTGCATAGCCACTCTGCCAAGGCGCCTCATTTGTGAATAAAGCTAAGCTTTTTCACCACCCTTTCGAGCCGTGCTCTCTTGGGTACGGGATGCATTCTACGGATTCGAGCGATCGAGTCAACACTATTTTTATTTTTTTAAATCGTTTGACTAGAATTTGTGCGAAAGACGATGGATTGCTTAGTTTTAATACTAAAAATCGCTTAAATACACTTGTTTATCATAAAACTTTGGCTACGCCTTACACTGCTGGCCGTGCGTTGCGTGCATTGAAGCATTAATAATCAGAAGACTCGCCTCTCTAAGACTCTCTAAGGACAAAAACAAGACTTAGATCACAAATAGAACCCTATCGAAGCAAAAGCCCCAGATAAAAATTGCAAACATGGCCGTTAGCAAGCATTGAAAAGCGAGAGAAGCCAAAAAATGCTGTAGATTGCCTTAGATACAAAAAAGCAGGCTATTAAGCCTGCTTTCTAACATCAGAATTTAATGGTGCTCTTCATTCAACAGATCGTCTTTCGCAGCAGCCAAATATTGAATCATTGACCAATATGTCAAGAAAGTTGCCACATACAAGGCCGCAAAGCCTAGCCAAACCATCCATTCATCGTAACGCCATATCAACACCCATAAGGCGAACATTTGCGAAACAGTTTTTACTTTGCCAACCCAAGATACCGCAACACTCGCTCGCTTACCGATTTCAGCCATCCATTCTCGCAATGCTGAGATAATGATTTCTCGCGCAATCATCGTTACCGCAGGAATGGTCACCCAAATTGAATGATAATGTTCCGTGATTAGAATCAATGCCGTTGCCACTAGCACTTTATCAGCGACAGGATCAATAAACGCGCCAAAACGAGAAGTTTGGCCAAGTTTACGGGCCAACATGCCGTCAAGCCAGTCAGTAAAACCCGCTACCCAAAACACCATTGCTGCTGCAAACGGTGCCCATGAATAAGGTAGATAAAAGACAACCACAAAAACAGGGATTAGGAACAGTCTAAGAAGAGACAGAATGTTCGGGATATTCAAACGCATTTTATTATTCTCTTACACATTGCGGCTTAATGTTGCGCGATTTTCCTTATTGTTTCAATGCTTGGAAAATAATTTCTGCTAAAGAGTGACTTATTCCCGGTACTTTGGCGATTTCTTCGACACTTGCACGTTTAAGTTCTTGTAACCCACCCATGTACTTGAGTAACGCCTGACGTCGTTTAGGGCCGATTCCCTCAATCCCTTCGAGTGCACTCGTACGTCTGGTTTTACCTCGCTTAGCACGGTGCCCCGCTATAGCATGGTTATGGCTTTCATCACGAATATGTTGAATAAGATGCAGCGCAGGAGCATCGCTTGGTAAATGAAACTCGTCCCCATCGACTGTAATCAGCGTTTCTAAACCTGGTTTGCGAGTAACGCCTTTTGCAATACCAATCATGATAGGACACTTTGGCCAATCCCCCCAGTACTGCGAAATGATGTCATGCGCACGATTTAACTGACCTTTACCGCCATCGATAAAGATGATGTCGGGAATTTTCTCTACGTCCAATTGCTTCGAATAACGGCGCTCCAACGCTTGTCCCATTGCTGCGTAATCATCACCACCGGTAATCCCAGTAATGTTGTAGCGACGATACTCTTGCTTAACGGGGCCTTCATTGTTGAACACCACACATGACGCAATCGTGCTTTCCCCCATCGTATGGGAGATATCAAAACATTCCATTCGAGCTATAGACTCCAAATTCAATGTTTCGCGAAGCGCATGAAAACGCTGATTAATCGTCATTTTGTGATTGATTTTGGTGGTAATCGCCGTTAGTGCATTCGTGTTCGAAAGCTTGAGATACCTTGCTCGAGAGCCAGTTGGCGACGTATGAAAATGAACCTTACGGCCTGCCACTTCACTTAACGCTTTCTGTATTGGCGCAATATCTTCTGCCAACTCTTGATTCAAAATAATACGAGAAGGAATTGTACGTGCTTCGTTATGGCTCAAATAGTATTGAGTCAGAAAACTATCGAACACTTCCTGCTGGCTTGTATTTTGTGGGATTTTCGGAAAATGACTACGGCTACCAAGCACTTTGCCTTGACGTATCATCAGGGTATGGATACACGCGATACCATTCTCCTGAGCAAACCCGAGTACATCCATATCATCCATGCTGTCTTCTGAGACGTACTGCTGCTCTTGAACACGCCTAATCGCTTGGATTTGATCGCGAAATTTAGCGGCATCTTCAAAGCGCAATTGCTGACTGGCAACTTCCATTTTCTCGATCAGTTGTTTGAGTACTTGCTGATCTTTGCCTTGCAAAAACATGCGCACAAAGCCAACCAACTCTGCATATTCTTCATCAGAAATGATGGTATTAACGCATGGTCCTGCACAACGACCAATTTGGTACATCAAACATGGGCGCGTTCGGTTGGAATAGACAGTGTCTTCACACTGGCGCACAGGAAATATCTTTTGCAGCAAATGCAATGTTTCTCTTACTGCACCAGAATCTGGGTAGGGGCCAAAATATTCACCTTTGCGCTTCTTGGCGCCACGGTGGATAGAAAGCCGTGGGTGCTTATGACCGCTAATAAAGATATAAGGGTAAGACTTATCATCTCGCAGCAACACATTGTATTTCGGTAAATACTGCTTGATGTAGTTATGCTCTAAGATCAGCGCTTCTGTCTCAGTATGAGTCACCGTGACGTCTATTTTGGCGATATTACTGACAAGCGCGCGAGTTTTCTCACTGTCTACTTTTTTTCGAAAGTAGCTTGAAAGGCGCTTTTTAAGGTCTTTGGCTTTACCTACGTAGATTACAACAGCTTCGGCGTTGTACATTCTGTAAACGCCGGGCTGATGAGTTACTGTCTTGAGAAAGGAAGCCGAATCGAAAGGAGGATTCACGCTAAAGGGTCTCGGTGTCCAGCATTCCGTGGCGAATCGCTAAGTGAGTTAACTCAACGTCACCATTAATGTCCAATTTACTAAAGAGTCGGTAGCGATAGCTGTTGACTGTCTTTGGACTTAAATTAAGTTGCTCAGAAATATCCGTTACCTTTTGGCCTTTGGTGATCATAAGCATGATCTGCAATTCACGTTCGGATAAGTCTTTAAAAGGGTTCTCAGAGGCTGGAGAAAATTGACTCAATGCCATCTGCTGCGCAATCTCTGGCGAGATGTAACGCTGCCCACTATTAACTACACGAATCGCATTCACCATTTCGTCAGGGCCAGCACCTTTGGTTAAATAACCAGACGCACCTGCCTGCATCACCTTGGTTGGAAACGGGTTTTCTGTATGAACGGTAAGTACGATGATTTTCACATCAGGATTCACGCGAAGAATTTTTTTAGTGGCTTCCAAGCCGCCAATTCCTGGCATGTTCATGTCCATTAAAACGACGTCAGCATGATTACTGCGACACCATTTTACTGCATCTTCACCGCTGTCAGCTTCTCCTGCTACGTTCATTCCACGGACGTCTTCAATAATACGTCGTATCCCTGTGCGAACCAGCTCGTGATCATCTACAAGGAAAACATTTATCAAACTTGTATCTCCACACTTTGTATTGGTTCTGCACCCACATAACCATTATTTGTTAAATGTGGATATCAGTATGACTGCCTATATACTAACGTAATCGACAAAAAATTGCTTTCTATGAATATGTGCTGAAACGCAAACTTTAGCAAGAACTTATTCATAAACCACTCTATTATTTTAGAGCGTGATGAGCAGAACCGAAATCTAAGAGAAGACAATTAACAACATTAAGTACAATAAATCAAGTAACTAGGTTTCATATTGCCCAGAGAAACACGCTATAACTTAAAATGACACTGTCCCTCTTGCACCAAAGACTAACTTGTAATCACTAATTCCAGCAAAAATTTGAGACGCTTTCTTTACTGGTTATTTTTACAGTTCTTAGTGTTAAACTAACGTTCTTCAAGTTTTCTAAGGTTTCTCACATTTGAATATTCAACAAGGCTTCCTGCTAACTCGACAGGCACGAGACATCAAAGGTCAAACTCAAATCGAGCTGTGGCTTTCGACAGAAGCAGGTCCTACTCAGTTACTTATTAATGGTGAGAAGCCAGTATTTTTCATCGCTCAGAAACACTCAGAGCAAGCAAAGACACTCGCACGAGAAAAAAACATATTCGTCGACATCCGCCTTTTGGATCTCAAAACGTTTGAACATACGCCTCTTGCTGCCTGCTATACCAATGTAACCAGAGACGCTCTCGCACTCAAAGACACATTCGCTCAAAAAGATATCACTACGTATGAAAGTGATATTCGCCTCGCCGATCGCTACCTAATGGAGCGTTTTATCAAAGGCAGTATCGAGTTTACAGGCAATGTGACTCGCACCAATGGCTACCAACGCGTCCAGAGCGCAAAATGCCGTGCGGGGCAATATGAGCCGAAGTTAAACGTTGTCTCGTTAGATCTAGAATGCTCTGAGAAAGGCATTCTTTACTCAATCGGATTAGACAGCGTCATGGATTCCCGCGTTATCATGATCGGAGAACCAGAACCTTCGGAGACACCGATACAATGGGCTAAGGATGAAAAAGCGCTTCTAGAAGCACTCATCGATTGGTTTAAAAAATTCGACCCCGATGTCATTGTCGGTTGGAATGTCATTGATTTTGACTTTCGTCTGCTACACAAACGAGCAGAATGGCACAACATGAAGCTAATGCTTGGCAGAGCAGACCAAGCCAGCTTTTTTAGAAGTTCATCTCAAAGCCAACAAGGGTTTATCTCCATTCCCGGGCGAGTTGTGATGGATGGTATCGATACGCTAAAAACGGCTACTTACCACTTTCGATCTTGGTCATTAGAGTCTGTATCTCAAGAACTCTTGGGGGAAGGTAAAGAAATCCACAACGTGCATGACCGCATGGATGAGATCAATCGTATGTACCGCTCCGACAAACCATCGCTGGCTAAATATAATTTACAAGACTGCGTGTTAGTGAATAAGATTTTCAATCACACTCACCTGCTTGACTTTGCAATAGAGCGCTCTCGTCTCACTGGTGTCGAACTGGATCGTGTCGGCGGTTCGGTTGCAGCATTCACAAACCTATACATGCCTCAGATACACCGAGCAGGCTACGTTGCTCCGAACCTACACCCTGAAAATTGGATTGCTAGCCCAGGCGGTTACGTGATGGACTCCATCCCTAACCTATATGATTCTGTTTTAGTATTGGATTTTAAGAGTCTATATCCATCGATTATTCGCTCTTTCTTGATTGATCCTATGGGTTTAGTTGAAGGGTTATTGCTCGATATTGGAAAAGAAGAAAATCAGGCTGTACCTGGCTTTCGCGGTGGGCAGTTCCATCGTACGAAACACTTTTTACCAGAAATGATTGAAAAGCTTTGGGCAGCACGTGATGTTGCAAAGAAGAACAATGAAAAAGCTTTTTCTCAGGCAATCAAAATCATCATGAACTCCTTTTATGGCGTACTGGGCTCATCGGGATGTCGTTTCTTTGATACTCGGTTAGCTTCTAGTATTACCATGCGCGGACATGAAATCATGAAGCAAACTAAGGTGCTGATTGAGGAGCAAGGATATCAAGTGATTTACGGCGATACGGATTCCACATTCGTGTCGTTGAATCGACCATACAGTCAAGTAGAAGCTGACGCTGTTGGAAATCAATTAGTTGATTACATCAACTCTTGGTGGCAAGAACACCTGCGTTCTGAGTACAACCTAACATCTATGTTGGAAATCGAGTATGAAACCCATTATCGCAGATTCCTTATGCCAACGATTCGTGGCGCAGAAACTGGCTCGAAAAAGCGCTATGCGGGTTTAATCGGTGAAGGAGAGCAAGAACGGATTGTATTTAAAGGGTTAGAAAGTGCCCGTACTGACTGGACCTCGTTAGCTCAGAAATTTCAAAATACACTCTATAGCATGATTTTCCATGGTGAAGATCCAAGCGACTATGTCCGAGAGATGGTTGAGAAAACTAACAACGGTGAATTTGATGAACAGTTGGTGTATCAAAAGCGACTGCGCAGAAAACTGCATGAGTATCAGAAGAACGTCCCGCCACAAGTGCGCGCAGCTCGTTTAGCGGATGAGATAAATGCCAAGCTTGGCCGCCCATTACAGTATCAAAACAAAGGACGAATTGAATACATTATTACCGTGAACGGCCCTGAACCTTATGAGTACCTCAATAGCCCGATTGATTATCAACATTACATTGATAAACAACTCAAACCCGTTGCAGATGCGATTCTCCCTTTCATTGGGACGGACTTTGACAGGCTTTCAGCGCCACAAATGGGGTTGTTTTAGCCGATACGAAACTCTGTTTTCTGGTACTGTTTGACTAACCAATCACCAAACGCATCAATTAGCCCGATAACAGAACGCTTGGGAATCCCCCGGCCAGAAAGTAAAATTTCTAGCCGCTCGATCTCAAGCTGCTTTTCAGGATGATAAGTTAAGAATACCTTGCCACACTCTACGGGGTCATCAAACCAACGTTTATCTCGATACATCACCAAAGAGTATGACGCTCTTAGTAACTTTTTAGCAATCACGCGCTGGGCGGCCACCTGCTCTTCTATCGTCTTCGCTTGTACGATTTTTTTGCGATAAGCCGTAATCCAATCTTCCACATCCATATTCCAGTGCTTAGCAATTTCCCAACTTGGGACGTAATCACCAAAACAGTCTGCTAGATCATCACCATAAACACAGACACAGCAATGCTTAAGCATAAAGCCCCAAGTGAAAATACTATCTAAATTAGCTACTTCGCTCACTAAGGCTGTACGGACCGATACACCATTAACGTGAGGGTAACTCTGCTGCGCACGCCACTTAATTGTGTTGAGCAAAGTCGCGCGATTGTGATCAAAGGATGATTGAGTAACGACAACCAGGTCTAAGTTCGACCTCCCAACGATCGCTGTTTTACGAGCAACACTACCGTATACATAAACGCTGTGTAAGTTTTGCCCCAATCCACCTTTGAGACAAGCGGTGACTTCCCTAATTAAAGGCGCAAACTCTGGTTGAAATGGTTGTTTAGGATCGATAACAGGCAGAGACATGACTTAAAACGTGTTCTCAGATGGTTCAAGAAGTTGGGCTATATGTTCTCTTAGCCGACTCACCGAATCAAGTCCATTCAGGTGTTTAGTCATGGGAGTAACAACAAATTTCTGCAATGAATTTTAATGCTAGGCGGCTAACTTAGCGCTATAATCACCGAGTTTTGCTTAATAAGTATGAATAGGAATATACAATGCCAAAGGCAAGTGAAATCAAAAAAGGCTTCGCAATCGAGTCTAATGGTAAAACTCTTCTCGTTAAAGACATCGAAGTAACGACTCCTGGCGGTCGTGGCGGCGCTAAAATCTACAAAATGCGTTGTACAGATCTAAACACGGGCGCACGTGTAGATGAGCGTTACAAGTCTGATGACGTTGTTGAAACGGTAGAAATGAACAAACGTGCAGTTGTGTACTCATACGCTGACGGCGATGAGCACATCTTCATGGATAACGAAGACTACTCACAATACACATTCAAGCACAATGAAGTTGAAGACGACATGCTGTTCATCAACGAAGATACACAAGGTATCCACATTATCCTTGTTAACGGTGCTGCAGTGGGTATTGAACTGCCATCTTCTGTTGAGCTAGTGATTGAAGAAACTGACCCTTCAATCAAAGGTGCTTCTGCATCTGCTCGTACTAAACCAGCACGCTTCGCTTCAGGTCTTGTCATCCAGGTTCCTGAGTACATTGCAACTGGTGACCGTGTTATCATTAACACAGCTGAACGTAAATACATGAGCCGAGCATAAGCATGTCTGATTTGATTTCTTACGACGACGTCATCGACGCAGCGTACGACATTTTCCTTGAGATGGCTCCAGATAACCTAGAGCCTGCTGACGTGATTCTGTTTACTGCGCAATTTGAAGATCGTGGTGCCGCAGAACTTGTTGAAACCGGTGATGACTGGGTTGAACATGTTGGCTTCGAGATCGACAAAGAAGTATATGCAGAGGTTCGTATCGGCCTAGTAAATGAGGAAAATGACGTTCTTGATGACGTATTTGCTCGTATGCTAATCAGCCGAGACCCTGAACATAAGTTCTGCCATATGCTTTGGAAACGCGATTAACGTTTCTTCATCATGAACAAAGATACCAGCCTAGTGCTGGTATTTTTTTATCTGTTGTTTTCGTCTAGCTGAGATATATGTTTATACAAAGCACCCTGCTCTATATAGGCTTTAGATCCTTTTGTTATGTAACAGATAAGAAAAAGGCTTGCCGAATTGGCAAGCCTTTCTGATGTTTTGCTATCGATTAACGATGCTTGTTGCGTGCGCCTTGGTCACCAGCAGTCTTCTTCGGCTTACGACGAGAAGGGTTGTTGCTGCGACCTTTTGGCGTGTTAACACGCTCTTCATGGCGCTTAACTGCGCGACGAATTTTTTGGCTGCGTGCACGCTCACGTTTGCGTGACGTGTTGTCTTTGTTCAGATCAAGCATGGTTTCTTTCTCTGGACGAAGCTCTACAAGCTCACGCAAGTAGTTTACTTCTTTCAGGTCAAGCTCCATCCAACCGCCACGAGGCAGTTTCTTGTCTAAGAAGATGTCGCCGTAACGAACACGTTTCAGACGGCTAACGGTACACTCTTGCGATTCCCATAGTCGACGAACTTCGCGGTTACGACCTTCATTGATAACAACGTAAAACGTGTGGTTCATGCCTTCACCACCCGCGTAAACAACATCTTCAAAGCGAGCTAAACCGTCTTCCAGTTCAACACCTTTTACTAGATTACGAACTTTCTGTTCAGTTACTTCACCGAACACACGTACTAAGTATTCACGTTCAACTTGGCGGCTTGGGTGCATTAAGCGGTTCGCCAGTTCACCATCCGTTGTGAAAAGTAGAAGACCAGAAGTGTTCGCATCCAGACGACCAACTGAAATCCAACGAGAGCCACGAATTTTTGGCAGACGATCAAAAACAGTACGACGACCTTCTGGATCGTGACGAGTACACAGTTCACCCTCAGGTTTGTAGTACGCAAGTACACGACAAATCACTTCTTCTTGAATCTTTGCAGAGACAATGTGACCATCGATACGAACTACGCTGCTCTCGTCTTCAAGTCTTTCACCAAGCTTAGCGACTACACCGTTCACGCTAACGCGACCAGATTTAATTAACGATTCAATCTCACGACGAGAACCGTGACCAGCACGTGCTAATACTTTTTGTAACTTTTCGCTCATTTATCTACCTATGTGTCGTCTTCACAGACGTCTAGACCAGGATTGGTCTGCATTTTGCTATTTACCCATTTCAGTGGGATTTTTCGGTCGGACATTATACGTAACTTTCTTAGTTAATGTAAGCTAAATCGGCGCCATTCTCCACACCAAAATTCACTTCAAAAATGACCGAAATATTTGTCCTATTCTGCAACTTTTTTACTACTTAATGCAGGCATTGCTCAACGAGAATCCCACTAATATCGGTCTTCCTGAACCACTTTAACCACGCTGTACCTGATAAAATTGTCAGGGTTACAACAATAACCACTTGGGGTGTGTTTACTGTTCATATTGCTAGAAAGCAACGAAGAATAAGCCGTCCCTGTTTGCTGCTAAGTAATACCAATCACCGCAGACAATGAGCGCTCATAGCAAAACAAGGTCGTGGGTAGCAAGACAAAAATTGTCTTTAAGTCATTAGTTCACATCAAAAAATAACACTAATGCTATCGTGTACTCTGACTCTCTAGGTTCGCTCTGCACTCTCGGCGATTGGCATAAATCAGACAAAAAGGAATAGAACAATGTCTATGCTAAATCTCGACCTAAATTGGATTTTTGGGACATCTCAAGATGACGATATGACAGGCACAAAAGGCTCTGAAACAACCGATATTTTCTTCGGCTTCTGTGGTGATGATAAGTTTGTAGGATACGGAGGTAATGATATTGTCTTCGGTGGCTGGGGAGATGATACCTTGCTTGGTGGCCGAGGTAACGACTTTGTTTCTGGCGGCTTTGGAAACGATTTCCTATCCGGAGGATTAGGAAACGACAAACTCTTTGGTGGCTGTGGCGACGACACAATTTTTGATTATTCAGGCAACAACTACTTGAGTGGTGGCTGGGGTAACGACACCCTCGTTGTTGGTGATGGTGAATCAGTACTGAGCGGTGGCTGTGGAGACGACACCTTCGTGCTTACAAACCGCCTGGCTATTGGTGTACCTGATCAGCCAGTATCTTCCAACGATATTGATGTCAAAGCCGACATTGTCGATTTTAATATTTTCCATGACAAACTTGTCTTTGATATGGGCCGAGACACTGATAACGATGGCATTCGAGATACGTTCTTGGATTCAGCGGATGATCTGACTTTATCTTACAATGAATGTGGCTGGGCAGTATTCTCAAGTGATGAATACAATGTTGAAGTGACACTAAACGGTGTGAGCTCTGCATACATCAACTATGCAGAACAAAATGGTATCGACATTTTCGATTTTGCTTAACCTCAATCAGTTAAGTTCAATGAGATATTCGATATGACAACTAAAATAGGAGGCGCGATGCCTCCTATTTTGTTTGGCGGTGGTGCGTCTACTATTCGAATGGTGCAGGGTCACCTGCTCCCAAACGAACTACAACAGGTTCACCTTCGCTAAAGTCAATTACAGTCGTAGGTTGTTCACCTAGGTAACCGCCATTAAGAATCACATCAACCGCATGTTCTAGTTTATCGCGAATATCCTCTGGATCAGATTCTGTTACGTCACTGCCAGGTAGAATCAACGACGTAGACATCATCGGTTCACCTAATGCTTCCAACAAGTCCAAGGCAATTTGATTGTCTGGGACACGGATACCGATGGTCTTACGTTTTGCATTCATCAAACGACGCGGCACTTCTTTTGTGCCTTTGAAGATGAAGGTGTAAGGACCTGGTGTGTTATTTTTCAGCAGTCGGAATGCAGAGTTATCCACTCGCGCATAGAGAGAAAGCTCCGACAAATCACGACACAGTAAAGTAAAGTTATGCTTATCATCCAGACGACGAATCTGACAGATTCGTTCCAGTGCTTGTTTGTTCTCCAACTGACAGCCAAGTGCGTACCCTGAATCAGTAGGGTAAACCACAACGCCGCCGTTACGAATGATTGCTACTGCTTGATTAATCAAGCGAGCCTGTGGGTTTTCTGGGTGAACGTAAAAAAACTGGCTCATTGTAATTCCTCATTATCGAGCCTCTCGGCTCTATATTTTTATGGGTTCTCGACTTCGTATTACTGAGTATTATTCAACGAAGGATCTATTCCCCAATCTTTCCAAACTGGTTCGACGCCAGCAGGCAACCATAGGTTCCTTCCTAGCTCCATCCACGGTGATGGGTAGTGAAAATCACTGCCTTGAGAGGCTAATAGTTTGTATTGTATAGCATAATCAGCCAAGTTGCGCCTTTCTTGTTGCGCTTGCTGTGGCTGTGCAACTTCCATCGCATCACCACCTGCTTCGACAAACGCTGCTAGAAGACGCTTAATCCACTTCGCTGTCAACTTATATCTGCCAGGATGCGCTAATACCGCCATTCCACCAGCCGCATGGATAGCATCAACCGCATCCTTCATCGAACACCAATTCGGTGGTACATAACCTGGGTTATTACGCGTTAGGTATTTTTTAAACACCATTTGCATGGTTTTTGCGTAACCATTATCTACCAACCATTTCGCGAAATGCGCTCTTGTCACTGGAGCATCACCGGCGATTTGCCTTACCTCTTCAAGCACACCTACTCGAGTTGCTTTTTGTAGTCGCTCTGCAATTAACTCAGATCGTGTTATGCGATGCTGCTTCTGCTGTTCTATGAGGGCAGATAATTGTTCATTTTCCGGATCAATATTCAGGCCGACAATATGAATGTCTTTGTTTTGCCAGACGGTCGATATCTCAATGCCATTGATGATTTTTATCGGCAAATTATTATCTTGAACGTATTGCTTAGCTAACGCCAAACCGTCAACCGTATCGTGATCAGTGATCGCCAAAACCTCGATATCAAAACTCAGCGCCCTTTCCACTAAATCTTTAGGTTCTAACCGACCGTCCGATGCAGTGGTGTGACTATGTAAATCAATTCTCATATTTTTATCGTTTTAATGCCGTTTTGGGGTTGACTTTTTACTCTCGCACTAGTTAACTAGTACACAAATACAAAGTACGTAATTTAAGGTTCACCATGTTACAAGAATTTAACCAAAACCAAAAAGCGAAAGTTGCGGTTTGTCTTAATAAGGCAAACTCATCAGATCTTGCTTGGTGGCGCACTTGGACTAGTTCTTGGTGGGCAAACGTATACTTCTAGTTTATAGAACCAAACGTTGTAAAGCCCGCTACTTAAGCGGGCTTTTTTGTTTTGTTGCTCATTTCACATTCAACTGCCTAAACATTAATCGAATATAGCCAACTCTAGATTGGGAGAACGTTTGCTTTATGCGACTATGTACGGTAGGAAGATTTAAACAGCTACAAGGAGGTCTTGTGAACAAGGCCATTGAAATTAAGAAACTTGGACAGCTTGAAGTGCTAACGGCTTCCGTCCCTTATACTCAAGACCCGACTCGCTTGTTCCACACACTATGTGAGAACAAAACTGACAGCCTATTGCTGGAATCTGCTGAGATCGATTCAAAGCAAAATTTAAAATCCCTGCTGATCGTAGATTCAGCGGTTCGCATTGTTTGCTTCGGCCATACCGTTAGCATGCACGCCTTGACCAATAACGGTAAAAACCTACTGTCTCACCTAAACCAGAACATCCGTGGTGACGTTGAGAGCAAGTTCGATGGCGAAACGCTAACTTTGCAGTTTAACCAGCCATGCGACACGTTAGATGAAGACTCTCGCCTACGTGAAGCCTCTTCTTTCGATGCGCTACGTTTGGTTCAGCATAGTTTTGATATTTCACAGCAAGACAAACACGCAATTTTCCTTGGTGGTCTGTTTGCCTACGACTTAGTCGCAAACTTTGAGCCGCTTGGTAATGCCGAAGTAACAAATCAGTGTCCAGATTACGTTTTCTACGTCGCGGAAACACTACTTGTTGTCGACCATCAAACGGAATCTTGCCAGCTTCAAGCGACGTTGTTTGTTGATGGTTCAGAGAAAACAGCGTTAGAGACTCGCATTGCAGAAATCAGCGCTCAGTGTGCAGCGCCAAAACTACTGCCAAGCGCAAAACAAATCGCTGACATAACGATAGAACCTAGCGTATCTGATACAGACTTCTGCCAAACCGTTCGCAACTTAAAAGAGTTCGTAGTGAAAGGCGATGTATTCCAAGTTGTACCGTCTCGTAGATTCACTCTACCTTGTCCTTCTCCACTGGCGGCTTACAAAGAACTGAAACAAAGTAACCCAAGCCCTTACATGTTCTACATGCAAGATGAGCTGTTCACTCTGTTTGGCGCATCACCAGAAAGCGCGCTTAAGTATGAAACCGATACCAACCAAATTGAAATCTACCCAATTGCAGGCACACGTCGCCGTGGTAAACGCCCGAATGGAGAGATCGATTTCGACCTAGATAGCCGCATCGAACTTGAACTGCGCACCGACATGAAAGAAAACGCAGAACACATGATGTTGGTTGACTTGGCACGTAACGACGTCGCTCGTATTGCTCAAGCTGGTACTCGCCACGTAGCAGACCTTCTAAAAGTCGACCGCTACAGCCACGTAATGCACTTGGTGTCTCGTGTGGTTGGTCAACTGCGTGAAGACCTAGACGCGCTGCACGCATATCAAGCATGTATGAACATGGGTACGCTCACCGGCGCACCTAAGATTCGTGCCATGCAGTTGATTCGCGATGTAGAAGGCGCACGACGCGGTAGCTACGGCGGCGCTGTTGGCTACCTCACTGGTGAAGGCACACTCGACACCTGTATCGTGATCCGCTCAGCGTACGTTGAGAACGGCATTGCTCAAGTTCAAGCTGGTGCTGGCGTGGTGTTCGACTCTGATCCGCAAGCGGAAGCAGACGAAACGCGCGGCAAAGCACAAGCGGTAATCTCTGCTATCCAAGCAGCGCATAAGTCACAATAAGGAATAGGGTTCAGAGATGGCTAATATCATTTTTATCGATAACTTTGACTCGTTCACCTACAACCTTGTGGATCAGTTCCGCTCGTTAGGTCACTCGGTCAAGATTTACCGAAACAACATCCCAGCAGAAACCATCGAACAAGCGGTAAACGAGCTTGAAAACCCAGTGGTTCTGCTATCGCCAGGCCCTGGTGCTCCTTCAGAAGCAGGCTCAATGCCTGAGCTTATCCAACGCATGAAAGGCAAAGTGCCGATGATCGGCATTTGTCTTGGTCACCAAGCGATTGTTGAAGCGTACGGTGGCACCGTTGCTGGCGCGGGCGAAATCATTCACGGTAAGGTCTCTATGATGGAGCACCAAAACCATGCGATTTACCAAAACCTACCATCACCACTTGCAATTGCACGTTACCACTCGCTAGTTGCGACCAAGGTTCCTGAGAGCCTAACCATCACAGCAGAAGTGGATGACTTGGTAATGTCTGTTGTACATGAAGAAGATAAAGTTTGCGGGTTCCAGTTCCACCCGGAATCTATTATGACGACCTACGGAGCAACACTGTTGGCCAATGCCATTGAATGGGCACTTGAAGAACAAACTTCAGCGACCCCACTCACTGCTTAAAAAGCACTTGGCACATAAGAAATTTAGGAGAGGAAATATGGAAGCAATCATCAACCCTATTATTACCAAACTGTACGAGCAAGAATCGCTTACTCAGGAAGAGAGCCAACAGCTATTCGACATCATTATCCGTGGTGAACTAGACCCAATTTTAATGGCATCAGCACTGACTGCACTAAAACTCAAAGGCGAAACGCCAGACGAAATTGCAGGCGCGGCGAAAGCACTGCTGGCAAACGCAAATCCATTCCCTCGCCCAGATTACGATTTCGCAGATATCGTAGGTACTGGTGGTGACGGTCACAACACCATCAACATTTCAACCACTGCGGCGTTTGTTGCTGCAGCATGTGGTCTAAAAGTAGCGAAACACGGTAACCGCAGCGTTTCAAGCAAATCTGGTTCTTCTGATCTTCTTGATTCATTTGGTATCAACCTAGCTATGAGCGCAGAAGATACGCGCAAAGCGGTAGACGATATTGGTGTCGCTTTCCTATTTGCACCTCAATACCACGGTGGTGTGCGACATGCGATGCCAGTGCGTCAAACCATGAAAACACGCACCATCTTTAACATTCTTGGTCCACTGATTAACCCTGCACGTCCTAACATCGAATTGATGGGCGTTTACAGTGAAGAACTGGTTCGTCCTATCGCAGAAACCATGCTACAAATGGGTATGAAGCGCGCCGCTGTAGTACACGGTAGTGGTTTGGACGAAGTAGCAATTCACGGTGAAACAACGGTTGCAGAAATCAAAGACGGCAAGATCACTGAGTACACGCTAACACCAGTAGACTTCGGTCTAGAAGCGCACCCATTAGAAGCGATCAAAGGTGGCGATCCTGAAGAAAACAAAGCAATCATTACCAATATTCTGACGGGTAAAGGTACAGACGCACAATTGGGCGCAGTGGCAGTGAACGTTGCTCTGCTAATGCGTCTATTCGGCCACGAAGATTTGAAAGCCAACACGCAACAAGCGATTGAGGCAATGAATTCAGGCAAGGCGTACCAATTGGTACAACAACTTGCCGCACACGCTTAAGGAATTGAAGAAGATGACTGACTTCAACACTCAGCAAGCTGGCAACCTGTCTGAACACGTTTCTAAGAAAGAAGCAGAAATGGCAGAAGTACTGGCGAAAATTGTCCGCGACAAATATCAATGGGTAGCAGACCGTAAGGTGTCTCAACCGCTAAGCACATTTCAGTCTGATTTGCTGCCATCGGACCGCAGCTTCTACAATGCTCTGAGTGGCGAAAAGACGGCATTCATCACCGAATGTAAGAAGGCATCTCCTTCTAAAGGTTTGATTCGTGATCACTTCGACTTGGATTACATTGCATCGGTTTACAACAACCATGCTGATGCGATTTCAGTCCTAACAGACGAGAAGTACTTCCAAGGTAACTTTGACTTTCTTCCTCAAGTGCGTGGTCAAGTTAAACAACCCGTTCTGTGCAAAGACTTCATGATAGACACCTACCAAGTTTACCTAGCACGTCATTACAGTGCTGATGCTGTGCTATTGATGCTTTCTGTCCTGAATGACGAAGAGTACAAAGCGCTAGAAGAAGCAGCACACAGCCTGAACATGGGTATCTTGACCGAAGTCAGCAACGAAGAAGAGCTTCATCGTGCCGTTAAGCTTGGCGCACGCGTTATCGGCATCAATAACCGTAACCTTCGCGACCTAAGTACTGATTTGAATCGTACTAAAGAACTGGCACCGACAATTCGCGAACTGGCTCCTAACGCAACAGTAATCTCAGAATCTGGCATTTATACACATAAACAAGTTCGTGATTTAGCGGAATACGCAGACGGCTTCTTGATTGGTAGTTCACTGATGGCGGAAGACAACCTAGAACTTGCTGTACGTAAAGTGACGTTAGGCGAAAACAAAGTGTGTGGCTTAACGCATCCAGATGACGCAGCAAAAGCATATCAAGCTGGCGCGGTATTTGGTGGCCTGATTTTTGTCGAGAAGTCGAAGCGTGCGGTTGACCTTGAAGGTGCTCGCTTAACCATGAGCGGTGCTCCACTGAACTATGTAGGCGTTTTCCAAAATCACGATATCGATTTTGTTGCTTCTGTCGTCACCTCTTTGGGTTTAAAAGCGGTGCAACTGCACGGTCAAGAAGACCAAGCTTACGTAAACCAACTCAAAGCCGAACTGCCAGCAACGGTAGAAATTTGGAAAGCTTACGGCGTGACTGATGCCAAGCCAGAACTGCTAGCAGACAACATTGATCGCCATTTATTAGATGCGCAAGTTGGCACTCAAACTGGCGGAACTGGTCAAGTGTTCGACTGGTCACTGATCGGCGACCCAAGTCAAATTATGCTAGCGGGCGGACTGTCGCCAGAAAATGCTCAACAAGCAGCGACACTAGGTTGCTTGGGATTAGACTTAAACTCTGGTGTAGAAAGCGCACCAGGCAAAAAAGATTCACAGAAGTTGCTCGCGGCATTCACCGCTATTCGCAGCTACTAAAGCTGGATATCAGCTAAAAAATTTAAAGCTATTCGTAGCGAAAAATACGAGAAGGAATATAACGATGGCAAAACTGAATGCCTACTTTGGCGAATACGGCGGTCAGTACGTTCCGCAAATTCTAGTTCCAGCACTGGAGCAACTAGAGCAAGCGTTTATCGACGCGCAAGAAGATCCAGAATTCCGCAGCGAATTCATGACGCTTCTTCAAGAGTATGCGGGCCGCCCAACGGCTTTAACTCTAACTCGTAACCTAACCAAAGGTACGAAAACCAAACTGTACCTAAAACGTGAAGACCTACTTCACGGTGGTGCCCACAAGACTAACCAAGTGTTGGGTCAAGCGCTACTTGCGAAACGCATGGGCAAAAACGAAATCATCGCTGAAACTGGCGCAGGTCAACACGGTGTTGCAACCGCACTAGCATGTGCACTGCTTGGCCTTAAGTGTCGCGTGTACATGGGTGCAAAAGACGTTGAGCGTCAAAGCCCGAACGTATTCCGTATGAAGCTAATGGGCGCAGAAGTTATTCCTGTCCACTCGGGCTCTGCGACACTTAAAGATGCATGTAACGAAGCGCTACGCGACTGGTCTGCAACTTATGAAGACGCGCACTACCTACTAGGTACAGCGGCAGGCCCTCACCCATTCCCAACGATCGTGCGTGACTTCCAACGCATGATTGGTGAAGAAACGAAGAATCAGATTTTGGCACGTGAAGGTCGTCTTCCTGATGCGGTTATCGCATGTGTGGGCGGTGGTTCAAACGCGATTGGTATGTTTGCTGACTTCATCGAAGAAGAAAGCGTTCGCCTAATTGGTGTTGAGCCAGCAGGTAAAGGTATCGATACTGACCAGCACGGTGCACCACTTAAACATGGTAAAACGGGTATTTTCTTTGGTATGAAAGCGCCATTGATGCAAGATCCAAACGGTCAGGTTGAAGAGTCATACTCTGTCTCTGCTGGTCTTGATTTCCCTTCAGTTGGTCCACAGCACGCACACCTAAACGCAATTGGCCGTGCTGAATACGACAACGTGACAGACGATGAAGCGCTAGAAGCATTCCAAGAGATTGCACGCCATGAAGGCATCATCCCTGCACTTGAATCTTCTCACGCCGTGGCACACGCACTGCGTATGGCACGTGAGAATCCAGAAAAAGAGCAATTGCTGGTTGTTAACCTATCTGGTCGTGGTGATAAAGATATCTTCACTGTACATGCCATCCTAGAAGAAAAAGGAGCGATCTAATGAGCCGTTATGAGAAGATGTTTGCGCGCCTAAACGAAAAGAACCAAGGCGCATTTGTACCGTTCGTAACGGTTTGCGATCCAAACGCAGAGCAGTCTTACAAAATCATGGAAACACTGGTTGAGTCTGGCGCAGATGCCCTTGAACTTGGTATTCCATTCTCAGATCCGCTAGCCGATGGCCCAACCATCCAAGGCGCTAACATTCGCGCGTTAGATTCAGGTGCAACACCAGATATCTGCTTCGAGCAAATCGGTAAGATCCGAGCTAAATACCCAGAGTTGCCTATTGGTCTTCTGATGTACGCGAACCTTGTTTACTCTCGTGGTATCGAGAACTTCTATGAGCGTTGTGCAAAAGCAGGCATCGATTCTGTTTTGATTGCAGACGTACCAACTAATGAAAGTGCTGAATTTGTTGCTGCTGCAGAGAAGTTTGGTATTCACCCAATATTCATCGCACCACCAACGGCAAGTGATGAAACACTGAAGCAAGTATCAGAGTTAGGTGGCGGCTACACTTACCTACTATCTCGTGCTGGCGTTACTGGCGCAGAAACCAAAGCAAACATGCCTGTAGGTCATATGCTGGATAGACTGAACCAATTTGATGCGCCACCAGCACTACTTGGTTTTGGCATCTCAGAGCCTGCACAGGTGAAACAAGCACTAGAATCTGGCGCCGCTGGTGCAATTTCTGGTTCAGCCGTGGTCAAAATCATTGAAGCGAACGCTGATCAGCCACAAATTATGCTCGACAAGCTAGGTGAATTCGTTTCTGCAATGAAAGCCGCCACTCAAAAATAATTTCAGTTTGATATGACACAACAACGCCCGCTTAACATTATGTTTAGTGGGCGTTTTCTTACTATCGCGTTTATGCCACGTCATTTTTTGTTCAACGCCCGCACTTTCCAAATCTATCTCAAGCAGAGCACTCAAAGAGTGTTAAGCTTGGGTAACTTAACTAACTCAATAAAGCAATGTGCAGTAAGGTTGCTACATGGAAGAAGTCAAAACACTGCTAGCCAAATGTCCTGTACTATCAGGGCTGCCAGATAAAGGGCTTAGTGAAGCAGCGCAAATGACTAAGGTTCGCTGCTTCGACGAAAAAGCACTGATTTGCAATAAAGGTGCGCTTCAATCTTCTCTTATGGTCATAGCTCAAGGTGCAGTAAGAGTGAACTCAATTAGTTCAAAAGGCAAAGAAGTCACACTGATGATTTTCGAAGCTGGTGGCTGGTTTGGAGACAATGTTTTTTCTCCCGGCATGCCTCGTATTTTTGGTGCGACCGCGCATTCTGACGTGACTGTAATGGAGCTTCCTGGAGATAAATTTCGCCAATTACTCGCCAAATACCCTCAAAGTTACCCCACTATACTCGACTTACTTAGCCGCCGCTTGTGGTCTGCTATTTCTGTTATCGAAGATGACGCGATTAGAGGAATTGAAGAACGAGTCGCCAAAAGGTTGCTGCTACTTGCTGAATACCAACTTAATCAAGCGATCGATACTCGACCATGCGTTGTCAGGGTAACAAGAGAACATATCGCTAACATGATGGGGCTAACTCGTCAGAGCGTACACAAGATACTAAAACGATTAGAAAGTATTGGGATGCTAGAGCTAAACTATGGCTCAGTAACCATTACCAATCCGAAACGCTTAGAAGAATACTTTAAAGAACTCGAGCAATAGATCCATTCAACAAACGGTAAGTATTGTCTAACGATAGCTAAAAACCTTATGCATCTAATTGGTCAAGAGCACAACACCATTTGCACTTAGGCAAGTGGCGCTGTGACACAAAAACCATTGAATTGACTAAGCTATATTCAATTCAGATTTCAACTCACGTTTCAAAATCTTTCCTGTCGCACTCATCGGGAGGTGTTCACGAATTTCGACATAACGAGGATATTTAAACGAGGCTAATTGCTCTTTACCCCACTTTTGTAATGAATCGGCGTCAATGTATTCTTTTGGTTTAAGTACAACGTAGGCTTTTATCTCTTCGCCATACTCTTCATTTGGAATCCCTATCACCGCGACCATTGAAACGGCAGGATGAGTCATGAAAACTTCTTCAATTTCTCTGGGATAAACATTAAATCCACCTCGAATGATCAGATCTTTCATTCTATCGACAATAAATAAATTACCTGAACTGTCAAAGCGGCCCACATCACCAGTATGGAACCAACCATTTTGTAGCGCAGATTCAGTAACTTCTGGGCGGTCAAGATATCCCTTCATAACATTATGACCACGCACAACAATCTCACCTTCTTCGCCTATCGGTAGTGCATTGCCTTCAATGTCGATAACTCTTACTTCGACGCCTTGAACCGGTTGACCTACCGAGCCTGGTATTCGCTCCTGATCTAAATGATTAAAACATGCAATAGGACTTGTCTCCGACAACCCGTATCCTTCTAAGATCGGCACATTAAATGTTTCTTCAAAGGTTCGAAAGATTTCGGTTGGTAATGGCGCACCACCGCTTACTGCAACACGCAATGACGAGGTATCAAATTGATGCTGCATATGAAGCAGACCGATGTACATCGTTGGCACACCAGCAAATATCGTCACCCTATGTTTTTCCACCAGCTCAAGAACATGTTTAGGCTCAAACCTAGGCACTAACACCAATGTTGCCCCGCCCAAAACACTAGCATTTAAGTGGACGGTTTGACCAAATGTATGAAATAAAGGCAAAGTTACTAAGTGAATATCATCGGCCTGGCTGCCCATAATGTTTTGTGCCACCAGAGCGTTCATTATGATGTTCTGCTGAGTCAGTTCAGCGCCTTTTGGTAAGCCTGTCGTCCCTGATGTATACAAAATCACACATGTATCATCCGCATTACGCGGTATATAATCCGGCAACGGTTGGACATCGGCTATAAACGCATTGAGAGTTATTACACCATTCCAATAGCTTTCATCTTGAGATTGAGTCAATACGACTATGCCTTCGCATGTATCGACTTGTTCAAAGGCTTTGACACCCTCTTTTGCCATTGGCAGTTCTTTCGTCCCTTCAAAGCAGAAATAAAACTTCGCTTTTGAATCTTCTAAGTGATACTTAATTTCTCGCGCTTTCAAAAGCACATTTAATGGGACTGCAACCGCGCCAGCTTTTTGTATTGCATAATAAACAAACGCGAAAAAAGGAATGTTTGGGCATGAAATCGCAACGCGGTCACCTGGCTTTACGCCTTTATTGATTAAAGACGCTGCGATCTTGCCGGCGATCGCATCAAACTGCGCATAATTTATCTTTTCAGTGCCACATATCAACGCCGTTTTATCTGGTTTACTCGCAGCATTTCTTTGTAACGCAGCAGCAAGATTCATCATAGTCTCTTCACCTCTTACCTGTCTTTCTCGTCTAATCAGCTCAGGAGCATTAACTAAGCAAGTTATCTCTAACACTGGATCGTCAGCATTTGATTCTCACCAGTCATTACCATTTAACATTATGTTTACAACGCAATTAGAGCCAAGAATGTAAAGCAATTAACATTTCAGAAGGCAAATTAATAAAAGTGTGAGCTTGAAAGAGATGAATTGTTATAAATATCAACCCAAGTCACTAAAAACTCTGACTGCAATAGCAAATACAAAAGCGGTTAAAATTAACAAAAAGAAAACAAATAAAGAAAAATAAACTTGAACAATCCTAAGCGCGACCCTTATAAGAAAAATCAATAGCAAACGTTTGCTATTGAACAAAACTTTATCGTTCGTCAATAAAATATCGATTAATCCATCAATAATACCTTGCTGCATATTGCCAATTGTAAACGATAAGTGTAAAAAGCAAGGCGAGATAATTATCCGTAAATCCATTTATGGTTAGTGGGTAATTTTAGGATTTTACATTTTATTAGCACAGAGGTTATGGAAGTGTTAAAAGAAAAGAGTTTGCTAAACAACATTGGCGTACAAGTCGTAATCGCCATGATCGTGGGCACAGCCGTTGGTGCCATGATGGGTCATGATGCGACAGTGTTCGCTCCTTTAGGTGCTATCTTTATCAACTTAATCAAAATGTTGGTTATTCCTTTGGTCGCTGTAGCCTTGATTTCTGGCGCCGCTGGTCTTGGGAACAGCCAGTCAGCAGGTAAAGTTGGCATCGTCACTCTAGGTTATTTTGGTTTAACATCCGCCCTAGCCGTTGCGCTTGCACTATTTATGGGTGAAGTATTCCAACCAGGCATGGGTATCGACGTCTCTGGCGTTGAAGGCATGTTCTCAGCAGAATACGCTTCAAAAGGTGAACTACCTACTTTCTGGGCAACCATCACTGGTATGATCCCAACCAACGTTTTCCAATCACTAAATGAAGCAAACATCCTACAGATCCTCGTTTTCTGTATGTTCTTTGGTATTGCGATTTCTAAGCAAGCAAAAGAGCGTCGTGAACCAATCATCAATGGTGTTAACTGTATCGTTGACGCAATGGTTTGGATGATCAACAAAGTAATGATCATTGCACCTATCGGTGTATTTGGTCTGATGGCAGAAGCAGTCGGTACGTTTGGTTTTGGTGCGCTAATGGTGGTATTCAAACTATTCGTTGTTTACGTTGCCGCCATCCTAATCTTCGGTTTCGTTGTTTACCCAGCAATGGTGCATGTTTTCACGAAGACATCTGCGAAGAAATTCCTGTCTTCAATGAAAAAACCGCAAGCAGTTGCGCTTTCAACAGCGTCTTCTATGGCAACACTGCCTGTCACAATGGACACCTGTGAAAAAGAGCTGGGCGTAAAAAATTCAACTGCATCATTTGTTCTGCCTCTAGGCGCAACGATCAACATGTCAGGTAATGCGATTTACTATGGTTTGGTTGCTATCTTCTTTGCTCAACTGTTCAATATCGATCTAGGCATGGGCGCTTACATTGCAATTATCGTAACGTCTACATTGGGTGCGGTTGGTCAAGCGGGTGTTCCTGGGCCTTCTTTCCTAGTGGTTGCCGTGCTTCTTGCCGCTGGTATTCCAATTGAAGGTCTACCGCTCCTATTCGCTCTTGACCGTATTTTCGATATGATTCGTACAGCACTGAACATCACAGGTGATGCTGCATGTGCAGTTATCGTTGATGCGCTAATTGAAGAAGAAACGGCAGAAGCTGAGCTTAAAAAGCAAGAAGCCTAACTCTTTCTTGAATAGACCAAAAACCGCTCATAATGAGCGGTTTTTTTGTCTTTTCTTGCATTACGTAACTATACAAATAGAAACCGATGGCATAAATTTTTCAAAATGATATAAACCATTACAAAATATAACAAAACGTTAGAGCTAGGTTATATCATGAGTCTTGAGCAATCTTTGGAATATCTCACCAAAACAAATTTGCCGATCGAATCAAAGCAGCAGGCACTGGTTGACTCAGTTATTCTTACCCTAACGAAACAAAAACGAGATGCTCTTTTTCAACAGGTTGCTCTGTATCGAATAAAACTGCTTAAATCTCTCTTTCCTAAACACGCATCAAAAAGTCTTTCTGCACTATTTGAGTTAATGGATTATCGAGATTTAGTGCAACAGTATCCGACAGGTTTCTCCGAAGAGATTCGTTTACTTGAACAACTTGCCGCAGATTGTTACCCGCATTGGATGGTTTTCTGGTGTCAATGCGAGATCGAAGCAATCAAGCAAAAATATCCTTCAAACGAAGCTGCGATTCCTACTCCGCTTCCGTTTGACGACCACAGCTATACTAGCGTGTTAATTGAAGATATCGCAGATTGCGATCTTGAGGTAATGCTGCCAAATCATGCAGCGTTAATGCCGATTTCCGAAGCGGTCACACTGAGTAATCTTGAGCTTTTCGTCCAAACTGAACAATGGTTTGAAATCTTGCCTCTTTTATCACTCTCGCAAAAAGGGCAGCACTTTGCGCTCTTGTTCAAATCGTCATCTTCACCAATCATGGTCTCCTCCGCTTTAGTGCAAAGCTGGCATCAACGAAATAACTGGCTCAGTTACTCACCACAGTTTAGTAACGAACAATGGCAGTTTTGCTTTCCTAATCATGGGTACAGTGTTCTCAATCAACTGGGTATTTTGGAGTGTCGTGCTCTAACTCATGAGCACACTCTTATTGAGTTTGATGCTCAGTTTCAATCTCGTGTAAAGAACACTGAAGCGGTTTGCGAAGTGCTGCGCCTTACGGTGGGAGGCAACATCCAACAAAAGCTGTATTTTTTGTATCTGGCGCAAAAAACTATGATGAGCGAGCTCTATAAAGCAGGCTATAAGCTCGGCTTTACCATTATTGAGCAAGTATTTATGTTAAATTTCTATCAATCTATTGATTTAAGTGCCTACTTTCACTCAGGATACCGCGACATTAACGGTGACGGTACCAAAACATACCGCGGTTTCTGGAATTTAGGTATGATGGTTGAAGCATTTCAAGACATACAATTTCGCGACTACAAACATTGCGTACGAACAAAAAGAATGGATAAAAAGGTGAATGAGCATGCTTGATGTTCATTTGCACGGTCTCTTTTACCCAAAAGCAATGGCATTGTACGCGACTGTACTAATAGTATTCGCTTGGCTACTGTATTACTGCTATCGCCTAAAACAGAAGAGTGAATCAATCTTAGGCTCGCATCACGCGCCTTACATCGCTTATTCCAGCTGTATCATTGTTTGGATAAGCAGCAACGCCTATTTCCATACCGATTTATTGCCAGAATTAGGCTCTGTTGGTGGCATTTTTATGGCTAAGTTAGCGAACTTAGCGTCTTTTTTCGCCTTTGCGTTTGCATTCTATTTTTCTTGCCAGTTAACCGCAGATGTTAAAAAAACAGCGGTCAAAGTCTGGCAAAAAGTCGTCTTTGTCGCACTAGCAACGTATTCACTGTACATCAACTTAGTGCCGAATCTTACTGTCGAAAATGTCACCATTAGTGGTCCAAGCCAGTTCGTCATTGAATTTGGCCCACATACCTCATATTTTTTCATTAGTTTGCTAGCTTTCGTGGTACTAACGCTGCTTAACTTGATTGCCATGCGCGCGAACAGCAGCAAGCTCACGCTAGCAAAAAGCAACTATATGATCGCTGGCATTTTGGTATTCATGTTATCTACGGCAGTGATACACCTTGGAATGACGTATTTCCTTGGCGACTTCTCCCTAACTTGGTTACCACCAGCACTTTCAATCAGCGAAATGTTGTTTGTGGGCTATGCCCTACTTACCTCTCGCTTCTACAGCGCTAAATATCTCACGTACTTAACGGTAAGCGCGCTCTTAGTCTGCGCCATTTTTGTTCTGCCGCTAGGGGCGATATTTATTCCTATCTCTGAAGATAACCAATGGCTTGTTGCGGTACCTTTATGCGCGCTTATCGGTATCACTTGGCACTTGCTTTTTAAGCGAGTCAGTCGTTACGCTTCGTATTTTATTTATGGGAAACGACACACTCCCGTTCAGCAAATCCTTGGGTTAGAGGAAGAGTTTAAACGCTCAATAGATGATGCTATGCATCAGTTGGCATCGTTACTTAACATACCAAACAACAAGCTGCAGCTAGTCACTAGCAATTACACAGAAACGTTTTACGAAGAGTACCTGCCGTCAAGCAAGTCAGTTCTCGTGCTAGATGAGTTGTCTGAAGAAATTGATTATGCCTCCTCTTCTAAAGGGTCGATGAGAAAGCTCTACGAGCGCATGCGCTCAAGCAATACTGCGCTCGTTATGCCTCTCTTCGGTCGTGGAAAGTCAGTTACTCACTTACTAATTTCTTCACATAAAATAGATAATAAGCTGTTTTCTAATGAAGAAATCTCAGCTCTGCAAACGTTATTAGTTCGCATCCAGAGCACCATTGAAGCCGATAGAAAGGTACGCCAAAGCCGTGCGCTGGCTAACTCCATTGCACATGAAATGCGTAACCCTCTCGCTCAAGTACAATTACAATTTGAAGCTTTAAAACAGCATATAGAGTCAAACGCCTCACTGGATACGCTAAAAAGAGAAATTGATAAAGGTGAAGCCGCTATACAACGCGGTAGACAACTTATCGATATTATTTTACGAGAAGTTAGCGACAGTTCACCAGAGCATGAGCCTTTAGCTCTCACTTCCATACATAAAGCCATCGACCAAGCAGTAAGCCGTTATGGTTTTGAAAACGATCAAATAATAGAGAGAATTAACCTGCCACAGGCACACGATTTTGTCGCGAAGTTAAATGAGACCCTGTTTAACTTTGTCATTTTCAATTTGATTCGTAACGCTATCTACTATTTTGATTCTTATCCCGACAGTCAAATTGAGATTCGTACCCAGACGGGGGCTTACGAAAACATTCTGATCTTCCGAGATAGTGGGCCAGGTATAGATAGCAGTATCTTACACAAGATATTTGATGACTTTTTCTCGTATCAAAAAAGCGGAGGCAGTGGCTTAGGTTTGGGCTATTGCCAACGTGTTATGCGCTCCTTCGGAGGACGAATAGAGTGCCAGTCTGAATTGAACGAGTTCACAGAATTCTACTTGTATTTCCCAGTCGTACCAAACGCACCAAAACCAGAGACATTAAGAGCACCGGACTTTGATAGCTGGAAAGCAACTGCATCACATTTTGAAAATCATTCAGCTCAACACGTACAAGTATCTAAAGATGCACCAACAGTGCTCATTGTTGATGACAAAGAGGTGCAACGCACCTTGGTACAGATGTATTTAAAAAGGCTGGGAGTCAACAGCTTACAAGCAAATAATGGAGCCTCTGCGGTAGAACTATTCCACTCTCACAAGATTGATCTCGTTCTTATGGATGTCCAAATGCCGGTAATGAATGGATTTGACGCAAGCCAACGGATTAAGCAAATCACATCCTCCGTTCCAATCATTGCCTTATCTGGTGAGTCTGGAGCTAGAGAGTTGGAGCTAATTTCGAAACTCATGGATGACAGACTCGAAAAGCCCACCACGTTAAATGCACTTCAAGTCGTCATCCAAAGATGGTTACAGAACGAGAATTTTGCACCTTCCAACACTTTTTAATCTGCAAATATAGAATTGGCACTAGATGTGCATTATTGGAGTAAATCGAATTATCCAGAAGGTCAAGCAGGCTACAAAAGAGTAGCGTATGAGCTTGATAAGGAGATCGCCATGTTACTTCATCGACATACATACTACGGCCTGATTCATCATGGAATCAAAACACTGTTACTTGATCGCTTAGGCCACTATACAGAAGAAGAGTATCATCACTATCTGAGCCTGATGACTGGTAAATCCACTTGCTTCACGATGTCTCTTGAAGAGCTAGAAGCAACGGTCGATAACTTACTACGGGAAGGCTATTTAGAAGATGTAAAAACGCTTATTTCCCAATATCAACGTGTTGCTTAAGGTTTAAAACTCTCAACTTTATTGCCGCCTCATCGCGGCAATTTTTATTCCTTCCATATGCTGTTTCGACATGGAAGAATCTTGCGGTCTATACGATATACTAAGCGTTACTATTCTTACCTTAACTTCCTCAGTATTCACATCTTGTCAGATTCCGTTAGACTGTCTTCAATTCAATAATTAGGTAGATTTTGCCATCATGAAGCAGATCCTAGACTTTATACCACTCATCGTTTTCTTCGCTTTATACAAGCTGTACGACATCTACGTGGCGACAGGTGCACTGATCGTAGCAACAGCCATTCAACTTGTCGTCACCTACGCGCTGTATAAGAAAGTCGAAAAGATGCAGCTAATAACATTTGTTATCGTCACTATCTTCGGCGGCATGACCCTTTTCTTCCACGACGACAATTTTATAAAGTGGAAAGTCACCATCATTTACGCGATTCTGGCGATTGGCTTAGCAGTGAGCCACGCATTGGGAAAATCAGCCATCAAAGGTATGCTAGGCAAGGAAATTACGTTACCTGACGCTGTTTGGGCAAAGATTAACTGGGCTTGGGTTGGCTTCTTCTCATTCTTCGCTGGCCTAAATATTTATATTGCTTACGAATTGCCGTTGGATGTTTGGGTTAACTTCAAAGTATTTGGAATGTTGATCGCGACATTTGCCTACATGATTGCGACTGGCTTTTACATTTATAAACACATGCCAAAAGAACAAAAAAATAACTCATCCGATGTGTCCACTGATGATTAAAAACTCAGTTTTGCTATAATCCGCGACTTCACAGCGACCTTAGGGTCGCTGTCTTGCTCCATGTATCAGTAAACCGCTCAAACAACGTACCGTTTTCAGACCATTCTTGCTGCTGTAAACCAACTTTCTCTGGTCCGGTATCTGCGGTTTTTTAAGGACCTTTGGTTCTAGGTATTTACTATGTTGGCGCTTAGTTTGAGCGCCTTTAAGATTTAGGATGTCACAATGAGTCAAGAAATTAGCTCTCCGAAAGGTCAAATGCTGCTTCGTACCCTTGCAATGCCTGCAGATACAAACGCCAATGGCGATATTTTTGGCGGTTGGATAATGTCTCAGCTCGACTTAGCGGGCGCGATTCTGGCAAAAGAGATCTCTTGTGGTCGCGTTGTCACCGTTTCGGTATCAAGCATTACGTTCAAAAAACCTGTTGGTGTGGGCGATGTCGTATGCTGCTACGGCGAATGCACTAAGATCGGCCGCACATCCATGAGTGTCGATTTGGAAGTATGGGTCAAACCCGTCAAAGCTCACGGTGTTGGCGAACGCTTCATGGTTTGTGATGCGACCTTCAACTACGTAGCCATTGACAGTGAAGGTAAACCACGTCCGGTTCAGAATTAGTCAACCTACAACGCTAACAGTTAGAAAGGATCTCACATTTTCTGTTGTTCACTTGTGAGAGACACAAAAAAGGCGTTAAATTAACACTTTACCCTACCAATTAAGGAACTATGCTATGTGGTATGTCATCTTTTCACAGGACGTTGAGAACTCGTTGGAAAAACGCATGAGCGTTCGCCCACAACACTTGGATCGCTTACAAAAGCTACAAGACGAAGGTCGCCTTCTTACAGCTGGTCCGATGCCTGCGATAGATTCTGACAATCCTGGTGAAGCTGGATTTACGGGCTCAACTGTCATCGCTGAATTCGCCTCTCTAGAGGATGCTAAAGCGTGGGCAGAAGCCGATCCTTATGTAGCGGCTGGTGTTTACGATCATGTAATCGTGAAACCGTTCAAAAAAGTGTTTTAATTTATGAAAAAATTACTGTGTCTTTTCTTGGTATTTGGTGCTCTGGCTGGCTGTTCATCAACCGATGATAATCAGCGCCAACTTGAGCTTATGGCATCAAACCGAGCAGGAGTCTTGTCAGCGGGCCTCCCTTTAGAGTACGGTCCACTGCAAATAATGCGTGTCTCATCCAACAAAAATGTTGTAGAGATGATGATGATTTATAACGATGGCGCACTCGGTGCAAAGCCGTTAAATCAAGTACTGAATACCAGTATCTATACCTACTGCAGCAACCCAGAAGTTCGCAAGCAAATTGATATGGGCTTGATGTATCGTATTAAGGTACGTAATTCTCGCGGTCAGTTGATGGCAGATGAGTTGGTTTCCGCACAGACTTGTACTCAGGTGAAGTAGCTACAGTAATTTTTGTTGCTTTCGGCATGAGACGATGATTCGCTATTATTGGATAATCTGAAAACGAAAGTTAACAATTAAGAATAGAAAAACGGAGACCACAGTCTCCGTTTTTATTTGCTGTAACGATGTGTTACGCCAGCTCAGCACGGAGCTTCTTCGCCGCTGAAACCAGATTTGCCAATGCGGCTTCTGTCTCCTTCCAGTTTCGTGTTTTCAGACCACAATCTGGGTTTACCCACAAACGTTGAGCCGGAATTTTTTCTGCCGCTTTCTTGATTAAACCTTCAATCCATTCTTCCGTAGGAATGTTTGGTGAGTGAATGTCATAAACACCAGGGCCAATTTCGTTCGGGTAATTGAACTCTTCAAATGCTTTCAGCAACTCCATATTCGAGCGAGATGTTTCAATGGTAATGACGTCCGCATCGAGTGCCGCAACCGAATCAATGATTTCATTGAACTCGCTGTAACACATATGAGTGTGAATCTGAGTTTCTGGTTTTGCACTTGCCGCAGAGACCTTAAACGCATTTACGGCCCATTCTAAGTACGCTTTGTGATCGCGTTTTTTGAGTGGTAAACCTTCTCGAATGGCTGGCTCATCAATTTGAATGATATTGATGCCTGCATCTTGCAGGTCAGACACCTCATCACGCAGTGCCAAAGCAAGTTGCTGCGCAATTTCTTGACGTGTGATGTCTTCACGTGGGAACGTCCAACATAAAATCGTTACTGGTCCAGTCAACATGCCTTTCATCTGTTTGCTGGTTAGCGATTGTGCGTACGTCGACCATTCAACTGTGATCGGTTTTTCACGTTCAATGTCAGCAACTACAATGGCAGGTTTCACACAGCGAGAACCATAACTCTGTACCCAACCAAATTTGGTCGTTTGAAAACCCGCCAAGTTCTCAGCGAAGTATTCCACCATGTCGTTACGCTCTGCTTCGCCGTGAACAAGCACGTCTAGGTCGAGCGCCTCTTGACGTTTTACTGCGTCAGCAATATGTCCTTTAAGTGCTTGGATATATTCAGACTCAGATAATTGACCTGTACGATAAGCGCTGCGCTGCACCCGGATTTCACCCGTTTGAGGAAAAGAGCCGATTGTCGTTGTTGGCAACAAAGGCAAGCCCAATACTTCAGCTTGATGCGCGGCACGCTCTGCATAAGGTGCGCTGCGCTCGGCAATTGACGAGGTAATGTTGTTTATACGCGCTTGTACTTGAGGCTTATTCACATGTGTTGCTGTCTTGCGCGCTTTGATTGGCTGGCTATAGGTATCACAAGCGCGAATCGCATTTTGATCACCATCGAGCGCTCGGCCAAGCAAGGCGACTTCTGCCACTTTTTGTTTTGCAAAGGCAAACCAACTTTTTACTTCTTCGCTCAGTTCTGTTTCCAGTGCTAAATCAACAGGGCTATGTAGAAGAGAACATGAACTGGCAACCCAAAGTTTGTCGCCCAGTTTCTCTTTGACTGGCTGTAGACGCTCGAGTTGGGCACTTAAATCCGAACGCCACACGTTACGACCATTCACAACGCCAGCAGAAAGCACCCACCCCTCCGGTAACTTGGCAACCACATCGTCAAGCTGCTGAGGGACGGCAGATAAATCGATATGCAAACCATCCACCGGTAGCTCTACAATTTTGTCTAGCGTATCGCTTACGGAGTCAAAGTACGTCGTTAGCAGCACTTTTACATCGCTTCGAATCACTTGGTAGGCCAGCTTAAACGAATCAGCCCATTTGCTTTCTAGATCCAGTGACAAAATTGGCTCATCAATCTGAACCCACTCCACACCTTGACTTGCTAGCTTTGCCAAAATAGCTTGGTAAGCAGTAAGTAAGCGTGGTAGAAGGGTTAAGCGGTCAAACCCTTCTTCGACCTCTTTGCCCAAGTAAAGGTAACTGACTGGGCCAAGCAAAACAGGCTTCACTTGGTGGCCAGCTTGAAGCACTTCGTTGACTTCTTCAAACAGTTGCGGCCAGCTCACTTCAAACGTATCGTCCTTGCTGAACTCAGGGACAATGTAATGGTAGTTTGTGTTGAACCATTTGGTCATATCCGATGCCGCAGCGCCCGCACAGCTGCAACCCGCCTGAGATTGACCGCGACCCACTTTAAACAACGTATCCAGGTTAGGGAAACCATCAGCGTGACGCTTTGGCACATGACCCAATAGCAACGTGGTCGTCAGTACATGATCGTACCAAGCAAAGTCGCCAGCGGTGGCAAAACTCAAACCTGCATCCGTTTGTGTTTGCCAGTTTTTGGCGCGTAGATCTGCCCCAACCTTTTTAAGCTCAGCTTGATCAATTTCTCCTCGCCAGTATTTCTCCTGAGCGAATTTTAATTCTCTTTTTTCACCAATGCGTGGATAACCTAGTATGTGAGTCGTTGTCGCCATGTCCCTATTCCTTTCTCAATTTTGTTCAATTTGCTTGGTTCAGAGCATCTTTCGGTAAAGAGTGAGATGTCTGGATGGCTAAACTATCGCTCTCATCTGATATTAGAACAACGTCCATTTATTCAACTTGTTTATTAAAAAAATTCATCATGAAGCGACATGATTCGCAAATAAAAACAACAAATAGACGTCTAGACGTTTACATATCCATTTTTTGTCGTTAAGTTATTTACACGATTGCTATTCTGTTCATAGCGAGCAACAAAGGATGAAAGGAATTCATGATAGAGCTAAAACATTTGCGGACACTCACTTCGCTTCGAGACACTGGCTCTCTAACGGCGACAGCGACCGCTTTGCATCTCACTCAGTCGGCACTGTCTCATCAGATCAAAGATTTGGAGGCGCGAATTGGAGGGCAACTGTTCCTGAGAAAGACTCGCCCGGTGAAGTTCACTTCAGAGGGAGAAATCCTATTGCGTCTTGCAGAAGATATCCTTCCGAAACTCGCAAGAGCAGAAAATGATTTAGCGAGCTTGAAAGAGGACGTCAATGGCCGATTACATATGGCCATTGAATGTCACTCTTGCTTCCAATGGCTAATGCCTGCACTTAGGGAGTACCAACTTGCTTGGCCAAGCGTAACATTGGACTTTTCCTCTGGTTTTGGCTTTGAACCACTCCCAGCTCTATTGGCAGGCGAACTCGATCTTGTTATTACTTCCGATATCCAACCTCGATCCGAAGTCCACTACGAGCCTCTATTCGACTTTGAAATGCGTTTAATTACCGCAACCAACCACCCATTGGCGGAAAAAGAAATTATTGATCCGCAAGATCTCGCAGATCAAACCATGCTCTCTTATCCTGTTCAAAAACAAAGGCTAGACGTCGTAAAACACTTTCTTCAGCCAGCAGGAATAGAACCTGCGAAATGGAAGCAAGCCGACAACACTCTCATGTTAGTTCAGATGGTCTCTGCTGGATTGGGGGTGGCGGCACTACCCAATTGGGCGATTTCTGAATTTTCTCGCCAAGGTCTTATTACCAGTAAACCTTTCGGCCAAGGCTTATGGCGTCGCTTGTTTGCAGCAACGCGTCACTCAGAGAAAGAGAAGCGTTACTTACAAGCTTTTTTCGCAACCGCGAGGCTACAATGTAAAAGCCACCTTGACGGAATCAAGGTGGCTTAAAAGATTTGGGTTATGAAAGGCTTAGCGTTGATATGCTTTAAATTGGTTAGTCAATGGATCGTACTGATAACCGAGCATATCAAGCTTGCCGACTACAGACTCTACATCCATCTCATACACTGATACTAACTCGTCAAAACTGTCGCACTCTAAACGTAGCTTTTCGTTGACGATACCTAGCAAAATAGTGCTGTCCAGATTACCTACATTGCTTAAATCCATCGCGACTCTCCTCTTCGACAAGGTATATAAACAAGCGTAGTAGTAATCACGCGAATTTAAAGTGAGTGCGATCTAAAACGTGATCACCTTATACCCAAGCACCAAGAAAGCACTTGGATATAAGCTGTCTAGCTTTGTCTTTAGAATAGAGGTTAAGCCGCGAGAGAGAATAAACCTTGCAGGCTCGTCATCGACGCGAGTGCTAGAAACAAGGCAACGCTCAGTTGCACCTTTTCTGGTTTCTTATGCGTAAAAATATGCCAACACCACACAATAATTGAAGAAATTAGCATAGCTAAAGACAGCAAGATCGGCTGTGTCGCAGCGTTTAGTGTGGCTTCATTTAACTGGTAAGAAGCAAACAACGTTGCGATGACTAATAGCATTCCAGACACAATGCCCGTAACTGGTAAAATACGGTGAAATGCCTGTAATCTGCTGCGAGCTATCGTAAGCAGCAATTGAGAAAATGACGCCCCAAGGAAAAATATCATTAGCGCCATCGCTATCGATGCTGGCCAGCTTGATTGCTCAAATACTTGAATACTCACATACGCAAAGGCCAAACCATTCGCTAAATGCATCGCCCATAGTGGCCCTTTTTCACGCGTTTTCTTGGTTTGAACCTGAGAATAGAAGTAGAAAATAGCAAACACGATCATAAATGCTTCAATGCGAAGTGACGCAACAGCGAGCCACAATACAGCTACTGCAGGCAACATTTTATGAAGACGTCCTCGCTGACCAGGACAAATATCGCCCTTGATTAGAAGCAAAGTCAGTAGCGCTTGTGCGCCAAATAGCATCGGAGGGAAAGTAACCAGCAATTGTTGAATCATGTTGAATGCACGCTCAAAAGTCATTTTGGGGGGCGATAATATCAAATCAACTATCGCCAAACCACCGAAAGTCGGCCCCCAAATGAGCTAAAACGGTAAGACAATTTTATTCACAGAGAAGCAAGATACTTCAACGCGTCTTCCTGCGTTAAAACTCCACGGTACTCTTCTTTGGTATTACACAATACCCAAGGGAAACGAATGCCGGTTTTAACCAACTCTCGAATAACAGAGACAGGTAAATCCTCATCAACCAACACAAATTCGGTGCTCATTATCTGATTAACAGGACGTTTCCAAATTCTGCTTTCTCGTTCAGTTTCTCGCTCTGTGCCCATCGAGGGCGTTAGGTGTAAATTCACCGTCTCTTTCGTAATTAACCCAACACAACGATTTTCATTGAGAACAACTAAAGGCAAGCTTGGATTCAAATTCATGTACTCCACTGCCAAGGAGAGCGGTTCTCCAGGGTCCATAGACCTGACTTGTTCATGGCTCAAAGATTGCAACACATCACTTTGCTTAGACTCAATCGCGATGTCAGAGAACAGATGCTCATAACTGTCCGCTTTATCCATCAAATCGACAGGCACGGCAGCAGAAAATAGAAAGCCCTGCATGTAATCGACACCGATTTCTGCCAATACTTGAAGTTCTTGCTTAGATTCCACGCCTTCAGCAACCACTTTTACATTCATTTGCTGTGCAAGCTCGGTGACCATTTTCACAATGTTATAGCTGGTGCTCCCTTTATGAATGTTCTTGATGAATTTTCGGTCTATTTTCAGTAAATCAAACTGCCCTTTTTCTAGATAAGAAAAAGAAGAATACCCAGTACCGAAGTCATCAATCGCGATCTCAATGCCCTCTTTCCGCACTTCCTCTAGAGCTCGAGTATGCTCCTCATCTTGTTCAAAATACGCGGTTTCTGTTAGCTCGATAGTTACTCGCTTAGGGTCTACACCACTGGCTTTAATCAAATCATGCGACCGCTGAAGGATCTGAAGAGAATCCAATTTCGTATTGAGGGAGCGATTGATGGTCACGCCCACTTCCTCGCCATAAATTTCATGTAAGCGCGGAAAGTGCTTCAACGCAGCTTGGCAGACCACATCATCAAGTGCCGCTATGAGTTCTAGATCTTCAATAATAGCGATCATCTTTTGCGTACAATACGCATCATTTTCATCATAGAAGCGTGCGAGAGCCTCGAACTTAACCACGCTTCCGGTTTGAACATCGATAATCGGTTGAAAGTAAACGTCCACTAGCCCACTCTTTATTTGTGCCTCCAAAAACGCCTCGAGATGTTGGCGCTTCACTAATTCAGAGTGAAGTTCACTGTCGTAAAAGTTGAAATAGCTGCCTTCACCGGAAATAGAGGACAAC
This sequence comes from Vibrio sp. 2134-1, assembly GCF_033339495.1. Lineage (NCBI taxonomy): Bacteria > Pseudomonadati > Pseudomonadota > Gammaproteobacteria > Vibrionales > Vibrionaceae > Vibrio > Vibrio sp. 2134-1. Next base: position 121,502 of record NZ_JAWOUS010000016.1, read on the forward strand.
ATCGCTTGCGCTGCATGTGCTAGCGCTTGTCTTGGTCGGTTCGTATCATAGCCAAGGATTGACACACCAGTTTGGCCTTTAACGATAGTGGCATGCATTTTTGTGCCCATTTCATTTCTAAGCTCATTAAAGAACCCTTTCATGGCAATTTGGATCAAACGAACCGGGCTCAACCATTGACAATGAGGGGTCTGCAAGCATACGACAAACACATCCCGAGATAACTGCCCCGCAATACTGGTGTAGCGACTTCGCATAATAAAATCTGCAAAACCTAATTGCTGTTCAAGCAAGTATCTCTCCGAAAACTTGGGTCTTAGTGTCATAACAATGTTGAGTTCTTTATTTCTGCTTTCATTCGCTAAGGTAGCTAATTGGAGTTCAAATTCTTTCCTCGTCGGTAAAAAGGCAGCCCAATCATGCTGTTGTTCACAACGATTTTTCATCCACAACAACGAAGCAGAAATATCCGTAGAAAATCCGAGATAAAGAACTCGTCCAGAGTGAAACGTAAGTCGGTAAATACAAAGATGATGAGCTTGGTTGCTACCGTTTGCTGTTTTGCTCAGCAAGTTACCACACCAACATCCTTCATCATTAATTTGCTGCCACAGCTGATCATAAAACGCTTGGCTATGGTGAGAGGTACTGAATATATGAGTTTTAAGCCCAACCAGATCTCGGTTTTGATAGCCCATTTGTAACTCAAAGGCACGGTTACAACCTAAGATGCGCGTATCTTCATCGGCAACTAAAACGCCTACATTTGGCAAATCAAAAATCGTTTCGAGGATTTTCGCTAACTCCTCGCAACCAGTGATTGTTAATTGTGGAATGATAGTGCCTTGGATAATGCGCTTATTGAGCCTTTCAAAACTAATAGTAACGTGCACTAAGTTAACGTTTTTTAGCATCATGCAACAAGAAAACCGCCCCCGTCCGCCAAAGAGTTCCACTTCTAGAATTCGTTGTTTTAGCGTTTCTTGTTGCCCCATCAGCATATGATCAAACAAGTTATTTAGGCTGGTTACTGGCGTACTTATCCCAAATGCCTTTGCCATTCCTTGCTGATCACATTCGAACTCGCGAGTATCAATATCGTAAGACCACTCTATAACAGGAGTTAGACTGGAAGTCGTTTGCATTTTTGGATGCACTGTTGTCGTAGATTCACTCATACCCTAGCCCCTTTTTTTGTAATTAGCCCAAGGCTCAAAATTCACAGTCAATTCGCGACATTCCAGTTGGGACCTGCCGATCCTCTTTATAGATGGATTGTGTCAACGATAAGCCTATCGACTTAGAACTATTTCCAGAGCAGCTCAGCCTTTTGCATTTAATATGCACTAATTTGATTATAGGCTTTACCCCATATAAGCACACCATTGCTTATACTTTGTATTAAGATTGCGACATTTTTCATGAACCGATCTATAACCATGAGGCTTTCAAGGTGAAATTAGACAGAAAATCGCCGATAGAGCATTGATATTTTTACAAACCAAATAAAACTCGATGAACTAAGCTGGAATAGATGAGTTTGTTATAGATACCTGATAATCAAATCGCTATAATTCGCGCTCCCTGGAACAGAGAGCAAAATATGACCAATAACATCACTCCTATTCATGAGTACAAAAAATACTGGGCAGAGTGTTTTGGTACGGCACCTTTCTTGCCGACCAGTCGCAAAGAAATGGATGCCCTAGGATGGGATAGCTGTGACATTATCATTGTAACCGGTGACGCTTATGTGGATCACCCAAGCTTTGGTATGGCTATCATTGGCCGCCTGCTAGAAGCACAAGGTTTCCGTGTCGGTATCATTGCTCAACCAGAATGGCAAAATAAAGATGCGTTCATGCAACTTGGTAAGCCAAATCTGTTCTTCGGGATCACTGCGGGTAACATGGACTCCATGATCAACCGTTACACCGCGGATAAAAAGCTTCGTCACGATGACGCGTACACACCAAATAACGAAGGTGGCAAACGCCCAGACCGCGCGACTTTGGTTTACTCTCAGCGTTGTCGTGAAGCTTACAAAGAAGTACCTATTGTTTTAGGTGGTATCGAAGCCAGCCTACGCCGTGTTGCGCACTACGATTACTGGTCAGATAAAGTTCGCCGTTCGGTACTATTTGATGCAAAAGCAGACATCCTACTTTTTGGTAACGCAGAACGCGCACTTGTCGAAGTAGCACATCGCATCGCAAACGGCGAAGACATCAGCACCATGACCAATATTCGTGGTACTGCTGTGAACTTGCCAGCGGCGCCAGAAGGCTACACGGTTATTGATTCTTCTCGCATTGAAAAACCTCGTAAAGAAGCGTTCGTACCAAAGAACCCATACGAAGTAGAAACTCAGTGTGAAACTAAAAAAGACGAGCCAGTTGCACAACCAATCACGATTCGCCCATCACGCCACGATGCTGCGACGACTGCGGTCCGTTTACCTTCGTTTGAAAAGCTAAGAAACGATCGCATTCTTTATGCACATGCAAGCCGTGTATTGCATTTAGAAACGAACCCGTACTCTGGTCGAGCGTTACTTCAAAGCCATGGTGATCGTGAACTTTGGGTAAACCAAGCTCCAATTCCATTGACGACCGAAGAGATGGACTTTGTGTTTGGCCTGCCTTACGCGCGTGTCCCTCACCCTATGTACGGCAAAGCAAAAATTCCTGCGTACGACATGATCAAGACGTCTGTAAACATCATGCGTGGTTGCTTTGGTGGCTGTTCTTTCTGTTCGATTACCGAGCATGAAGGTCGAATCATTCAAAACCGTTCGAAAGAGTCTATCATCAACGAGATTGAAGAAATTCGCGACAAAGTTCCAGGCTTTACTGGCACAATTTCCGATCTTGGTGGCCCGACTGCAAACATGTACCGCCTGGGCTGTAAAGATCCAAAAGCGGAAGCGAACTGTCGTCGTCCTTCTTGTGTATTCCCGGGCATCTGTAACAAGCTAAACACAGACCACAAACACACGATCGATTTATACCGTGAAGCGCGTAAAGTTGAAGGCGTGAAGAAAGTGATGGTTGCATCTGGCGTACGTTACGACCTTGCGATTGAATCACCAGAATACGTGAAAGAGCTCGTGACTCACCACGTAGGCGGTTACTTGAAGATTGCACCGGAACATACAGAGAAAGGTCCTCTTGATCTGATGATGAAGCCAGGCATGGGTACGTACGATCGCTTTAAAGAGATGTTCGAGAAATACAGTGCAGAAGCAGGCAAGAAGCAGTACTTAATCCCTTATTTTATCTCTGCGCACCCAGGCACAGAAGACGAAGACATGCTGAACCTTGCTCTGTGGCTGAAAAAGAACAACTTCGAATGTGACCAAGTACAAAACTTCTACCCTTCGCCAATGTGTAACGCAACGTCGATGTACTACTCAGAGACAAACCCTCTGAAACGCGTGAAGTACAAAAAACGTGAAGATGTACCTGTAGCAAAAGGTGAACGTCAACGTCGCCTGCATAAAGCGCTGTTGCGTTATCACGATCCAGCAAACTGGCCAATGATCCGTGAAGCCCTAGTCAGTATGGGTAAAAAACATTTGATTGGTGACAAACAAGGCTGTCTCGTTCCTGCAGAAGACATTGAAGCACAAACACCTGCGCAACGTCGTAAATCTGGTCGTCACGGGGCAAACCGCTTTGCAACCAAACATACCAAAAACCAACCAGGCTTCGGTGGTCATTTGAACAAACGCTCTGAAGGCGGTTCAAAAGATGGTAAACCATCTGGCAACCGTAACGGTTCGGGTAAAGCTACAGGTGGTCAACGCCCTGCAAGCAACGGCCAACGTCCTAGCGGCAACGGTGCAAACCGCCCGGCAGGTAGCAAGCCGCAAGGCCAAGGTCGCCCACAAGCACAAGGCAAACCAACTGGTCAACGTAAACCAAAGCGTCGCTAACTCTTTAGCACTTAGATACTAGAAAGGGCTCCAGAGGTAACTCTGGAGCCCTTTTGTTTTGTCGGCTCATTGAGGCATCACTCACAACTCAAACTTTGATTCAATCAATACAAAAAATGGTAAACACCAACCAACTTATTGGAAAAACAAACAATTATTTGATTGACGCAAAACCATAAAAATCTAACTCATTGATTTTTAATTGCTTTATTTTGGTGCGATATTTGCGTAACAGAGTAAAACTCTTAAACATGGGCTAACGATGAATAATCCACTTCCCCCAAAAACTTCTATGTTCTGGTATGACAACAGCTATACCTATGAGGAGGCCGTTCAGGCATTTGAAAGCGATGGTACACTGAAATCGCTGAATATCGTTCCAACCACGGAATCTGATGATCTTGCTGGCTCACCCCCAGAGCGCAGTATGTTTTGGGAGGGAGAAACAAAAAAAATCGATCCGCCACCGCCGTCTGAACCAGAGCCTCTCAATTTAAAAACTGAGAAAGAAGCAACGGAAGCATCACCTGCGCACTTTATCCCAGTCCGCTATGCCATCGATCAGCTAGAAACAGAAGAGACACAGCCTTTTGGTTTGCCTGAAGAATGGAAAGGCCAAGGCCCAGCCAAACTCAATACCGTTGGTTACACCCTGCGTCAACTGCGCGACGGTTGGCTGTATGTCTATGATGCAATCAACAAAAGCTTAGACGAATACGAAATCAAAGGAACGCAATTCACGCTCTATAAGTTGGGAGAATCAGAAAGCCCAAAATCAGAGCAGCGTGGGACACCACAAGATGCAAAGCCCTTCCTTACTTACGTCAACGGAAGCGTACTATCGATTTGCTTCTCTGAGCACCGGTGGACATGGCACACGTTCATGCGCGTACTTAACAATCCGAGTAATCATATCGATCGCATGCAAACCATTGTTCTCTCCTCAAACGAGAATCAACACAACATTGCACCAATAGATAAGTTAACCCAAGTCGCTGATATTGAATCTTCTGCCGTCGATGATGGTCGCTTTGCGGATTCTGGCATCGCCACCAAAGCAGATGAAGATGGTTCTGTCTTTAAACCTGTCGCAGTCGAAAGCGATTTAACCTCTGCGATTCCAGAAGAAGAATCAGGCTACTTCGTCGCGATAAAAGATTACGCCGCAGACATTCAAGATATGTCACTGCATTTTGTTGGTGCCGCAAGCCCTTACCGCCTTTTCACTGACCAGTTTTCAAACCAGTGGAACTTGATGCAGACCGCCATGCAACTGTGTATGTTCGGGGCAAGTGACAATATAGACATGCCCACAGGAGTAAAGCGCAAAAACCAAGAGCTTGAATTCTATATGGACATGGCGGATTACTATGACAACTCAGCAATGGTTGACCTTACCAGTGAATCTCAAGCAGCTATCATCAAAGGAATGCCATCTTCATTTTCCCAGCAAGCTATCGATGATTACCAAAAATCCACTTCAGAAATAGCAGGGGCCATACAGAAGAAATATGGCATTTCAGCAAACCGATTTGGTAAATACGAGCAATGGATAGCGACTGAGCGTTGGCGTAAGCAACTCAACTGGAAACAAATGCTGAGCGAAATGCAAGAGCTGTCAGAACAAAAAGAAACCATGCTAGCCCAAGTTGTCTCGGTCAAACGCGACTTTATCGCAGTAATGGAGTCCTTAACGCCGCATCATCTCGAAAGAACCTTCGACCTATACAGCGAAGACACACAGTACAGCTTGTATCAACTGCACAAGCAAGCGGTTGAGTCATTTACTTTGGTGATACAAGAAGAAGACCGACAGTGGGCTGAAAGCCAATGGGAAAAACCAACCAGTTTACTTGCTCTCTATGCCTCTGGGTTTAGTCGTAGTTTATTTAAAGTGATGGAGAAGAATATTACTGAGGCGCAGAATGAACAGTCGATCACCTCAGAAAATTCTGATGCTGATAATCAGTTGATGGACCGGATCTCGGCTACCAGCAACCGTGTGAGCATGTACTCTAAGATCATGGATTTTGTTTCCAACCCAAACACTGCGGAAACGGACTTTCTCAAGGATATCGCCAAAGGTTTCCAAGAGCTGGACATTATCTTTAAATCTGCAATAGGTGCACTTGCAAAAGGCGTTGTAGAGTTTGGCGTTAGCATGACTTCACAAGCATCGATTTTACTGATGCCTGTTTTCGCTAAACCTCTGAACCGTCAGAGCTATTATTTGTTTGCCGTTATTGCAGAGCATATGGCACACAATATGCCGGTGACTGTAAATGAAAGCTACGCTCGCGATTTTGAAAAATGGAAAACACGCGTAAATGATTACCTAAGTGAGCTCAAGAAAAACGATGCGGTCATTGCTGACTTCCAGAAAAACAACCGCAAAGCTGACTCTAAATACACAACAGCTTTAAAAAATAAAAAGAGAATTAAGAAGGCACTCGCTGTGGCTACATTGGAGTACCCACAGTATATTGAATTACCCGATGATCTACCGCAAAGAACCGTCGAGCTTAGAACTGGGATCGCTATGAATAAGCTCGATGATTTGAATAAACTGTTCGAGAATGCCGGTGGTCTAGGCTTTATGGCATTAGTATTTAACTGCATCGCGCTTGGTGATGCCATGAGCAGTATTCAAGACACTGGATTAATGTCCTCAGATGAATTTTTGGATATCCAACAAAAGCTTTTTTATACAGTCAACGCTTGGACGGGTATTCGTACAGGTAAGCTGTGGAATCGTGTACAAGGAAACAGTGAACTTAGAAAAACTGCCCTGAAAGCGATTCAGACATCAAGAAACCCTAGAATACGAGCACTACCTTCTGCCGATTTAGCAATATTTAATAAATGGTTGGCGATTACGGGAATGCTAGGCACCCTAGCTTCAGGTATAGAAGCCTATCGCTCTTGGCAGAAAATAGACAACCTTCATGGAACAGCTAGAGTTGTGGAGTACTTCAATTTTGCATCTTTATTTGGATTGACACTTATCGGTGGATTTCAAGCTATCGGTGGATTAACCGGGGTTTGGTCGGCAAATATCCTGTTTGGAGGTCCGATCATGTTTGCCATTATGGGCCTCACTACGGTTTACCTTCTTAGTAACCATATAATGAGTAAACTTAAACAAGACGATTATCAAAAATGGTTAGATAAACTTCCTTGGGGGCATCACTCGAATAAAGCACGTTGGAGTCAATCCTCAAGCTTGGTAGAGAGAGAAAAGCATAATTCTTCTTTGGTACAAGAGGCTCTTTTTAAGTTAAAAACCATAATGGATAAACCTTTAATCTGCCAAATACCAATGATGCGTACCGTTCCGAATTCAACAACACAGTATCCAGCAGCAAAACAAGAATTGTTTGGTATTGAGTTACATATCCAAGTTCCTACCAATGCAGCAAGAGATGGAATAAAGCTTAGGACAAATACTTCTGTAACAGAGGGAGGACTGGAGTCGGGAGCTTGGTACACTGGAGTAGATCTAGAAACGTTGGATAGTTCAACTGATTCATCAGATTCTCAAAGCGTCTATAAATTGACTCTACCAATGAAAGACTCAGCTAACTATCTAGCATTTGAGATAGAATACATCCTTGATGATAAAAACGAATTAAGCCGTAAGTACTGGTTCCAAAATAATGCAAAACAGCGTGCAACTTATACGGCGATTTCAGACAATACTAAACAAGCAACGATCAGAAGTTCATTAACTTCAGATGCTAGTGAACTTAGCTTACAGGAGTAACCCTTGGCTTATTTACCTTTTTACATCACGCCAGAAGAATTTTCGTCCTACCAAGAAGAACAAGAGCAACAAATTCTAAAGGGGATGAATCTAACAATCTGGCACAAGCACGATATTGAAGAGCCTTTTCGATACTTATACCTATCGATTGCTATAGCCGCTGTCAGTCCATTATTTTTCCTTACCTATTTCCTACATGACAACAGCGACATGATCTTAACTTACATTTTATCGGGTCTGACGATAATCATGTCTGGTGTATCTTATCTGACATTTGGGTTGGACAATCGTTATGATTACACCTTGTCCGATCGCGGGTTGGTTATAAAAAAACGACGTAATTTACCGAATTGGGTAAACTCTGCAACTCAAGTCATGGGCTGGATTGGAGCTATTGTATGTATATTGATGGTTACGTTTGCCGGACCTGTGGTTCTTGTCGGAGCCGGGGGGTTTATACTGGTTTCGTTTCGAATGCTAAAGCGACAACAAAATGAGGAGACTGAAGTACTTGTGGCTCTCCGTGAAAATTGGCTTTGTTGTGAATACTGCAAAAATAGAAAAGTAATCGAACTATTTCATAAACACGATGACTGCTCGTACCAAGACACTGCTAAAACAACGGTAACAAGATACCACTCTATTGGAAGTTCCTATCTATTCGTCTCTTCACCAAAGCAATTAGAGGAAACCTTAAACATGCTTAATCAAGAGTTTGAACTGGATTGTAAAGAAGTCCCAAAAGCGAAAGACTTATTCGATTTCTCGAAACTTCCAGAAATATACAAAACAACGCCATTCCGCGGGACACATTACCCGTTAGAAGCAGTGGGAACGTTACGAACATCAAACGCTCCATTACCTGATTTAGAATATATATCTTCAATTTTAGCCAAGGAGTAACCCTTGGCATATTCACCATTTTATATCACCCCAGAAGAGTTGGCGGTTTATCAAGAGGCGCAAGAGCAAGAGATCCTCTCAGGAGACAATTTAACAACATGGCGTAAATATGATATCGAGGAAGCGAATCGTTTTTCATATATATTTGACAGCTTAGTTCCAATTGCCATCATGTCAGTGGTTCTTTTCTTATTTTGGTATACCTTAGGCCAAGACCCTATGATGGGGTATGTTGCTGTTAGTGTGCTAATAATGGGGTACGGACTCAGCTACCTATTGTTTGGCCTCGATTATCGCTATGACTATATTTTTTCTAGCAAAGGCTTTGTGATGAGAAAGCGTCGCAATATGCCTAAGTGGGTAAATACCGCTACGCAAGCCGTTGGCTGGATAGGTACAGTGGTGTGTTTGGTTATGGTAGCACTGGTTGGTCCAATGGCATTAGCGGGAGCAGGTGCCTTCATTTTGCTTTCATTTGGTATGTTAAAACGCCAGCCTGATGAACCAACAGAAGTGAGAGTTGGAGAGCGAGAAGATTGGCTTTTTGCTGATTACAATAAGAAAAGAAAAGTACTCCAATTCTATTTTAAGTATGACAGGTGCGAATACCAAGATACTGCTCAAAAGATTGTCTTTCGCTCACAAGATCGATTCGATTGTTACGTTTTCTTTAAAACTGAAGCGGATTTAGAATCCATGGTCGCGCAACTGTCAAAGGTCTACAAACTGAATTGTACAGAGGTTGATGACCATAAAAAGCTGTTTGAAGCAAAGCCAGAATCAAGGCTTTTTAGTATTCCTGTTTGTAGTAGAGAATACCAAACCGATGAGGTATTTGATTTTAGGGCGTCAAATGCCCCGCTCCCAGAGCGAGAGTACCTTTACAACGGCAAGTGGCAAACCGAGTCTGAAATCGAACAATCAAAGTCTAAACTAACTACAGCTCTGGAGTAACCCTTGGCATATTCACCATTTTACATCACCCCAGAAGAGTTGGCAGTTTATCAAGAGGCACAAGAGCAAGAAATACTCGCAGGCGATAACGTCAGAACATGGCATAA